>CAMAWO010000334.1 GCA_945861925.1 Bifidobacterium breve | reverse complement strand
CGCGGGAGCCGCCTTCTTCGCGGGAGCCGCCTTCTTCGCGGGAGCCGCCTTCTTCGCGGGAGCCGCCTTCTTCGCGGGAGCCGCCTTCTTCGCGGGAGCCGCCTTCTTCGCGGGAGCCGCCTTCTTCGCGGGCGGTGCGCTGCCTGCGTTCTTCGCTGATGCCATTGATGCGTCGATGCCCTTCTCACGGTTTCCCCACGACAAGAGCCCGTGTCAAGCCGCTGGGCTTGTACGGGCCGTGAGGAGAACCTTTATTGTGTCACTCGAACGACCCTTCTGTCGCGCCGGGGTCCGTTGGACCTCACGGAACGAGCACGGCCCTCGCCTGTCCGACCACCAGGATGGCGGTAGCCGTCTGCGTTACGGGCAGGGAAACCTGGAATGGGCCGAGGTCATCAATCATGTAGGTCGCACTCCACGATGTGGTGACGCGAACCTGCATTCGTCCTCCTCGGGAGTACGTGTGCGACACCGCGAGGTCAGGGTAGGTGCTCCCGGGAACCGACGTTCGAAGGGATGCACCATCACCGAAATCCCAGGTCCAGCTCGGCCGTGGGTAGAGGGTCACGCTCACGCCATTGATCACATGGTTGCTCGGTGGCAGGTCGCTCGGCTGGGTGGAGTGGAAGATCACCGGCAGGTAGGGCAGGACGCCCCGTCGCGGCTGATACGTAAGCCCTGTCGCCGGGATCGCCCGCTCAAACTCTTCCGAGACCGACGAACCGACCTGCGCGATGGTCACCGGGCCGCCCGGTGGAATGCACACCAGGCCGAGATCACGCCAGGTCGCACCCCCATCCTCGGACAGCCACACGCGCACCAGTTGCGCCGCACGAGCGCAACCTCGGGTCACGCTCATGCAGGCAGCATGCGCGCCATCGTCAGCCGAACTGGCACAGGGATCTGCAAGCCGCCAGCGACATCCGACGCAGGTTGCCACCCGCTGTCGCGTCTCGTGACCGACCGTCCCAGGGAGAACTAGGCCACCGGAGCCGACGAATCGATCACCCTCATCATCTCCGACGACATCGACCGACTTCGGGACCACAAGCCCCGGGTGAGCCTTCGGTGATGCCGTTGACGGCACGGCGAAGCACATGATCAACGCGACGAAGGCCAATATGCCACCGACCAACACCTTGGCGGTGAAGGATCCAGATGACGATATTGGTGCGGGTGACGAGGACGGTGGGGTCACAGTACGCATACAGGCACGCTAAGCGCTGCGACTCGTCCATGGCCAGCCACAAGCTTCGGCTGTGGATAACCTGCAGGTTCACGGGGAGCGAGGCGTCTCCCCGACTTCGACGCCGGCTCGTCTCAAGCCCAGCTCGAGGGACTCCACGACCGTCTCGACGACCTTGACTCGGGCATGCCGCTTGTCGTTCGCTTCGACCACGGTCCACGGCGCAAACGACGTGTCCGTTCGTTCGAGCATCTCTGTCACCGCCAATTCGTACTCCGGACGCTTCTCCCGATTGCGCCAATCTTCCTCGGTGATCTTCCAACGCTTTACTGGTTCAGCCTGTCGGGCCGAGAACCTGCGCAGTTGCTCGTCATGTGAGATGTGCATCCAGAACTTGATCAGGACCATGCCCTCGTCGGTAAGCATTCGCTCGAAGGACTTGATCTCCTCGTATGCACGTCGCCACTGGTCCTCGGTTGCGAAGCCCTCCACCCGCTCGACGAGTACGCGCCCATACCAACTCCGATCAAGCACGGCCATACCTCCCCAGCCGGGCAACTGTGGCCAGAACCTCGTGAGAAAATGGTGCCGCTTCTCGTCAGCACTCGGTGCCGCGATCGACACGACGCGGACATGGCGAGGATCAAGTGGCTCGACAACGCGCTTGATGGCGCCCCCCTTCCCTGACGCATCCCATCCCTCAAACACGATGCAGAACGGCGGTCCGAGGTTTCCCGAGGCGTCATAGATGCCGCCAGCGAGCAGCCGCAGGTACAGGAGACGATCCTGACCGGCCTTGAGTCGGCGAGCCTCCTCATCGCGGTTCAGCGTCTTGGTCAGATCGAAGGTATCGAGGAATCCCATGGGAGTGATAATGCACGAACACGGACGCTCGGGGGCGACGATGCTTAGGAAGTACGGTGGATCCTGTCAATCGCAAGGTGGACGAAGCCGGCCACTTGATCATCCTCGACGAGGAATCCGTCGTGCCCATGCAGGCTGTGCACAATGTGCAGCGCATCCGCGCCTGGCGTGAGATCAACAATCTGCTGCTGCTGGGAGACAGGGAAGAGCCGGTCGGAGTCGATTCCGACAACAGTAAGCGGGGCGGTGATCGAGCCGAGGGCCTGCTGGAGGCCACCACGACCCCGGCCAAGATCGAACAGGCTCATCGCGTCGGTTAGTGCAATGTAGGTGTTCGCATCGAATCGGCGGGCAAGTTTCTCTGCGTGGTGGTCGAGATAGGACCCAACGGCAAAGCGGCCGGCGCGCTTGCCCTGAGCCCAGTCGAAAGGGTCCTCACCAGACTGGGCAGTTCGGGCGAATCGCTCGTTCAACTCGGTTGCGCTGCGATAGGTGAGGTGGGCGATGCGCCGCGCGACGCCCATCCCTTCGTGCGGGCCCTGCCCATCAGGCATGCCGTAGTAATCGCCACCGCGGAACCGCGGATCTGCGTAGATCGCCGACAATTGCGTCTCGTGGGTTCCGATCTGGTCGGCATCCACGGCCGCTGTCGTGCCGAGGACGAGCCCGGCACTGACGCGACTGGGATGGGCCACGAGCCACTCAAGCACCCGCATTCCACCAAGCGACGGGCCGAGCATGAACGCCCAGGAGTCGATACCGAGATCATCTGCGAGAAGGACCTCAATCGCGACCATGTCGCCTACAGTGATCGTTGGGAATCGGCTCCCCCACGGACGGCCATCACCATCAAGGGACGACGGTCCGGTCGTGCCCTGGCAGCCACCGAGGACGTTCGCGCACACGACGAACCAGCGATCAGTGTCAATGGCGCGCCCGGGGCCAACGAGAGTGTCCCACCAGCCCCCTGTCTTGTGACCCTCG
>CAMAWO010000333.1 GCA_945861925.1 Bifidobacterium breve | reverse complement strand
TCGAGGCGCTGAAGGAGCTCATCGACACCCTCCATCAGCCCTATTACGCACGCTCCCGGCGGCCCGGCGCGCTTGGCCTCACGCGCGATTCACTGCAGAGCATCCAGTTCTACGATTCGGTGGCCGTCCTGAAGAAGCGGGCATGCGATGAGCCGCAGCCGTTCCGTGGCGGCGACCATTCGCGTCCCGAGGCGTCGATCTGAACACACGACAATGCCCTTAAGGGGGAGCGGGACGCCCAAATCGTTCCTTGAAGAACCGGCTTGGTGCTGTGGCGAGTCGCGAGAGGGTGAGGAGCCGGGCGTAGTCCTGCTGGAAGGTCTCCGCATCCTTCTCGGTCTGCGCCGTCAATTCTGCTGAGAGCCCGGTGCCCTCGCCGGGGAAGTAGTGCTCGTACTCGACATCCCGGGTAACGATCCCGCAATAATCCCGACGGGCCCGAATGTCGAGATCGCAGTCGCCGTACCACCACACGTAGCGAGGGTCGGGGCGCAGGCTGCTTGATGCATCGATGAGCCACAGGCACCCCCAGATGCGAGGCGAGTAGGGCACGAGGGGCCGGGTGTGCCGGCGATCCCGGCGAGGGGGCCGGCTCGGGCTAGCAATCGTGGCCCCGGACGATTCGAGGGCCTCCCTCAACTGGGGCAGGGTCTGTGGCGTGAGGCGGATGTCGTCATTGACGACCGCGACGACCGCCGCCCCGCGGGACTTGGACTCGTTGATGCCGGTGGCCCACCACCGTTGGATGTTCTTCGGTCCGAGATCCTCAATGACGACGCAGCCCTCTGGCACGGCGACACCTGGGGCGGTTGCGATGATGACGATGTTCTCGCGCGGCAGGCCGCAGTCGCGGATCATGGCATCGAGGAGTTCCGGATGTGATCCGGCTGTGGGGACAGTCATGAAGAGCATGGCCCGAATCTACGCCACGTCACGCCTAGCCCGGTGGCGACTGAACTGGGACGACTCAGCGTGATCGAAGCGCCGACCTTGCCCAGCCCGCGTAGCGCATGCCTGTGAAGGCGGCGAGAAACGGCGCGCTCCGGGCGGCATCGGTGATTGGCAGGTTGCGAAGGGGGCGGTAAAGGTCTACCCGTGCTGGGTGGAGAAGTGACGAGAGCTTGCGCTGCAGGCTCCAGCCGGATTGCGACCCGATTCGGTAGACCTCAGCGTCGGAGATCCCGTACATCCGGCAGCGAATGACGACTTCGGCCCACGTCGTCTTGCCGATCTCGAGTACGTGCGCATCTGAGATGGCGAATTGCGCGTCGAACTCGCGGGACCATCGCTCGCACAGCTCCGAGTCGTCAGAGAACTTTCGGCCCGCATCGAAGGGGTGGGATCGCAGGAGTTCGCCGTCAAACAAGGTCGGAGTGCCGATCACCGCTGATGGTCCTGGAATGAACCGGCCCCGGCGCCAGTCATTGAGACCCTTCGACACATAGTCATCGCCAGCGATGAATGTCTGCGCGCTCACCCCTTGAAGGTTCCGCGATGTCAGGTAGTCGAGCATGCGGTCAAGCTCACCTGCGGGCATGATGTTGTCCGACCCCATGTTGAGCACGTACGGGCGTGTCGTGATGGCGATTCCGACATTCCGCGCGTTGCCGAGACCGATCCCCGGATCGTCGACGACCTGATCAGCGAGTTCGAGAGCGATTTCACGGGTGCCGTCGCTTGATGAGGCGTCGACGACGATGAGCTCGCCGACTCCGGCAGCTCGAAGGGATGCGAGGCATTCGCGGATGGAGACAACCGAGTTCATCGTGCAGACAACGGCTGCGACATCCTGCGGTGATGCCATCGCTGTCAGAGCCCGAGGAGGGAGGCCTGCCGGTCGAAGTCAGTCACCTGCGACCGCACCTCCTCGAAGGTGCCGCGGGCGATGATGGCTCCGTCACTGAGGTAGAGCACCTGATCGGCAAGGCGCACGGTTGCGAGCCGATGGGCAACCGTCACGGTCGTCACCTTGCCCTCAAGTTCCTTGAGGGTGTCGATGATGTCCTGCTCGGTCTCGGCGTCGAGGGAACTCGTCGCCTCGTCAAGGAGGAGCAGAAGGGGCCGCGTGTACAGCGCTCGCGCGATGCCGAGCCGTTGCCGCTGCCCCCCGCTGAGCCGGATGCCACGTTCGCCGATGCTCGTATCGAGACCCTCGCGACTGTCGCGCAGGAAGTCTGCGAGGTGAGCACGATGCAAGGCCTCCCAGACAAGGTCGTCATCGATCGCATCCCGAGGGAGTCCGAGGGCGACGTTCTCGCGCACCGCCCCTTGGATGAGTGCGACGTTCTGGGGGATGTAGGCGATGGCACCGGGCCAGAGCCGCACGGCGTCCTTGGGTGAGACGCCGCTGATCAAGACCTCTCCCATCTCTGGTTCCAGGACCCCGAGTATGACGTCGGCGAGGGTCGACTTGCCTGCCCCGGTCGGACCAACAAGAGCGACTGACGTGCCTGGGGCTGCGGAAAAACTGGCATCGAGGAGCGCGGGCCTTCGGGCCTCGAGGTAGGTGAGGGTCGCCCCCCTGACTGAGATGGATGCGGTGAAGTCTCCGTGGCCCGCAGCAATCCGCTCACGGATCTTCAGGGCGGTTTCGCGGATTGGCGTCGCACGTTCGTCGATCGCGTCCTTGGGCCGGGTTGACGAGAGGAAGTCAGCCATGACGAATGTGGGCTGCGCTTGAACTGATGCATTCCGGATGGTGATCCCCGCCCCCTGCAGGCGCAGCATTGCGGGCACCACGCGAGAGCCAGCCGCGAGGAACAGGGCGACGGTCGCCGCTGCCGCGCCGAGATCCTTGGTGAGGAACTGCACGACCGCGAGCATCATCACGGTGAGGTAGAGGGTGGCCTCGAGCACATACTTGGGGATCTCGAGGATGTACGCAGTGCTGGCACTGGCGATGGCATTGCGCCCGACGATGCCCTCGTAGCGTTCGACGTAGAGCTCGCGCCGGTTGAGCACCGTCGTCTCGCGGTAGGTCGACAGTGCCTCGGAGACGGCGGTGAGCGTGTCGATCGACGAGTCGGTCATGATCTGTGCATTTCGCGCCGACATGTTGCCGAGGAATCGGTGC
>CAMAWO010000332.1 GCA_945861925.1 Bifidobacterium breve | reverse complement strand
AGCACCAGCCGGCGAGTTCACGGGCGACGGCGACGTTCGCGACGGTGGCACGCTTGCCGCGTGCGTCGAAACGCTGCCAGCGGGCGTTCAGACGCTTGTTTCCCTCCTGCCCTCGCAGCCGTGCTTCCACGGGTGCGCGTTCCCATCGCCGGTTCAACTCGGCGCCGGCATAGTTACGACACCGGTGATGCCACGCCGCTTCGACCAGCAGCCGGCGGACGTGGGTGTTGCCGGTCTTGGTGATCGAGCCCTGCGAACGGGACTGCCCGGACGAGGACTCCGAGGGGACCAGGCCCACGTAGGAACCGATCGTGGAGCCGGTGAACCGATGCCAGTCACCGATCTCGAACGCGAGGCCGAATCCGGTGAGGGTGGAGATGCCGCGCAGGCAGCCGAGCCGGACCACGACGGGCGTGAACGCACTGTCCGCCGGCATCGCGGCGATCGCGTCGTCGAGCCGGTCCCGGCGGGCGGCGGTCATCGCGACCGTCTCGAAGGCAGACTCGTAGGCCAGCTGCCGGGCCGGCTCCTCGAACCGCTGCCGGCGCAGCCACGCACCGTGTGCGCCGGTCCACGCCTGCCCGCCGGACCAGACGATGCCCTGACGCAGCAGCAGCTTGCTCAACCGATGACGGGCGCTCATCAAGTCGCCACGGCAGTCCTCCCTCGCCCGCACCAGGTCCCGTGCGGACTCGGCCTCGATGCTGGGAACCGTGACGCGGTCAGGTCGTCCAGCTTCAGCAGCCGCGCCAGCAGCAGCACGTCCCGGGCGTCAGTCTTGACCCGATCGCCAGGCGCACGCGTGATCTTGCTCGGCGCCGCGACCACGCACCGCACCGACCGACCCGCCAGGAACCGGGCCAGACCGAACCCCGTCGGACCGGCCTCGTAGGCAACCGCGACCGGACCCTCGAGTCCGGCGACCCAACGCCAGATCTCCTCGTGATCGGGCGTCAGACGCGCCCTGACAACCTCACCCGTCTGACCGTCGATGCTGCACGCGACCACCGAACGCGCATGCACGTCCAACCCGACGAAAGTACGCTCGTAACCCACTGGGGCCTCCTCACGACTGTGGCTCTGCCAGCGGCCCATCCGCCGGCAACCCACGAACAATCGCGAGTGAGGCCTCAGTCCGTCACCCCATACCGTCTAGAGCCCTCGGACGGGGGCAGCTTGGACCGTTAGGGGGCCGAACTGAACAGCGCGCTGCGCCGTCTGCGCCGGCCAATGATCTGCCTTGTGGAGGCGTCTCCGGTCAGGAGTCATGAGGGCTCTGCCCTACCTGAGGCCCTGGACAGTACCGTCCACTTGAGTCAGTGTCTCGTCGATATCTGACTCAGTGTGCGCCATCGAAACCCAGACCCTTCCAATTGGAAGCATGAACACACCTCGCTCAGCGAGTCCGGCGCAGAGGCGCTCCAGGTAGGTGCTGCCTGTTGGCCCGCCCCCGGCCGATACCAGCGAGTGGAGACCAATCATCGAGCCGATGCCGTGTGCAACTAGGGGGGCCGAGTACTCGGCAAAGATACGATTCATGCCTGCAACGAATCTGTTGGAGTTCCGCTCGAGACGATCATAACTTCCCGGGGCGCTCAGAGCCTCCATGGACGCCTTGATAGCAGCCATCGCCACCGGATTACCGTTGTACGTACCCAGGTGCCGGAAGCCGCGATCGGTCCTGTCGATGACCTCTGCCCTGCCCACAATGGCGCTTTGGGAGAAGCCTCCCGCCATTGCCTTGCCGAAGGTCCACAAATCAGGCCCAACATGCCATCGCTCGGCGGCACCACCCAATGCAACGCGAAAGCCTGTGATGACCTCGTCGAAGATGAGCACCACCCCAAAGTCGTCACACAGTTGCCGCATTGTTCCGAGAAAGTCTGCCGAGGGCTCGACAACGCCTCCACTGGAGTTGATGGGGTCAAGGAGCACGGCGGCCAGATCCAATTCACCAGCTCGCGACAAGGCCTGCTTGAGAGCGCTCACGTCATTAAACGGAAGCACAACGACATCGTTGAGCACGCTGGAGTTCTGACCCGGCATGCCGGCAGCGATACTGGACATACTCGCCTGGTCCGAATCAAGGCCCAAGTAAACCGTGTCATGCCAACCGTGATAAGAACCAGAGAACTTGACGAAACGATTTCGGCCGGTGTGGGCACGGGCCAAACGGAGCGCTACCTGGACCGCTTCGGTTCCTGTGTTGCTCCAGAGGAGTCGTTCCGCCCTCGGAATGCGAGAGAGAATCGCTGCAGCGGCATCGACCTCGAGCAGGCTACACATGCCGTTCATTTGCATGAGCGGAACGACATCGAGGACGGCTTGCACTATCGCTGGATGGCTATGCCCGAGAACCATTGGGCCAAAGGCCCCTAAGTAGTCGATGTACTCATTCCCATCTACGTCCCAAAGTCGAGATCCGTAACCGCGGGCAAAGAAGAGGGGATGGGGCTTGGCGCTCCCACGCAACGATGAGGCAACGCCACCTGGAACCATGCCACGGTAGCGCTGCCAAGCCTCCTTCGAACTCTGAATACTCGTCACCATCTGGAACGCGTCGCCCTCATGATCCGTCGCCAGGCGACCTGAGCAGCTTGTCCGCTACCCAATCAACCATGGACAGTCGCGGCAGAGGCCCCAGGTTGTGGCAGCAATGATCGCCCCGCGGCTCTATAACGACTGTCAGATCCGCGTTTACTGCGAACTCCCTCAGTACTTCAACCTGGGTAATCGGCACAAAGTCGAGTGCCCCGTGCAGAAAGTAGGTCGGCACACGAAGTCGATCAAGGACTGGACGACTGTCGAGGGTTTGCTCCACAAACGCGCGCGCCGCATTGAGATCAGTCGAGCCACTCACATAGCGCCAGGCCTCCTTGGACAGTGGCGTTCTCCCGTCCCAGTCGTCTGCGAAGACGTAGCCCCCCCAGGAGACGCAAGCGGATAGACGACGATCGGCGCTAGCGCTGCGCAGCGCATAGTGTCCACCCAGGCTTCGGCCTATGACGGCGAGCCGACTCCCATCGAGGCGGGGATCGCTGACGAGATGGTCGACCACCCTTGACGTATAGCGTTCAAAGTCTCCGTTAGCGGGGGTAGTTGCCAGCATTTCCCCT
>CAMAWO010000331.1 GCA_945861925.1 Bifidobacterium breve | reverse complement strand
CGAGGCTCTCGGGGAAGCCGGTGACGTCGTTCACGGCGGTCACCGGGCATCCCGCGGCCGCTATCGTCATTGCCGTCGATCCCGTCGAGACGATCTCGATCCCGGCGGCGATAAGTCCGCGCGCGAGCACGTCGATCCCGGCCTTGTCGTACACCGACACGAGCGCCCTGCGGATCCGGCGCCTGCCCTCAGTGCTCATGGTGTCACTCCGATCAGTTGGGTGAGCGTCTCGACGAGCAGCTCGCGTTCGACGACCTTGATCCGCTCGTGGAGGCTGGCCTCGGTGTCACCGGTGAGTACCGGCACTGCGCGCTGGGCGAGGATCGGACCGGTATCAACGCCTTCATCAACGATATGGATGGTGCAGCCCGTCACCTTGACGCCATATCGCAGTGCCTCGCTGACCCCGTGCGCGCCAGGGAAGGAGGGGAGCAGTGCCGGGTGAGTATTGATGATTCGGCCCCGGAACGCGGAGACGAACACCGGGGCCAGGATCCGCATGAAGCCGGCGCTCACCACCCAGTCGGGCCGATAGGCCTGGCAGGCTTCAAGGAGTGCTGTGTCCCATTCACCTCGCGTCGCGAACTCCCCCGGCTCGACCTCGAAAGCCGGCATCCCGGCCCTCAACGCCCTGCCGAGGGCCACAGCATCGCTCCTATCGCTGCCTACAGCAACGATGCTGCCACCCATAGGGGAGTCGAGGAGGGCCTGCAGGAGCGTGCCGGAACCTGAGGCCAGTACGACGATTCGTGACTCCACGCTGCACGAGCCTACCGCTGGGCCCGGCAGCCGAGCCTTGCCGCTATGCGACGACTTCGCCGTTGAACTGCCGATACATGTGCACGATGAAGAGCACGGCGAAGGGCAGCGTGACGAGGGTGAGCACCCCGTAGAAGGCACTGCCGAGGAGCGTAACAAGCAGGCTGAAGATGACCATGACGATTGCTGGCCCGACATTTTTGCTGACGACCGTGTAACTGGCCTTCATTGCCTCCACCGGGCGGTAGCCCTTGTCGAGGATGAAGAACGGCCCGAGTTGGAGCAGGAACGCCACGAGGATGCCCGGAATCACGCACAGAGTGATGCCCAGGATGACGAGTCCGAGGTAGGCGAGGGAGAAGACGATATATCGGCCGAGGTTTTCAGTCTTCAACAAGACCGTGAACTCGGGTGTGATTCCACGGCTCACGTCAAGGGCGGCGCGATAGACACCGATCGTCGCAAGGAACGACAGGGCGATGAAGACAAATGTCACGGCGAGGCCGGCGATCGCCGCGAGGCCGACCGCTGCAGCGCAGGCATTGATCTGGCCTGGCGTCTGCGGGTCCGTGCAGTCCTCAACGATTGCCGCAAGCGGCTGCGCGCCAATCTGCTGAATCACCTGGATCACGGCCACCACTGCCGCCAACGCGATGAACGGCAGCGGGTTCCTCTTGAAGGTATCGAATGCCCAGGAGATCGCCAGACTTACCTGCGGCCGTGGCGCTGCAGAACCTGGCATGGACGTTGGCTCGTTAGACATAGCGATCCTTCACTGGTTCGAATCGGTGACCACGCGCATCGTAGGCGGTCATATCCCAGTCATCGGGAGCCACGATTGACGAGCGCATGAGGAGTGCGACCGGGATCGCCCCGAGGAGCAGCAATCCACCGCTGAGAAGGGCGACGGTCTCCGAAGGCGGCCCAATGCTCACGAGTCTCTCGTCGCCGAGTGAGCCAACGGCGAGGCGCGCCATGATTGCCAGCGAGATGCTCGCAATGACGACGGAGCCCACGACGAGGGTGAGTCGCGCGACAACCGACCGCTCCGTGCGGCGTCCGACCACGGCACCCATGATGGCTCCGGCAACGACACCCGCGAGGGGCAGGGCCACCCCGAGGGATCCGAGATCGCCTGGAAGCGAAGCAAACAGGGGAAACGGCGGAAGGAGTACCGACTCGACTGGCGCAGCAAAGGGAGAGATCACCACCCCCGCTCCAAGGACTATACCTGCACCGACGAGATAGGACGTGGCCCACATGATGACCACCGGAGCGTACCCAACGCCCAGCAGGAGCAGCGCGAGGCCGCCAACCGGCCCGGGATCGAGGAGTCGCTGGGCGGCGAGCGCAGCAGAGAAATTGAGCCCGAGGGATACCGCCGCGGCAATCGCCCCAAATCCGACAAGGGCGATGGCACCGGCGGTCGCTGCCGCAACCATCGTTCGTGCGTGCGGCGACATGCGGGCCCGCAGTTCAGTCATGAGTCCTGAACCGCGCAGTACTCCCCATGCCAGACCGGTCGCCGCCACAAACAGCCCCACGCCAAAGGCTCGAGTCGGGCTGGTCCGGAAGTCTGGGGTGTTGGACAGCGAACTCGCACCGGACAGGATGAGTGCATAGAACACGGCTCCTGCAGCCACGAGCGCCCCGGCATCACGGAGCGTGGTGACCGCGGTAGCCCGAGCGGCCCATCTGCCGGCATGTCCGAGCAGTGCCAGCCAGATAAGGAGCAGCCCGAGCGGCAGCAACGAGTATGTTGCCGAGTCGGCGCGCACCGAGACGCCGTGGGCGATCACCCAGGCCAGGCCGGAATCCCGAAGTGCCACCAGCCATGAACTCTCGCCACCATTCGCGGTGGGCCACACCGCGAAGATGGGGATCGCGATGATGGCGACGCCGATTCCGGTCGCCCACAGGGCAGCCACCAGCGCCACCCACCAGATCCTGCGCGGAGTCCCAGTCTGCTTCGGCGGTGGCTTGCTCGGCTTTGTTGACGCGGCCGGCGCCTTGACCGACGGAGGACCTGCTCGCCTATCGGCTGAAGTCGGGGCTGCCACGTGCTCAGACTCTCAAGAAATCGCCGACGATGTGTCCCGGCGCGCTGAAGAGTCTCAACCCTTCACGATCAACCAGAGGGAGGCCGCAGCGGAAAGGCCGAGCGCGATCCTTGTAAACCACAGGGGCTTCATCCCCCTAAATGCCAGGGCGCCGATTCCCGCCCCGAGCACCAGAGCGGGGATGAACCAAAGATCGGCGAGCAGACTTTCGGGATGAATGAGTCCGAGGCCGATGACGAGTGGAACCTTGATGACGTTGAGGATGACGAAGAACCAGACGGAAGTTCCCATGAAGGCAAGCATCGACACCCGCATTTTGACGAG
>CAMAWO010000330.1 GCA_945861925.1 Bifidobacterium breve | reverse complement strand
TGGCGAAGCTCGAGACCCGGATCGGACTCGGTGAGTTATTTGCGCGGTATCCACGCATCATCGCCACCGATAAGCCGCGGCGTTATCCGTCGCACATCATCCGCGGATTCGATTCGATCCCGGTGCGTGTGGCATGAGCAATCCACGATCCCGGGAAATACACTTGCGGAGCAATTAACAACAACCAAGGAGGAAGTTATGGCGGGAGCCAAAGTATTAACGCTAGATCACGTCGCGGTCATGGTGTCGGATCTCGGGCGCTCTTTGCGCTTCTACCACGATCTGCTCGGTTTGGACTTCGTCGCGTCGGAGGAACACGACGACCGTCCGAACGGCGGCCCGGTCTCGACCATGACGGCATTTCCTGTTGTGCAGATTCGCGAGTACCGACTCCGGCCTGCTGGTGGCGTCAATGGCCATGCCCGCATCGAGGGCCCAGGGTTCACCGTCGATCTCATCGAGTGGATGTCACCAAAGAGCCCGGTGGGTAGATACCCAATCAACCAGGTGCCAAGCTCGCACATCTGCTTCGGCGTGGAGAGCGTGCCGGCCACGTACGAGATGCTGGTCGAGGCCGGAGTGGAAGTGGTTTCGCCACCCGTGCGGTTCGACGGTGAGGGCGAGTGGCATGTGCTGTTCTTCTACGACCCGGACGGTAACCTGATCGAGCTCAATGAGATCGGCACCGGCACGCAGCATGAGCACAAGTCGCAGATTCACGAGTGGAGCCGATACTAGACCTTATGGCGCTTTCATCGATCGGAATCGTGGGGACGGGGGAGAACGCCCACGATCACGCCGCTGCGTGCCAGGTGATCCCGGGTGCCGAACTCGTGGCGATTTGCGATATCTCCGCGGATGCGCTGGCGCGATTCGGTGACGAGTTCGGCTGTCCGCACCGGTATGAGTCCCTTGATGCGATGCTGGGCGCGCACGAACTTGATGTTCTCGTCATCTCTACTTGGGGTCCTCACCACGCTCCGCTAGCGCTCCAGGCCATGGACACCGGGCGGGTGCGGGCCCTGTTGGTGGAAAAACCGATGGCCATGGATGCCGCCGAGGCCGCCGCGATGGTCGCCCGCGCGCAGGCTACGGGAACGCTGCTGGTCGAGGGGTTCAAGTGGCGGTATGACCCCCAGCACCTTGCCGCATTCGATGCGCTGGCTGCGGGGCGGATCGGTGCGGTGCGCTCGGTGCACGGTGCCTTCTCCGCCCCGCTCGCCGACCGCATGGGGGAGGGCAATTGGCGCTTCGACCCCGCTCGGGGTGGGGGGTCGCTCTATGACACCGCCGGTTACCTGATCCATTTCGCCCGCGCCGCGATGGGTGGTGACCCGGTCGCCGTACTGGCGATCGCACCGGAGTCAAGTGCAGATGGCGCGGAATTGAGTGCGGCGATAATTTTGGAGTTCACTGAGGGTCGGGTGGCGTTGCTGCAGTCAAGTTACGCACAGGCTTACCACCAGGCAGTGACGGTGATTGGGACGCAAGGGTGGATGCGCTACACGAGCCCGTTTGATTCCCGCAGTAGCCGTGATGCGGAGTTCGTCGCGACACCACCGCTGGCTGCTCGGATCGATATCCACGGCAACGACTTCGACCACGAGGTCCTCGAGTTCCCGCCGTGCAACCAGTTCGTGGCCCAGTTGGAAGCCGTACTCGCGGCGGCACGGACCCGCGGCCAAGTGCCGGCATCCGGTGCCTTCGCCGTGGGTAGCATGGCCACGCTCGATGCCCTGCGTGCATCGAAACAAAGTGGTCGGAAGAAGGAGGTACGCGTATGAGTCCCGACGCCGAGATACGATTGAAAAGCAAACAGCGTTCCTTGCGCGATCAACTGACCGATTCCCTGCGCGAGCGCATCATGTCCTCCGACCTGTCGCGGGGCGAGCGCCTCGATCTGCCCCAGATGGCGCGCGACTACGAGGTCAGTCTGATCCCATTGCGCGAGGCACTCATCGTGCTTGAGTCCGAGGGTGTGGTCACCTCGCGTGCGCGGCGTGGGGTGTTTGTCCCCGAGTTGTCCGCAGAGGATCTTATTGAGATTTACCAGGTGCGCGAGGCGATTGAAGTGCAGGCGGTCGAGTTGCTGATCGCCTCCGGTGATGCCGCGGCGGACACTGCCCTGTCCAATGCGCTGCAGGAGTTGGCTGCGTGCTGGAAGCGCGGCGACCACGACGCAGCCGTCCGTGTCGATTTGCAATTGCACTGCCTAATCTCGGTGATATCGGGCAATCTGCGCCTTGCGCAAATGGCTAAGATGATGGCCAACCAGACGCTGCTCCACCTCATGCCGGTCGAGGAATCACAGGTCGCGCTGCGCCGGCGACCCGCAGACCACTTCCACACAGACATCGTGCGAGCGATCGTGCAGCGCGATGTCGAATCGGCGCGTCAGGCTGTTCGCGATCACTACTCATGGGCGCGCGCGCGGCTTTCCTATCCTGGAGTCGGGGCTTTTTAGCACGCACTAGTTTCCTATCTGGCGTTGGTCGAGTTACTCGGGGATCCCTCGTCTGGACCCGTGCGGCGTTGGCAGCGGTCATCTCGGCTCCACGGGTCATGGTGGCGCGGGGCGGGCGCGATGCGGGATGGTACGGATCTTTGTTGACAATCTATTATTAAAGTACTACGTTGCGTTATCAGTTTATGGCCGAAAAGTCCGCCCCTTGACCAATGGAGATGTGAATGTTAAATGCTCGAGGAGGTACCGCTGTCGTAACGGGAGGTGCCCGCGGGCTAGACGAGGCCTATGACAACTGGCGCCGGGGGCAGGACATCAACGTCAACGGTTCGTCCCTTTGGATCAACACGGTCGCACCATCCACGGTTGCCTAAGCGGTCACATGAGCATCGAAGCGGCATCATTAGTTGCCTACCAAAACCTGCCGTGGCGGTCCTATCCGAACCTGAGTGCGGTCACTGCCTCACTTGACGGCCTGACTCCCAACGATGCGGCCTTGATGCTGTACCAGTTGTTGTTGATTCGGGCTTTTGAGCAGTGGTTGGTGGACAACGAGACCTTGGTGCATGGCCCGTTGCATTCGAGTATCGGTCAGGAGGCGGTGGCGGTGGGGGCGATCGCCGCGCTGCAGCGCCAGGATCAGATTTCCTCCACGCACCGGGCCCACCATCATGTGTTGGCGCGTGTGGTT
>CAMAWO010000329.1 GCA_945861925.1 Bifidobacterium breve | reverse complement strand
CATGAAGCCCGACGACCTGGTGATCCTGTGGCTCACGGGCATCCCTCGTGGCGCCTACTGGCCTGGTGTCTACGAAATAGGTCAACTGTCGAGTGAGGCGTTCGAGAATTTCGGCATCAATTCGGACTACTTATTGGACAAGAATTATGTTCCCCACGCCGGCCATGCCGTTGACTTCCGCAGTTACATCCTGCCATCACCACTGAGGTCGGTGGACCTACGATCGGACCCGCAACTAGCGAATTGTGAGAAGTTCCGCGTCCCGATGCTAGGCAACCCCCTCTACCTGACGCCACTGGAGACGGCCGCGTTGTGCAGTCATCTCCCAGCCAGCCAACTGAAGAAGGCCGGTTGGGACAAGGTACTCAAGAGGGCGCACTACACGAAAGCGACGCGTTGAGTTCGGCCGACTTCACCTGCATCCGCATCGTCGGCGGGCTGCTGCCACCTGACCTGCTGGGGCGCATCCTCAGCGGCGATAAGGACCTGGGCGGGCTGACACCAAGCGACTACCACCTGCCCTCGGGCGAGACGCCCAAGGAGGCAGCGAACCGGGCATGGGGCTACCTCCTCGGAGCTTGGTCCGCCTACCGACAGGCTCTCGCGAAACTGCCCGATGGCGATCCAGCAGTGGGCGTGACGAGGGAGAGATGGCTGACCGTCCTGTTCAAGGAGCTCGGCTATGGCAGGTTGCAGCAGACGCCTGCAGGCGGGCTTCACGCTGACGACAAGGCGTTTCCGGTCTCCCACCTATGGGGCGCAGCACCGCTCCACCTCCTCGGTTGGGGTGTCGAGCTCGACCGCCGGACGAAGGGCGTGCCCGGCGCGGCCGATCGCGCACCGCAGGCGATGCTTCAGGAGCTGCTCAATCGCAACCATGACTACCTCTGGGCAATGCTCAGCAACGGCCGCATTCTGCGGCTCCTGCGCGACTCCACCAGCCTGGCCGGCCAGTCATATGTCGAGTTCGATCTCGAGAGCATGTTCGACGGCGAGGTGTTCAGCGACTTCGCCCTGATGTTCGTGATGCTGCACCAGTCGCGGGTCGAGGTGCCCGAGGGCGGAGTGCCGTCGGACTGCTGGCTTGAGCGGTGGCGCACGAGTGCTGCCGAGTCGGGCACCCGCGCGCTGGGCCTGCTTCGAGACGGCGTGAAGGACGCCATCGAGGCCCTGGGCACCGGGTTCTTGCAGAGCCCGGGCAATGACCTCGGCGTGCGTATCTCGGATGGTGAGCTGCGGCTCGAGGACTATCACCGGTCGCTGCTTCGCCTCGTCTACCGTTTGCTCTTCCTGTTCGTTGCGGAGGACCGGGGCCTGCTCCAGGATCCGGCGGCCGATCAGGTCGCGCTCCAGCGCTATCGCGACTACTTCTCGACCGGCCGTCTGCGCGCCCTCGCCCGTAAGCGACGTGGTGCCCGTCATACCGACCTCTGGCAGGGCCTGCAGCTTGTCATCTCCGGGCTCGGCGACGAGCGCGGCCTGCCTGAGCTGGGCCTGCCCGGCCTCGGGGGGATCTTCAATCACGAGCCGATCGACGTAGTGATCGGCCAGCGATTGCCGAATGAGGCGCTGCTCACGGCGATCCGGCGGCTCAGCGTGGTTCGGCCGAAGAACTCCCCGCCGCGCATCGTCGACTACCGAAACCTCGGTGCGGAGGAGCTCGGCAGCATCTACGAGAGCCTCCTCGAGCTCGTTCCTCGGCACGACCGACTGGGCCGCATCTTCACCCTCGAGAACCTCGCCGGGAACGACCGCAAGACCTCCGGCTCCTACTACACGCCCACGAGCCTCATCAACCTCGTGCTCGACCAGGCCCTCGACCCGCTCCTCGACGAGGCGGAGAAGGAGAAGGACCCCGAGCAGGCGTTGCTCGCCATGACCATCTGCGACCCAGCCTGCGGCTCCGGGCACTTTCTCGTCGCGGCGGCGCGGCGGATCGCGAGCCGGCTCGCAACGGTGCGAACCGGCGAGCTCGACCCGACTCCTGCCGACGTGCACGAGGCACTGCACGATGTCGTCGCCCGGTGCATCTACGGCATCGACCTCAACCCGATGGCAGCCGAGCTCGCGAAGGTGAGCCTGTGGCTCGAGGCGATGCAGGAGGGCCGGCCGCTGTCGTTCCTCGATGCCCATATCAAGGTCGGCAATGCCCTGCTCGGAGTGACGCCGAGGCTGCTCGAGGAGGGCCTGCCGGATGCCGCGTTCGTTGCCCTCACCGGCGACGACAAGGCGTGGACCTCGAGCCTGAAGAAGCGCAACAGGGCCGAGCGCGAGCAGGCCGACCAGGGCGAGCTCTTCACGACCGGCGGCCTCCATGCCACCAATACCGACCTCGCCACGAAGGTGGCGAAGGTCGACACGGGAGCGGCGCCCTCCCTGGCCGATGCCCACCAGCAGGCCCAGCGATTCCGCGACCTGCAGACGGACCCCGATTACGCACGAGCTCGGCAGGTCGCCGATGCGTGGTGCGCCGCGTTCGTGCAGCCCAAGCGGCAGGGCGATCCGGCCATCACCCACTCGACCCTCCAGACGCTGCAGGACGACCCCGGGAGCGTCGATCCGGCTGTCATCGCCATCATCGAACGAGAGGCGATCGACTACCGGTTCTTCCACTGGCACCTGGAGTTCCCGCAGGTATTCCGGGTCGACCGCGCGGCCGGGGCCGACCCGGCCAGCGGATGGTCGGGGGGATTCACCGCGATGCTCGGCAATCCGCCGTGGGAGCGAATCAAGCTGCAGGAGCAGGAGTTCTTCGCCGCACGCGACGAGGCGATAGCCAAGGCGCCGAATGCGGCCGCCCGCAAGAGGCTCATCGAAGCGCTCACGTCCGAGCAGCCGGGGCTGTCCGCGGAGTTCAATCGGGCCCTGCGCAGGGCCGATGGCGAGAGCCATATCCTGCGCACCTGCGGGCGCTACCCCCTCACCGGCCGCGGTGACATCAACACCTACAGCGTGTTCGCCGAGACACTGCGAGGATCGATCGACCCCGAGGGACAGTGCGGCATCATCACGCCGACCGGGTTGGCGACCGATGCCACGACCGCGGACTTCTTCTCCGACACCCTTCGTAGCGGCCGGCTGGGTGGCTTCACGGACTTTGAGAATCGGCAGCCGCTGTTCGAGGGCGTCGATTCGCGCTTTCGCTTCGCGGTCACCTGCATGACCGGA
>CAMAWO010000328.1 GCA_945861925.1 Bifidobacterium breve | reverse complement strand
GGATCTGAGCCTGTGGGCAACCGGGGGCTTGCTGCCGGACCTTACGATCCTGCTCGATGTTGACCCGGTCATCGGGCTGGCGCGACTGAGCAACCCAGATCGCCTCGAGGCAGAGCCACTCGACTATCACCGGGCTGTGCGAGCGGGGTTCCTCCAACTCGCTGCGGATGATCCGTCGCGGTATCTGATTCTCGATGCGTCCGGTGACGTCGACGACATCGCGCGCGCCATCGCTGACCGAGTGGACGCGGCCCTGTCCTCGAGGGAGGCTATGTGAGCGGGATCTGGCAGGCGCTCGTCGGGCAGGACGAGGTCGTGGCCGACCTTATCCGCGCCGTGGCCGATGCCGAGTCACGAACCCGCGGTGAGCCGGGCCCGGCGATGACCCACGCCTGGCTCTTCACCGGACCGCCAGGTTCGGGCAGGTCAACCGCTGCGACCAGTTTCGCCGCCGCGCTCGTCTGCCCTGAGGGCGGGTGCGGGGTATGCCAGGTGTGTCGCACGGCTCCGCTCGGCGGCCACCCCGATGTCGAGGTCGTGCGGCCGCAGGGCGTCAACTATGGCGTTGATGAGGCGCGTGCGCTCGTGAAGACCTCAGGGTTTTCTCCAGCAAATTCGTTCTGGCATGTCGTGGTCGTCGAGGATGCCGACCGACTCACCAACGAGGCGGTGAACGTGCTGCTGAAGTCGATTGAGGAGCCACCGCCCCATACCGTCTGGATTCTGTGCGCCCCCAGTGTCGAGGACGTCCTGCCCACCATCGTGTCGCGAACACGGCACGTTGCGCTGCGTACCCCGTCCGCGCGAGATGTCGCAGACCTTCTGGTCGAGCGATACGGCGTTGATCGAGCCATTGCGGCCTTTGCGGCACGGGCATCGCAGGGTCACATCGGCCGGGCTCGTGCGCTTGCCACGGACGAGCATGCTCGGCTGCGCCGGCAGGAAGTCCTGCGAATACCGTTGCAACTGCACGATATTCCGTCCTGCTTCATGAATGCCGCGAACCTGATTTCCGCCGCGACAGAGGATGCCAAGGCCATCACTGACCCCCTCGACCAGTTCGAGGAAGAGCAACTGGCGAGCGCCTACGGCGCGGGCGCCGACGTGCGGATCAAGGGGCAGCTCAAGCGGTCAATGGACGCCGCGGGCAAGGATCTCGCCAAGCGTCAAAAGGCCCGCAGCACCAGAACCGTGCGAGATCAGATCGACCGAGCGCTCGTCGACCTCATGGGCCTGTACCGCGATGTGCTCTTCATTCAGTTCGATTCTGGGGTCCCGCTCATCAACGAGGAGATGCGCCCTCAGCTTTCCCAGCTTGCTCGGCAGGGGAGCGCAAACGACACGGGACGGCGACTGCGAGCGATCAGTTATGCCCGGGCTCAGGTCCAGGCCAACGTCACTCCGCTTCTTGCGATGGAGTCACTCATGGTCGAACTCAAGGATCCGTGGATCCGCAGCGCCACTGCTTGACGCGTCGGGTGAGCCGGACGTATCGTGCGAGCACTCCCGCTCGCGGGTCGAATGCCACGGGCGCGATGCCCTCGAGAGCTGGGAGCAAGCCAATGCGGTGGTCCGTGACGCGGACCGGCGGGGGAGTATCTGGACATTACGGGCGGCTGCTCCTCACCGGTGTGATGGGCTTGGTCCTCTCGGCCTGCGGCGCGCTATCGTCGTCGGCCGACGTGGCGCCGAAACCTATCCCGGTGCCGAGTGCGACCCGGGCCGTGGCCCCGAGCCTCGAAGCCTTCTACGGCCAGCAGGTGACGTGGCGTAACTGCGGTGATGCCGAATGCACGACCGTGAAGGTTCCGATGGATTACGTGCGGCCTGATGGTAAGACCATTGACCTTGCCGTGACGAGGGTCCGGTCCACCGGAACCGCGATTGGCTCGCTGTTCGTGAACCCGGGTGGTCCAGGGGGCAGTGCCGTCGACTATGCGAAGGCGGCCTCGCAAATCGTGAGCCCGTCGGTCCTTGATGCCTACGACATCGTTGGCGTCGACCCGCGCGGGGTCGCGAAGAGCGATCCGATGCGATGCCTGACGGATGCCCAGATCGACGAACTCGTCGAGGTCGATGCGACTCCGGATTCTGCCTCGGAAGAGGCTCGAGTTGTCTCCATCTCAGAACTGGTTGGTCGCACCTGCGGAGAGACGGCCGATCCGGTTATCGGGTTCATGGGGACGGTGAATGCTGCCCGCGACCTCGACATCGTTCGGGCGTTGGTCGGTGACTCCTCATTTAACTATCTCGGCAAGTCTTACGGCACCTACCTCGGCGCGGTCTATGCAGAGCTCTTTCCCGGCAGGGTGGGGCGCATGGTGCTCGACGGGGTGCTCCCTGCTGACATGGACCTCGCTGAACTCACCCGCGGGCAGGCCAGCGGCTTCGAGGAGGCGTTTGCTGACTTCGCCAGGGACTGCAGTGAGCAGGAGGATTGCCCCTTCCAGGGCACCCCGGATGAGGTCGCTCAACAGATTCGCGACGCCCTCACCGCCCTCGACGCTGACCCGATCGAGGTCGGCGAACGATCCTTGAACGAGGGGCTGGCCACCTATGCCGTCCTCACTTATCTCTACTTCCCGCCGAACGACTACCCGCAACTGAGGGCCGCGCTCGCGGCGATGGTGAACGATCGTGACGGTGCCCAGTTGCTCGACCTGCTCGATGGGCGTATCAATCGCGGCCCCGATGGTCGCTATCTCGACAACTCGACTGATGCCTTTTACGCGGTGACGTGTGCTGACCGCGGGTCGGATGTCTCGCTGGAACAGGTGCGGGACTTGGCCAAGGAGTGGAGTGCGGAGTCCCCGACATTCGGACCGGCGCTCGCCTGGGGCCTGCTCATTTGCAATGACTGGCCAGTTTCGCAGGACCCCCCGATCACGAGTGTTACTGCGAGTGGTTCGGCGCCGATCCTCGTCGTGTCGACAATCCATGATCCGGCGACTCCGTATCAGTGGGGCGAGCGGCTTGCCGGCCAACTCGATAACGCGGTGCTGCTCTCCTGGGACGGCTACAACCACACCGCCTACCTGGAGGGCTCGGACTGCGTGACGGACGCGGTCGATGCCTATCTCCTTGCCGGGACGCTACCGAAGGCTGGACTGGTCTGTGAGTAAAAGTTTTGCGTTCAACTACATGTGGTAGGTTACGTAACTGAACAACGTTCAGTT
>CAMAWO010000327.1 GCA_945861925.1 Bifidobacterium breve | reverse complement strand
CGGACAAGCGGGTCGTCCACCAAAGAAGCCCCGATGTCCGCGCCCCCTAGGACAACGTTCACTACCCCGGCCGGCACTCCTGCATCCTCAAGCACCTTAACGAAACTCAACGTGGACGCGCTGGCATGCTCAGATGGCTTCACGACCATGGTGCAGCCGGCGGCCAGCGCCGGCGCCAACTTCCATGCGAGCAGGAGTAGCGGAGAGTTCCACGCTGTGATTGCCGCGCACACCCCGATGGGTTCTCTCACGGTGTAAGCCATGAAGTCTGGCTTCGAGACCGGCACCGAGGACCCGCGTATCTTATCTGCAAGTCCCGCATAGAACTCGTACCAATCTGGGAGTGCTTGCAGTTGACCTTTCATCTCCCTCAGTAGCTTGCCGTTGTCGATCGTTTCCACTAGCGCTAATTCCTCGGCATGGTCTGCGAGTGAACTGGCGACACGGAGGAGCAACCGTCGACGATCCTTACCAGTGGCACGTGACCAGACCCCTTCCTGCGCAGTGTGTGCGGCCTTGGTCGCCAAGCTAACATCAGCCCGCGTGGCGAGAGGCAATGAAGCCCAGGACTTTCCGCTATAGGGGTCGATGGTGTCAAAGCGACCCCCCTCGATGGGGTCGCACCATTTCCCATCAATGTATAGCTGGTTAGGGACGCTAACCAGCTCAGCTCGTTGTTTAACCTGCTCAGGCATGGGTTGCGCCTCCAATCAGCGACGTTGCACGACGGGAGGATGTGTCGAGGAGGGCAGGATGAACAATTTGGCCACCCCGAACATTTACCGACGTCGCGATCGCTGGGTCTCGCTCGATAGCCGCGTCAATGCCCGCACTAGTCAAACTCTTGACGTACGGCCCTAGTGCATTGACGAGGGCTTGGGTAGCGTCCCGCACTGCGGCCGAAGGGAGGTTAGTTATGCACTGGTGCACCACTCCGTGCTTAACGAAAGTTGGCTCGCTGTGCGTCGTTGGACGTGACGTCTCGATGCAACCACCTTGGTCAATTGCGACATCACAAATAACTGACCCGGCCTGCATCCGGGCCACGGTTTGCTCATCGATCAACATCGGAGCCGACGCGCCAGGTACGAGAACTGCTCCAATGATTACATCCGCGTCGATAGCAGCTTGCGCAACATCTGCAGGTGAGCCATCTAGGACTGCGAACGGATCGCGAAGCATGCCTCTAAGCGCGACAACTCGCTCCGCTGACGGTTCAGAGATCGTGACATACGCCCGCAGTCCCTGCGCAACATCCGCCGCGTGGTACCCGACAGTTCCACCTCCAAGCACGAGCACTCGCGCCCCGTGAAGGCCAGGAAGACCGCCCAGAAGGATCCCTTTTCCACCCTGCATGCGCTGCAGTAGAAAGGCGCCCCACAATCCACTTAGTCGGCCGGCTATCGCGCTCATCGGTTCGAGGATTGGCAGACGTCCTTCCACCGTCAGGGTCTCAAACGCGAGTGCGGTCACGTGCTGTTCAACGAGCTTCGCGCACAGTTCAGGGGCGGCGGCGAGGTGTAGGAAACAGAACACGGCTAGGCCGGGCCTGAAGTAGTGGAACTCCGCTTCGATGGGCTCCTTGACCTTCATTACGAGGTCGGATCGCGACCAAACCTCGTCCTGGGCTACCAATTGGGCGCCCGCATCGACGTACGAGGCATCCAAGAACCCTGATGCGTCGCCAGCCCCATGCTCAATCAGGACACGATTTCCGGACGCAACCAACTCGACGACAAGGTCTGGCGTCGCAGCGACCCTTCCTTCGCCCTGCTTGACCTCCTTGGGGATTCCGATGATCACTTGATGCTCTCTTCCAAGTTGCGCTGGTGGAGGTGGTAGGTGGATTGCATCGCCCTCTCAATTCCTGACAGTGCGACTGCAAGCTCGGACTCACTGATCGATAGCGGCGGATAGAACAGCAAGGACACCGTCTGGGCGCCTCGAGTGACGCGAAGCACCACGCCCTGCTCGTAGCACTCATTCCATAGATCCATGCGGACCGCTTCTGCATCGATGGTCGCTGGGACTTGGAGTTCGACACTCGCGATCAGACCGCAGGCGGACACGCGGGTCGTCCAGGAGACGCCTGACACCGCCGCCTCCAGACCGCGCACAAGGGATGGCTCATAGCCCGCCGCTTGCTCGACAAGCCCGTCACGTTCCAGGATGTCAAGCGTCTTCATAGCCGCAGCGCACGCAACCGGGTGACCGGCGTAGGTATTGACGTGAGCCAGCGGATCATTCACAAACACCTCTTGAATACGGCGGTTCACCGCCAGTGCACCCATGGGGATGTAGCCACTGGTCAACGCCTTGGCCATCGACATCATGTCCGGCCGAATGTCCCAGTGATTGCAGCCGAAGAGCTTCCCTGTCCGCCCAAAGCCGCACACGACCTCATCTGCAATTAGCAAGATTCCGTGCTGATCGCACAGTTCTCGCAACCGCGGCCAATAGTCGCTGGGCGGGACCTTGATTGCGCCAGGAATCGAGATCGGCTCGGCGAGAATCGCCGCTATCGTCTCCGGTCCTTCGCGCTCAATCAAATCAGCGGTTTGCTGGATGCAAGCGCCCGGACATACCCCACCGAGGTCGCAAGAACCACAGTAGCCTGGGAATGGCTGAGGCAACTCAACGAAGCCGGGTACCAAGGGCTGGAAGGAATCCCGGAATGCAGGAATCCTCGTTGCCGTAGTCGTTGCATAGGACGACCCGTGATAGGACGACTGTCGCGTGAGGATCTTATTCCGTCCGGGCTGGCCAAGTCGGCGAAAGTAGTCTCGTGCGATCTTGATGGCAAGCTCGTTCGCCTCACTTCCAGTGCTCGTGAAACTGAAAATCGGGCCCTCGAGAGGAACCAAAGAGGCCAGGCGTTCGGCAAGTTGCGCCACGTAGACATGTGAGGCGCCGGCCTCCAACGAGGTGAACTCGAGGGTCTGCAATTGCTCTGATATCGCGGCAATCACTTCCGGATGTGTGTGACCCACGGAACACACACCAAGATGATTGCCTCCATCGATGACCCGATGGCCATCTGAATCAACTAGGTATACGCCATGTCCGGAGACAAATATGCGCGGATACTTGCCCTCAAATCGCTTCTCGAGTGCTGGAAAGTTGGCCGCGAAGTGCCGAACCCGCTCAACGGCGACGGTTTGGACGCTAACAGTGCTGTTCTCCACTTACTCTCCTCCAAAAAGGCGCTGTCT
>CAMAWO010000326.1 GCA_945861925.1 Bifidobacterium breve | reverse complement strand
TCTCAGGAATCAAGCGGCCGCGGGCAGTCGCTCGGAAGAAGGCGAAGCTTTGTCGTTGGAGGAGTCGCCTTGCCGTGGGGGTCATCTTGACGCTTGCATCGGCTGCGACGGTTGGTGGCTCTGACAGTGGCCGAGGCGGTGGTGTGCCGGTCTCGCAAACTCCGCGACTTGAGTTCACGCTCGACGAGTCGAACAAGTTGCAGAGTGTCGGAATCCGCACTGTCGGACCCGATGGAGTCAATCCGCGCTATGAAAGCGTGTTGGATGATCTTTGGTCACTTTTGTACGGATCGAGAAATGCGGTTGTCACGTCGGAGCAGTTCGGCGGCGATCTCTCTATGGGGTGGCTGGGGTCTGACACGAGCGCCCTGTGCGCAGATAGTCCTTCGAACCACGCAATTGCAGTCGCGTACTTGCAGGCAAAAACGAGTTAGGACAACCCACCCCTCGCGGAAGGCTGCTCTCTCTCCTCCGGTCTGGTCCAGTCTCGTCGGCTCTCCTGCCCAAGACACGGAGGCGAAGCATCAGGACAGGCAGGCGACGTGGCAAGACACGTAATCGACTTGGCAAGAGGCGGGCGAAAGGGCCTCCGAGGCAGCAGAACCGGCTCGCGACCGGAATCAATCTGTGGCAAATCTGTGGCAAATCGGCTTCGAGTGGATCCGCTGTCTCTGCCGAATCTCCCAGAACACGTTTATTTGCACCGTGTTTTCGTGGAGCCGCCTCGGGGATTTGAACCCCGGACCTACGCATTACGAGTGCGTTGCTCTACCCCTGAGCTAAGGCGGCCTTTCGGACCAGCCCCTGCATTCGAGACCGACCCACCCGCGCGGTCCCGTTAAGGGCGCCCTCCTGGCAGCTAACACCAGTTATTCGCCCCGCGGTATGCGCGGTCGTGCTGTTCCAACGTACTTGCGAATCTTATCGGCCGACTCGCCCACCGGGGAGCGAGGGTGTTTCGCCTCCTGCGAGGATGCTCCGGTGCCCCGCCCCGATGTCGTCCTATGCGACCTCGACGGCACAATCACCGACTCGATCCCGGGCATCTACCGGTGCCTTCGCCTCGCTCTCCCGCTCATCGGCCTGCCCGACATGTCCGATGAGCAGCTTCGGGCCTTCCTTGGGCCTCCCCTGCACTACACGCTCAAGGAGGTCTACTCGAAGTCCGATGAGGAGGTTGCCGCCTTCGTGACCGCCTATCGATCCGAGTACTTCGGGGGCGGGGAGTATGAATTCGACGTCTTCCCGGGCATGGCCTCGCTCATCACCGACATCGGCGCAAGCGACATGAAGCTCGCCCTCGCGACCGCGAAGCCGATCGAGTCCGCTGTCCGGGTGCTCACTCGGGCCGGGCTCATCGAGCACTTCGACTTCGTGAGTGGATCTGAGCTCGACCTGCTGCGACAGGACAAGCCAAGCGTGATCGCCCATGCCGTCAGCGGGCTCGGGGCCGATCCGACATCCATCACGGCAATGATGATCGGTGACCGCAAGGAGGACGTCGTTGGTGCCCACCATCACGGTTTCAGTTCAATCGGTGTGCTCTGGGGCTACTCGGACGAGGGCGAACTCGAGGCGGCAGGGGCCGGACACGTCGTCACGAGCACCGACGAGATCCGACCCCTGCTCAACCTCTGACGAGTCGTTGAACCTTCGGTGAGCGACGATTCATGATCCCCGCTCACCTACAACAGACGTCAGTGAACGAGGGCGGGCTCGGCGTCGCCCGCCGACATGTCCTGCTTGCTCATTCGGACGAGGCTCACCCAAATAATTCCGGCGAGGGCAAGGATGCCGGCGCCCCACGCGAAGCCTTGGGAGAAGCCGGCAACGAGGGCATCGGCGTCCGGTTCCTGGAGATTGTTCGACACGACGTAGGCCGTTGTGGCGGACGCTGCGATGGTGTTGAGGAACGCGACGCCGATTGATCCGCCGATCTGCTGGCTAGTGTTGAGCACCGCCGAGGCAACACCAGCATCATGATTGCCTGCACCGAAGAGCGCCGTCGCCGACAGCGGCACGAAGATGAGACCCATGCCGAGGCTCAGCACAATGAGCGAGGGCAGGATATTTGACGCGTACTGGCTCGAAGGGGTGAGAAGGGTGAGCGTCGACATTCCCGTCACAGCGAGGCAGAAGCCGCCGAAGGTGATCCAACGCGGGCCGAAGCGAGGGAGCAATTGGCTCGCGATGCCAGCGCTCACGATGACGCCGGCGGAGAACGGCAGGAACAGCAGACCTGACTTCAGCGGTGAGTAGCCGAGCACGCCTTGGAAGAAGAAGGTGAGGAAGAGGAACATCGCGAAGAGACCAACCCCGACGAAGAACGAAGCGAGGTAGGCGCCGCCGCGGTTGCGGTTCGCGAGGATGCGGATCGGCAGCAAGGGGTGGCTTGACTTGCTCTCAATGAGCATGAAGACCGCGAGCAGGGCGATGCCAATTCCCATGAAGGTCAGAGTCGATGTTCCGTTCCAGCCGGCCGTGGTTGCCTGCGTGATTCCGTAGACGAGCGAGACGAGGCCGAGGGTTGAAGTGACGGCACCCGGGATGTCGTACTTAGTGTTGCCGGTCGCACGGGACTCGGTGACGAACGGGATGGCAAGGAGCACCGCGACGATCGCGATCGGAACGTTGACGAGGAGGGTCCAGTGCCAGGAGGCGTACTCGGTGAGAATGCCACCGAGGACGAGGCCGATCGCCGCGCCGCCGCCGGAGAGAGCGCCATAGACGCCGAAGGCCTTGGCCCGCTCCTTGGAGTCGGTGAAGGTGACCGAGATGAGGCTCAGTGCTGCAGGTGCGAGCAGGGCTGCGAACAGTCCCTGTAATCCGCGCGCCGAAAGGAGTTGGGCGGCGCTCGTGGAGATGCCACCGAGGAACGAGGCGAACGCGAACCCGGCGAGCCCGATGATGAACACCCGCTTGCGCCCCGCATAATCCGCGATGCGCCCGCCGAGGAGGAGTAGGCCGCCGAAGGCGAGGGTGTAGGCGGTGACGACCCACTGGCGGTCAGCGTCGCTGAAGCCAAGGTCGATCTGGATCGACGGGAGCGCGATGTTCACGATGGACGCGTCAAGGACGACCATCAACTGGGCAATGGCGATAACGACGAGGGCCTTCCATCGACGTGGATCGGCGACGGCTATTTCAGGGGGCGTCGATACCGACGTCATTGCATCTCCAAGGATAGGCGTAACTGAACGTTGTTCAGTTACGTAACC
>CAMAWO010000325.1 GCA_945861925.1 Bifidobacterium breve | reverse complement strand
TTCAACTCCTACGGCTCCCGTCGCGGCAACCACGAGGTCATGATTCGTGGCACCTTCGCAAACATCAGGCTTCGCAACCAGATGCTGAGCGACGTCGAAGGCGGTTTCACCGTCGACTTCACCAGCCCGGATCAGCCGGTGGTGCCCGTGTACGACGCGGCGATGGCGTACGCGGCGCACGGCACCAAACTGGTCATCCTCGCCGGCAAGGAGTACGGGTCGGGCTCGAGCCGCGACTGGGCAGCCAAGGGCACGGCGCTCCTAGGCGTGCGAGTAGTCATCGCGGAGTCGTATGAGCGCATCCACCGTTCGAACCTCATCGGCATGGGGGTGCTGCCCCTTCAGTTCCCGGCCGGCGCAAGCGCCGAGTCGCTCGGGCTCGAGGGCGACGAGGTGTTCACTGTGCGTGGGATCACCGCTCTCAATGACGGGGTAACCCCGGCGACCGTCGAAGTCGAGGCGGTGGCGGCCGATGGCCGGACCGTGGCGTTCAGCGCACCGGTGCGCATCGACACTCCGGGGGAGGCCGACTACTACCGGCACGGCGGGATCCTCCAGTTCGTGCTTCGGTCACTTCTCGACTCATGACCCGTTTCGTTCCACCGGGTTGGCCGCGAGGCCTGCCGCCCGGCGGAACACCGGAATTTGATGAGCGCGTT
The DNA here is from genome assembly GCA_945861925.1 of Bifidobacterium breve. Taxonomy (GTDB): domain Bacteria; phylum Actinomycetota; class Actinomycetes; order S36-B12; family S36-B12; genus WLND01. Next base: position 2,566 of record CAMAWO010000325.1, on the reverse strand, counting down.
GTTGGGTGGCTTCTTGACCAAGGGCCCGCTGACCTGCGCACCTCGGAATTGCGGCATCTGCCCTTAGCGCTAGCCACCTACGTCGAGCATCACCTCGACGGATGTCTCGAGGGTGCACGACGGGCCTACGGGCAGGCTCGAACCCAACTGGGCCCAGCGATGCCAGCGGACCAGCTTGAACGCGCGCAGCGGGCCTTTGAGGCAGAAGGCGCGCGACTGCTGCAGGCCCAGCGCGAGGTGCGGCTCGTGCTCGAGGCAATGCGTGTTGGTTCACCCGGCAAAGGGGCCGGGTGAGCCGTTGACCCGTAGAATACGCACGTGAGTCTGCTGCGTGGGATCCGTGATCCCCAGGATGTACGTGCGTTGCCGGTCGAGCAATTGCCTGTGCTGGCGGGGGAGATCCGCGCATTCCTTGTTGAGAAGGTCTCGGCTACCGGCGGTCATCTCGGCCCGAATCTTGGCGTCGTCGAACTGACTATTGCGCTCCACCGCGTCTTCGAATCTCCGAGCGATGTCTTGGTGTGGGACACCGGGCATCAGGCCTATGTCCACAAAATGCTCACCGGACGCATTGACGACTTCGACCAACTTCGTCAGAAGGGCGGCCTCTCCGGCTATCCGAGTCGCGCCGAGAGCGTCCATGACGTCGTAGAAAACTCGCACGCATCGACCTCGCTCTCGTATGCCGACGGTATTGCGAAGGCTTGGGAGCAACGCGGGCTTCTTGGAACCCACCATGTCGTGGCTGTGATTGGAGATGGTGGCCTCACGGGTGGGATGGCATGGGAGGCGCTTAACAACATCGCCGGATCAGATCGGCAGGTGGTGATCGTCGTGAACGACAATGCGCGTTCCTACTCGCCGACTATTGGCGGCCTGGCCCATCATCTGTCGACCCTACGGACCACCGGCAGTTACGAGCGGTTTATGTCGTGGGGCAAGCAGGTTCTCAAGCGCACCCCGGTCGTGGGCGAGCCGATCTATGGCACCTTGCATGGCATGAAGAAGGGGTTGAAGGACATCGTCGCCCCGCAGGGGATGTTCGAGGACCTGGGGCTGAAGTATGTCGGCCCCGTCAATGGTCACGACATCGCCGAACTCGAGCACGCCCTCGGTCGGGCCAAGGAGTTCAACGGCCCCGTCATCGTCCACGTCATCACCGAGAAGGGCCGTGGTTACGCTCCTGCGGAGGAGGACGAGGCAGATCGGTTCCACGGCGTCGGCATCATTGATCCGGATACCGGCAAGCCGCTCTCCGAGGGTGGACCCACCTGGACCAGCGCGTTCGCCGATGAAATTGTGCGCATTGGGCATGAGCGGCGGGATGTGGTGGCGATCACTGCGGCAATGCTCGGCCCCACAGGCCTCGACCGTTTCGCAGCAGCATTTCCCTCACGCACCTACGATGTCGGCATCGCGGAGCAGCATGCGGTGACGAGTGCGGCCGGGCTTGCCTTCGGTGGCATGCATCCGGTGGTAGCCCTCTACGCGACCTTCCTCAACCGAGCCTTCGACCAGGTGCTCATGGATTGCGCACTCCATCGGGCTGGCGTGACCTTCGTTCTGGACCGCGCAGGCGTAACCGGCGATGACGGCGCGAGCCACAACGGCATGTGGGACCTCTCAATGCTTCAGGTGGTCCCTGGCCTGCGTATGGCCGCCCCCCGGGACGAAATCACCCTGCGGGCTGAGCTGCGCGAGGCGGTTGCAGTCGCAGATGCCCCAACAGTCGTCCGCTTCTCGAAGGGTGCTCTCGGACCGGAGATTCCAGCATTACGGAAGTTGGGCCCCCTTGATGTCATTGCCGAGTCGGGTAACGGTGACGTCATCATCGTGAGTGTTGGGGCGTTTGCGCCAATCGCGATTGAGGTTGCCGATCGGCTTAAGGCGCAGGGGATCGGGGTTATCGTTGTCGACCCGCGATGGGTTAAGCCGTTGCCCGTTGACCTCATCGAGTTGGCGTCGGCTGCCCGCCTCGTTGTCGTCCTTGAGGATGGTGTCAGGCAGGGGGGAGTGGGATCCGCGGTGAGCCAACTCCTGCGTGATCACGACGTCGACGTGCCGGTCCGCAACCTAGGGGTTCCGGTGGAGTTCCTCGATCACGCGAAGCGGGCGCAGGTCCTCGCCGAGATTGGTCTCACCGCCCAAGAGATCTCCCGGTCGATCGTTGAGACTGCGGCGCGGCACGTGCACATGTCGGACGTGCCGGCCTGCGCCCGCTGATTAGAGGGGGCAACGGGCCCGGTAACCCTGCGCGGTCTGGCTAGTCTCTTTGCATGCGCATCATTTCCGTTGTGCCGCTTGCCTTGCTGCTCATCTCCCCAAGCACGTCCACCACGATGTCCAAGGGATTTCCGAAGGGGCAGCATGAGGCTGTTCACACCCTTGCCCAGAAGTTGTCCGGATGCAGCAACCCGTCGAGGTTAGCTGCGGCCTCGTGTCAACAAGGCACCGGAGCAACGCAGGTTGCGGTGCAGGTGTGAAACAACCTCAGCGTTCCGATCATCTTCCATGTTCCGCAGGGTTCGTTCACGGCGGATGACTGACTGTGCGGTGAGGACCCAAG
>CAMAWO010000324.1 GCA_945861925.1 Bifidobacterium breve | reverse complement strand
CGGGCCGCGTCGATCAGCTCAGGGGTGAATCGCTGGACCCACCGGTACAAGGTCACATGGTCCACCTCGATGCCGCGCTCGGCGAGGAGCTCCTCAAGATCCCGGTAGGACAGTCCGTACCTCAGGTACCAGCGCACTGCCAACAGGATGACGTCCGGCGGGAAACGGAACCCCACGAACGCCGAAGGAGCATGAACGGGCGGCCTCGGGCGGCGATTGCGTTTCATCCCGCCACCCTCACCAAGCGTGGGCGATCCGTCAATGAAACAGTGCCCAGCGAAGTCGTCCAGGCTCATGTCGGAATCAGTCGGCTGGGCAAGCCGTTCGGCCGCCAGCGCGGCCCCCTCGAGGTCATCTGCAGCATCGTCGAGGATGGCCATCAGGTGCGCCACGTCAACGCGCGGACCGGCATGGTCCTGAACGATCAGTGCCGTGACCGCGCGGTCCGGGGAGACTCCCAGCTTCAGCGCGGTCGAAAGCAGGTGCGCCACGAGCGGTAGATCGTGCATCAGTCGGGCATACAACTCGGCACCCGCGAGGAGCTCGTCGAATACCTCAGCCGAGGTGAGGAATGCCACGGTCTTGTGGTACTTCTCCACCGCGAGGACCCCGTCACTCTGGACCTGCTGTGCCGTGCTCCCTCGCAACTTGGAGCTGTCGACTCCCGCGTGCCCGTCGCGTGCCCGTCGTGCCAGTGCGTAGGCGTTAACAGAGTCCACGGGCGAGGCAGTGCGCGCACCGTGCATGCACCGCAAGAATGTTGGACAACCTCTTGTTCAACATTCTTGCTAGAGCAACGATCCTCTTCGCTGCCCTTGAGCCCCGATCGCATCCTGCGGCCGAACCACAAGTGTTGTATGGTGTCAGGGCAAGGGGAGCTCGCGAGTTCGGCGGGCTGAGAGGGTGGCCGCTGCCACCGACCCATAGAACCTGATCTGGGTAATGCCAGCGCGAGGGATGGATCTAAATGTCATTGCGTCATGTTCATGTTGTCCTCGGCCTGTTGTGCACGGGGGTCATCGGTCTCACCGCCTGCAGTTCCACAGGGAGCGCGGGGCCATCGACCGTCCGTCTCCTCGCCCACGAGTCGTTCGTCGTGAGCGAGCAACTCATCGCAGATTTCAAGGCGCAGACGGGCATCACGCTCGAGGTCATCACGGCGGGCGATGCTGGATCAATGGTCGCAGGGGCCATCCTCGCGGCTGGCGCGCCCACCGCCGACGTCATCTTCGGCATCGACAACACACTGATATCCCGCGCCGTCGATGCCGGCGTCCTCGAGCCCTACGCGGCCAGCGAGGCAGCCTCCCTCATCCCGGAGCTCCGGGGCGACACCGCCGGTGGCCTGGTCACCCCAATCGACTACGGCGATGTCTGCGTGAACATCGACGACGCCTGGTTCGCGGAGAAGTCCATCACCCCGCCGACCACACTCGCCGATCTCGCAAAGCCCGAGTACCGCGATCTCCTCGTCGTCGAGGACCCGGCCACCTCCTCCCCCGGCCTGGCCTTCCTCCTCGCGACGATCGCGGAGTACGGCGACGCCTGGCCCGACTACTGGTCCGCATTGCAGGCGAACGGCGTCAAAGTCGCCTCTACTTGGACCGACGCCTACACCGGTCAGTTCACTGCGGGTGGCGGTGGCGGGCAGCGCCCCCTCGTTGTCTCGTACGCGACGAGCCCGCCGGCCGAAATCGTCTACGCAGCCGAGCCGAAACCCTCGGCTCCATCGACCTCCGTCATGACCAGCGGGTGCTACCGGCAGGTCGAGTACGCCGGAGTGCTCAAGGGCGCCGCCAACGTGGCGGGCGCACAGCAGGTCGTCGACTGGCTGCTCTCCGAGCCAGTACAGGCCGACGTACCGCTGTCGATGTTCGTGTTCCCCGCCCGCGAGGGCACACCACTGCCTGAGGTCTTCACAAAGTTCGCCGCCAAGGTGGCGCAACCATTGCAACTCGATCCGGCGCTCGTCGCGGCCAACCTGCCGGCCTGGCTCACCACATGGGGTGAGGTGATGGGACGCTGAGGACCGCGACGTGGCTGCGCTGGATCTGGCTAGGTCCAGCCGTTTTCCTGCTCGTATTCCTCGTCGTTCCGCTCGTCACGCTCGGCTCGCACGTCTGGGATCCGGAGACTGCTGGCCGCCTGCTCGATGCGCCCACCTGGCGCATTGCAGCCCTCGCATCAGTGCAAGCCGCCCTGAGCACGCTGCTCGCCCTAGCCGTTGGCCTGCCGATCGCCGCCGTTGTCTCGCGGTACCGGTTTCGCGGACGCGCCTTAGCGCAAGCCCTCGTCACCGTGCCGTTCGTGCTGCCAACCGTCGTCGTCGCCCTTGCGTTTCGCAGCATGTTTGGACCGGATGCCCCGCAGGGGCTCGCGATCGTCGTCTGCGCCCATGCCTACATCAACCTCGCCGTAGTGGTGCGGATTGTCGGAGCCAGGTGGTCGCAGCATGACGACCGTTACGAGACTGTGGCACGCAGTCTCGGGGCTACCCGGTTCACGGCCTTCCTGACGGTGACGGTACCTATGCTCAGGGCATCAATCGCATCGAGTGCCGCCGTGGTGTTCGTCTTCTCGTTCACCTCACTAGGTATCGTCCTAGTCCTCGGTGACCAGACGACCCGCACCCTCGAATCCCAGATACTCCGTCAGACCTCGGTGCTGCTCGACTTTCCCGGCGCCGCGGCGACCGCCGTCTTGCAACTCGTCCTCATCTGCGTCGTTCTCGGCATCGGTGCGGCCATGACCCGTCGGGCCCCGACCGAGCGACCCCTGCCCGCAATCCTTCGACCGCTTCCACGCAGCAAAGCTGCCCGACTGACAGTGCTTTCAGTCGCGGCAACGGCCTGCGTGCTCGTGCTCGCCCCCGTGCTCGCCCTCGCACTCGCCTCCGTAACCAGCAACGGTGCCCTGACCCTCGACTGGTGGCGATCCCTCGGCTCGATTGATGCCGGTACAAATCGCATCGGGTCGCCGCTCGCAGCGCTCGCAACCTCGCTTGCCTTTGCCGTCATTGCCGGGACGATTGCCAGCCTCATCGGCGCAATGGCCGCAATCTCACTCATCACCCATCGAATCGGACGAATCACGGCGCTCGCCGCCATCATCCCGCTCGGCGTCTCGGCAGCCACGCTTGGCCTCGGCATGCTCCTCGCCTTCGGCCGGCCGCCGCTCGACCTTCGTGCCACCGGCATGCTCGTCCCGCTTGCCCACAGCCTCGTCGCGGTGCCCCTCGTCGTGGCGGTCGTCGCCCCCGCCCTGCGCTCGG
>CAMAWO010000323.1 GCA_945861925.1 Bifidobacterium breve | reverse complement strand
GGAGGACTTCTGTCAGGCCCTTGGCCGGATGCCGTCCGCGAAGTACGAGCAGCGTGGGGGGCCAACCCTCGGTGACATGGTTCGCGTGATTCGCCAAGAGTCCACGCGGCAGGAGTCCGATATTCTCGCGGTTTCCGACTTCCTCATCATCAATGTGGTGGCGGGAGCACCGGACGGGCATTCGAAAAACATTTCAACCCTACGGTCGGCCGGTGCCACGTGGGTCGCACCGTTGTACGACCTTGCGGCAGGACTCTTGTACGACAGCAGGGACGTGGACCGCTCGGTTGCGGTGTCGGTTGGCGGTGAGCGGTCGGTGGCACGCATTCGTCAGCGGCAGTGGGACAAGGCCGCGACCACACTGGGTCTATCCGTTGACTTGCTGACGGCACGTGTCAGTCACCTCGCTCGCGGCTTTCCAAAGGCATTCGAGTCGGCGGTTCACTCAATGATCGCCGTCCCCGGATCGGAGGCCGTACTTGAGCGTGCATTGAAGAACCTGACGCCGCACTGCGGGCGAATCCTGGCTCAACTCGGCTGACGAACCCTCGCTATTGCTGAGCTACGACAGCAAGGAATTGACTCCCGTACCGTTCCGCCTTCACCGGACCGATTCCGTTGACCTCGAGGAGTTGCGCGAGGTCTCGGGGCCTTGTCGCCGCGATCTCGCGCAGGGCCTTGTCGGCCAGCACGACGAAGGCGGGCACGCCGTCGGCCGCTGCGAGCTCCTTGCGCACCGCACGCAGTGCCTCAAAGAGTGCCTCGTCGGCACTCGAGACTGCCGCCGCTGGGCCGGCCGCTCCCGCTGCTCGCCTCTGTCGCGTAGCCGGTGCACTGGCCGAGGCCCGACGTAGTTCGACGGTGGTCGTGCCTCGCAGGATGGGAGCCGCAGCATCGGTGAGCTGAAGGGCGCCCATGGCGCTCGGGTCGGGGTGCAGGACGCCACGGGCGACGAGTTGCCGGAGCACCCCGCGCCACTCATCGGCGCTGAGGTCGGCGCCCACGCCGAAGGTCGGCAGCTGGTCGTGGCCGAGGCCTTCCATCCGCGGGGTCCGCTCGCCACGAAGCACACTGATGATGTGGCCCGCGCCGAACCGCTGGCCGGTGCGGACGACTGCTGAGAGTGCCTTTTGGCTGGCGACGGTCGCGTCCCAGAGTTCGGGCGGGGTTAGGCAGGTGTCGCAGTTGCCGCAGGCCGCAGACTGCTCACCGAAATAGTTGAGAAGTATCAGACGGCGGCAGCCCGCGGCCTCGGCGTACCCGAGGATGGCGTCGAGCTTGATCTGGTCAACGCGCTTGTGCTCCGCGGAGCCATCCGATCCGGCGATGAACGAACCCTGCTGCACGACATCGGCGAGGCCGTAGGCCATCCATGCCTCGGCGGGTTCGCCGTCGCGCCCGGCGCGTCCGGTCTCCTGGTAGTAGGCCTCAAGGCTCTTGGGTAGGTCGAGGTGCGCGACGAACCTGACATCGGGCTTGTCGATCCCCATGCCGAAGGCGATGGTCGCCACGACGATGACGCCGTCGTCGCGCCGAAACCGCTGCTGGACGCGCCGCCGCGTCTCCTGATCAAGCCCGGCGTGATACACCTCTGCGTCGAACCCGGCAGCCCGCAGCCACTCGGCGGCCAGTTCGGTCTTCTTGCGCGAGAGGCAGTAGACGATGCCAGCCTCGCCTCCACGTCCGTCAACATCTCGAAGGAACGCGAGAAGCTGACGCTTCGGGTCGTCCTTGATCTCGACGGTATAGCGGATATTCGGACGGTCGAAGCTCGATACAAACTCCTCGGCGCTCGCGAGACCGAGCCGGTCGTGGATCTCACGCCGGGTGACGGCGTCGGCGGTCGCGGTGAGCGCGATGCGGGGGGTATGAGGGAAGCGGCCGCGCAGTTCGGAAAGGCGCAGGTACTCGGGCCTGAAGTCGTGGCCCCACTGCGAGACGCAGTGGGCCTCGTCGATCGCGAACAGCGCGACCCCGGGGCCGGCGGCGACCTGCTCGAGGGTGTCGAGGAAGTCCGGGAGCATGAGGCGCTCGGGGGCGACATAGAGCAGGTCGAGGTCTCCGCGTAGGAGATCGCGTCGGACGTTGGACGCCTCCGCCGCTGACAGGCTCGAGTTCCAAAAGGCGGCGCTGACGCCGAGGAGTCGCAGGGCGTCGACCTGATCCTGCATGAGCGCGATAAGCGGGGAAACGACAATGCCGACGCCCCGCATAGTGATCGAGGGGATCTGGTAGCACAGGGACTTGCCGCCGCCAGTCGGCATGAGCACGACGCTGTCGTGGCCAGCGACCGTACGCTCGATGATCTCCTGCTGCCGACCGCGGAACTCGCTGAAGCCGAAGGTATCGCGAAGCACGGCACTGACATCGCTCACGTGACCGTCCAACCCCAGGTCCTCTCGTCGTCGGGCCCGGCTCAATCTAGTCGGTGGCGTCCGTGCCGCCACCGACGCGCGGACGGGTGGGCGGCCGTGCCGAAATCGCTGGCGGGCGGTGACTTAGGATACCCAAGGGGGTATCGTTTGGGAGTATGAGACGCGAGTGGGAGGCGATGGGCGGCTGGTCGCGCCGACGCTGGATCGTCGCCCTCGTCGGAGCGGTCCTCACCGCGGTGCTCATCGCCATCCCCACGGCGGTCATTCCCAGCCCGGTATTCGGCAGGGCCATCGCAGTGACCTGGTGGTCGTACCCGATCGTCATCACCTCCGGCATCCTCGGCGGACTCCTCATCGCGACGTATGCGCGAGAGTCGACACCTGATCGGGCGTCCAAGTTCGGCATGGCTGGAGCCCTCGTGGCCTTCTTCGCCGTCGGATGCCCGGTCTGCAACAAACTTGTTCTGCTTGCGCTCGGCGCCTCGGGAGCGGTGACCTGGTTTGCGCCGGTCCAGCCGTTCATCGCGGTGATGTCGATCGGGCTCATGGCGGTCGCCCTTCGGATCAGGCTTCGTGGTGAGGTGGCTTGTGCCATCCCGGCCGCGGCGACCACGCGACATGTCGACAGCGCCTCATGACACGCGCAGCGATTGAGGTAGCCGAGGGAGTGCTCGTCATGACCTCCCGCAGGTATGCCACGAATACGACCATTGTGGTGGCAGGAAACGAGGCCATCGTCATCGATCCGTCGTGGGATCCTGACGAGTTATCTGACGTCGCCGAGGTCCTTCGAGCCGTTGGGGCAACCTGCGTTGCCGGGATCGCGACCCACCTGCACTACGACCACGTGATGTGGCATCCATCGCTGCCGAGCGTCCCGAGGTGGGCAACCCCGTGGACGGCCTTTTCGTGGCA
>CAMAWO010000322.1 GCA_945861925.1 Bifidobacterium breve | reverse complement strand
TCATCCTGTGGCCCTGCCCGACAGCCGAGCGGCCGTGCGGCTATCTTCCCGGCGAGAGCACGGCGCAGAAGTTGGTGATGCTCGCCCAGTGCTATCCGGAGTACGCCGGCCGCCCATGGACCTGATCCTCAGCCCATGCAGCGAATCGCCCGCTGCACGATTCAGCGAGCCGTCACCGCAGCCAGTCCGTTGATGAGCCGATCGACATCGGCAGCAGAGGTGTACGGCGCGAGACCAGCACGCACCGCTCCCTCTTTGCCGAGCCCGAGCCACTCGGCTGCCTCAATCGCGTAGAACGAGCCCGCAGGCGCGTTCACGCCGAGGCCGGCGAGGCCGCGGTAGACGTCCTGCGAATCGACACCCGCGAACCGAAAGAGCTCGGTCGGGGTCCGCAGCGGGGCGTGCGAGAACAGTTCAATCCCCGCGAGCGACTCAAGACCGGCTCGCATCCGCGCGTGGAGTCCGTCCTCGTACTCCTCGAGCGCAACCATCGAACGGACGATCCGGGCCCGGCGGCTCATCGTCGCCTCGTCTCCGGGCACGAGGTCAGCGAGCATGTCGATCGCGGCGGTAACCCCGGCGAGCAGCTCGTACTGCATGGTGCCCAGCTCGAAGCGCTCAGGGACCTCCTCGGTGGACGGCTTGAGCTTGTCCGGATGCATCGTCTCGAGAAGCGCGGGCGACGCCGCGAGTAGTGCGTTGTGCGGGCCGAGGAACTTGTAGGGCGAGCAGACGAAGAAGTCAGCGCCCAGCGCCCGCATGTCGATTGGCGCGTGCGCGGTGAGGTGCACCCCGTCGACGTAGAGCAGGGCATCGCCCTCATGGACGATCTGCGCGATCGCGGCGATATCGGGACGGGTTCCGAGGATGTTCGATGCCCCGGTGACGGCGACGAGCCGGGTGCTCTCATTGACGAGGCTCGTCACGGCTTCCGGGTCGAGCGCTCCAGTCTTTCGATCGAATGCGGCCCAGCGGACGGTTGCCCCCGCACGCTCAGCCGCGGTCACCCACGGCCGGACATTGGCATCATGATCAAGCCGGGTGACGATGACCTCGTCGCCTGGGCCCCACCCGTGGGCCAGGGTACGCGCCACCTCGAAGGTGAGTGACGTGGCACTGCGCCCGAACACGACGCCCCGAGGGTCGGCGTTCACGAGGTCGGCAGCGGCCTGTCGTGCCGCGACCGTGACATCGTCGGCAGTGCGCTCCGCCTCGGTGACCCGCCCGCGATTCGACATCCCGGCGGTGAGCGCACCGGCGATCGCGGCCGCGACGGTATCCGGGGTCTGGGTGCCGCCCGGGCCATCGAAGAACGAGACCCCTGAGTTCAGGGCGGGGATTCGGGCGCGGATGCGATCGACGTCGTAGGTCACGTGATGAACTTAGTGCCGATCCCACCAGATCGTCGCGAGCTCCCGCGGGCGCGAGGGGCCAGCGCTCGCGAGCGCCTCGGCAACCTCATCGGCCCGGTCCGCCGGAAGGCACAGACGCACCCGGGTGAACCGAACCTCGTCGGCCGACGACAGCGGCGACCTGTGGCCGAACTCGGGATCCTCCCATCGCTCGATCCGGGCATCGAAGCCCATCGCAAGGCAGATGTCGTACAGATCCTCCGCTGTCGGTCTCGTCGGACGGTCCAGGTCCCAGAATCGCTTCCAGAGTGGCGAGAGCCCCGATATCGGGTGGTGCATCGGGATTTCGATGACGACCCTCCGGCGCGCATGATCGTTCAGTGCTTGGAGGAACGGGACGATGTCGGCGACGTTATAGGCAACGTGGTGGCACACGACGACATCACACTCCGGGACTGCATCTGCGACGTCGGGCCAATCGCCGAGGTACTCGTGATGGACGACCCCGCGGCGCACCGCCCCGTCGGCGAACTCGTCGAGCATCGCCTGCTGATGGTCAACAGCGACGACCGTGCCGGCTGGCGGGGTCACCGCGAACGCCGCGCGGCCACCGCCGGAGCCAACGTCGAGCACGCTTCCGGTGGACGAAATACCGGCTCGCGCCAGGCGGTGCGACGGGGAGTCGGTGATCTCGCCCGCAACGGTGAACATCGCCACCGGATGCGACCACGGCGCCTCCTCGGCCTGATCGAGGATGGCCGGCGGGATGGCCCACGACGCGAGGTCGTCTTGCCACTGCTCGGACAACTCCAGAACTCGCGCCGCGTCAGTCACGTCCTGACGCTATCGGAACGGTGGCATCGAATGCCTCACGAGAACCGTGACGAGTTCGCACCAGCCTCCGGTGATCAGCGCTTGATCTGGACCGGCTTCGATATCGCCGCGAGTTGGTTCAGTGCGCCGGAGTACGTCACTGCTGCTCGGCAGGAAATCTTGGCGCCGACATCGCCCGCGCGGGGTGTGAACTTCTTCGCGGTCTGATTGGCGATGGCCTTGCCCCCTCGCAGCCATTGGTAGCGAGCACTCGCGGGGGGTCCGCCATGGTTGTTTATGTAGCTGCAGGTCAGCGCCGAACCCACCTTCGCCGTTCCCGAAACCTTTACGGACAAAATTGGGCCGACACCTGTGCCGAGACGGCCAACCTGCAACGTGGTCGGCGCCGGAGTGGGATTCACCAGGCTCGTGAACCACACGCTCCCATCGGCTCCCATAGCAACCGAGGTCGGCATCGCACCCGCGGTCGGAATGGTGAACTCGGTGATGACCGGGGTGCTCTTCACACCGAGGCCGACGAACTTGATCAGGGCATTACCTGTGCCATTGCCGATCCACAGGCTGCCATCCGGCCCCGGGGTTATTGACGACGGCTGCGCGTTGGCAGACGGAAGCGCAAATGCGGTTGCCACCCCGGACGTGGTCAACCGGGCGATCTTGCCGTCGGAGTTTTGGGTGATCCACAGGTTCCCATCGTCGCCATCCGTGATGGCGCCGATCGAAGGGTTGGTGCCCGTCGTCGACGCAGGCGGCGCTGTCGTGACCGGCATGGTCGTCACCACGCCCGTCATAGTGATTTGTCCGACCCTGTTTGCCGCGGGGATCGTGAACCACACACTCTCCAGCGGCCCTGCGGTGATCTCAAACCCGCACATCAAGCAGCCATTGTCCGAAGTGATGACGGCCGGTCCGGTGGCGCCGGGAGTTGGGATGGGGAACTCGGTGATCACTCCCCCGGGGGTGATTCGGCCGATCCCGCTGGCGTCGTCCAAAACGAACCAAATGTTCCCGTCGGGACCTGCAGTGATACCCATTGGCATCGCATTTGCGGTCGGCACCGGATAGGTCGTGATGACGCCCGATGGCGTGATCTTGCCGACGAGGTTCTCGAAGAACTCGGTGAACCACATATTGCCGTCAGGCCCTGCGGCGATAGCGAACAGCCCGGGGCCG
>CAMAWO010000321.1 GCA_945861925.1 Bifidobacterium breve | reverse complement strand
CATTGGAGAGCCTGGCGTCGGTAAGACCGCCATCGTCGAGGGCCTTGCTCAGAACATTGTGTCGGGCGACGTACCGGAGACCTTGAAGGACAAGCAGGTCTACACACTCGACCTTGGTGCGCTGGTCGCGGGCAGTCGGTACCGCGGTGACTTCGAGGAACGACTGAAGAAGGTCCTCAAGGAGATTCGCACCCGCGGCGACATCGTCCTGTTTATCGACGAGCTCCACACGCTCGTCGGGGCCGGGGCGGCCGAGGGCGCAATCGATGCAGCGAGCATCCTCAAGCCGATGCTCGCGCGAGGAGAGCTCCAGACGATCGGGGCCACCACGCTCGACGAGTACCGCAAGCACATCGAGAAGGACGCGGCACTTGAGCGCCGTTTCGCCCCAGTCAAGGTCGAGGCGCCGGACGTCCCGCATACGGTCGAGATCCTCAAGGGCCTTCGCGATCGCTACGAGTCGCACCACCGGGTGTCGATCACCGATGACGCACTCGAGGCGGCAGCACGCCTGTCCGATCGGTACATCTCCGACCGTCACCTGCCAGACAAGGCGATCGACCTGATCGACGAGGCGGGATCACGTCTGCGGATCCGCCGAATGACCGCCCCGCCGGACCTGCGCGAGTTCGATGACCGCATCGCCGCTGCGCGCAAGGACAAGGAGTCGGCGATTGATGCGCAGGACTTCGAGAAGGCCGCAGCGCTTCGTGATACCGAGAAGCAACTGCTCGCCGAGAAGGCGCAGCGAGAGCGGGAGTGGAAGGCCGGCGACCTCGATGTCGTGGCTGAGGTCGACGCCCACCTCATTGGCGAGGTGCTTGCGCTCATGACCGGCATCCCCGTCACCGACCTCACCGAGGATGACATTGCGCGACTGCTGCGCATGGAGGACGAACTGCACCGCAGGGTCATCGGTCAGGAGCAGGCTGTCAAGGCGCTCTCCAAGTCCATCAGGCGTACACGCGCCGGGCTGAAGGATCCGAAGCGTCCGTCCGGATCCTTCATCTTCGCCGGTCCCTCCGGCGTCGGGAAGACCGAGCTGAGCAAGACCCTTGCCGAGTTCCTCTTCGGCGACGAGAACGCGCTCATTGCACTCGACATGAGCGAGTACTCAGAGCGCCACACCGCCTCGCGTCTGTTCGGCTCGCCCCCCGGCTATGTCGGCTACGAAGAGGGCGGGCAGCTCACTGAGAAGGTGCGTCGCAAACCGTTCTCGGTCGTCCTGTTCGACGAGGTCGAGAAGGCCCACCCCGATATCTTCAACTCGCTGCTTCAGGTGCTCGAGGAGGGTCGCCTCACCGACGCCCAGGGCCGGGTTGTGGATTTCAAGAACACCGTCATCATCATGACGACGAACCTCGGCAGTCGTGATGCCTCCAAGGGCGTCATGCTTGGCTTCGCCCCCGAGAACGACGGTGAGACCGCCTACGAGCAGATGAAGGCCAAGGTGCAGCAGGAACTCAAGCAGCACTTCCGGCCCGAGTTCCTGAACCGTATCGACGATGTCATCGTCTTCCATCAGCTGAGTCAGGCCGAGATCTTCCAGATCGTCGATCTCATGATCGCTGGCCTCGAGAAGCGCCTCGAGGAGAGGGATATGGCCCTTGAGCTCACGGCATCGGCGAAGACGCTCCTCGCTGAGCGCGGGTACGACCCCTCGCTAGGTGCTCGGCCGCTGCGTCGCGTCATCCAGCGCGACATTGAGGACTCGCTGAGCGAGAAGATGTTGTTCGGGGATCTGCATCCGGGCAGTATTGTGGTCATTGACGTCACAGGCGAGGGAGCTGAGCGCGAGTTCATCTTCACCGCGACACCGAAGGCGACCCTGCCTGATACGCCTCCGGTTGAGATTGTGAGCTGACAGCCGACACGACAAGGGGCCTCACCGTGGTGAACGGACCGCTGATACCCGGACTCCGGGAGTTCGACGGTCCAAAGCGCCAGATTCCACGTTCGGTGTGGTGGGTGAGCGGAATTATCGTGCTCGCCGGGATCGGGGTGTTCGTCGCTGGGGTGTTTGCGAGTGCGGGCCCGCTACGTGGGCTTGGGCTGGTCTCCGAGGGCATGCAGCCGGTGGCCTTTCGCCCGACGACCTCCGAGCAGGTGGTTCAGGTGGCGCTCGCACTGCCCCCCGGCGGACTGTGTCGTCAGGACACCGTCGACGTCTCGACCGTAGAGGACGCGTCCTACGTGCGGATTTCAGCCACGAGGACCTCGGCCCGCAGTGGCGCTTGCGCCGAGACCGGCTCGTCGGGTGATCGCATGTGGGTCGACGTGCAACTAGCGTCGCCGCTCGGGGAGCGCAGTGTTGTCGCATCGAATGACAGTGAGGCTCTTCCGCGCGATACCAGCGCCGGCCTCGGTTAGGTGCCTCGCCGAGGAGTGCGAGCGGCTGCTCGTCACCTTGAGCCCCTCAACCGATAGTCCCCCAGCGCCGTTTGCTCGATGAGTGCGTCCTTCAACAGTCCGACGAGCGCACGAGCAACCTGATCGTTGTCATGCCAGGCCGACTCGATCGCACTCGTGGCGACCGGATCTTGCACTGATCGCAGGATCGACATAATCCGACCGCGCGCCTGCCGGTCGCTCCCGACGAAGGCGGCCTGCCGTCGGGCCTGGAATATCGGGGGAGGAAATCCTGCGGCCCGCCATCGGCAGATGTCGGCGACCGGGCATTCGTCACAGCGTGGGTGTGTGGCCGTGCAGACGAGCGCCCCGAACTCCATGACTGCCGCCGACCATTCGGCCGGGCGGCCGTGCTCGAGGAGGGTGGACGCCTGCGCACGTTCGGCATTCGTGACATGGGCGCGAGGCTGGGCCTCGCCATTGAGCGTTCGGGCGATGACCCGTCGAACATTCGTATCAAGGACCACTGAAGGCATCCCGAATGCGAAGGCCTGTACGGCCGCTGCAGTGTATTCGCCGACCCCGGGAAGTGCGCGTAGTTGCTCGCTCGACTTCGGGACCTGTCCTCGGTGCTCATCTCGGATGATGACCGCTGATGCGTGGAGCCGAATAGCGCGACGTGGGTAGCCGAGTCTTTCCCACATTCGAATGGCATCGGCGACATCACCGTGGGCGAGATCCGAGGGGGAGGGCCATCGGGCCAGCCACAATTGCCAACGTGGGATGACCCGTTCCACCGGGGTCTGTTGGCACATGAACTCGCTTACGAGGATGCCCCAGGGGGTCGTGTCGTCGCTCCTCCAAGGTAGCGGGCGGCGAGCCTCGTCAAACCAGGTGAGTACCGACTCGGTGAGGTCGGAGCGGTTGTCAGGAAAAGTGGGGCGCATGATGAGTCCAGCGTTGCACGTTTGTGAGCCTTCACACAGTAACGTAGGCTCGTGAGTGCTCTGTTTGTCCCCATTGGAC
>CAMAWO010000320.1 GCA_945861925.1 Bifidobacterium breve | reverse complement strand
GTGATCCCACCCAGCCCAACCGACCACCGCAGAACCATCACCCGCACGCCCCGCACCCGGATAGAGCACGAACCGCTCCTTCGGCACATCAAGCTTGCCACGCGCCTGCCAATACGACGTCTTGCGGAAATCAACCGGCTTGTACTTCGGCGGCACCGGAATCGACACCTTCTCCCCAGCATCCTCCCGACGCTGCAACGCCCACACCGACTCCCACTCCGCCCGAACCCGCAAACCCGAATCCTTATAGCGGTAAGCCGCGAGGTACGGCACCGCCTCCGAAGAGAGCAGCGAGCCGAGTTCGCCCGCGACATCGACCTCCACCGCCCCAGCCAGCAACCGCAACGCCTCCACCAAATCCCCATCACCACGAACCCGGTCAGCGAGCTGCGCCACCGACAACACCCGCGGCCCCGAAGCCTCCGACCACAAGCCCGGCTCCTCCAACCGGTCGAGCACGAACCCGCGCAGCGCCTCCTTCTCAAGGGACTCCCACGACGCCGACGCCCACCGGCGCTTGAACTCCGGACGCTCCAACAACCCAATAAACGGATCCGACGCGATCAGCGCAAGACGCTCCTCCACCACCGCCGCATAATCCGCAGGCCACGACGAAGGTAGCGACGTCAGCGGAGTCGACCCATGCCGCGCAAACCACGCCGTCGACTCCGACCCCGACTCCACCGAACGGGCTAACGCGATCTCGAACGAACGAGACCCCAACGCGATCGCATCGATAGCCGACCCCGCATACGTGAGATCGGCATCGAGCAGCCCATAGGCCCAATAGACCCCCCAGTCGAGCTCCTCCTGCGCGAACACCATCCGCGCCCGCACCGCATCCCACTCACGATGCGCAGCGGCAAGGCCCCCGAGGGAACCCGAACCACCCACCACCCCCGACGGAGACACCACACCCAGCGACACCGCCAGACCATCGAGCACCCGCGCACGCTCCCGAGGCAGCGAGGAGGGCAGCGGAAACTCCTGCAACTTCGTCCCCGTGAACTCGAAGAACTCCTCCCAGTCCTCACCGCGCATGCCCTCATTCACTCCGCCGTTGCCCTTGCCATGGCACACCTGCCGAAGCCAGAAGCACGCCGTCGACGAGTTCAGCACCCCGAGCAGGTCAAGGTAGTCGTCCTCCGTCGCGTCCGCGGGCAGCTTGATCACCGGCGCAGACCGGTTGAACACCTTCCCGCCGCGGTCCAGCACAAAATGGTTGTGCGTCGCCACAAAAGCAAACACCAACGACAGCGGCTGCCGGTAACGATCAGGCAGCCATCGGTACCAAGTCCACCACTTGTCACCGGCCTGTGCCCGGGTGACGCCACCAAAACCCATCGTGCTGCCTAGTGTCGTCCGGTAGGACCAGAGGAGCCTGCCCCATGACGACGCAAGATCGAACTCGACCGCGTCGAAGTCGAGGTCATAAGGAGTGAGCGCTGCCTCGCTGCAGACGGTGTCCCAATCGCGAACGACTTCACCAGTGATGAGTGGTTTCGATATGGCCCGCGAGTCGGCGTGCCGATTGAACCAAGGAAAGCCCAAGAAGAATACTTCGTCTGCACCGGGAAAACTCGCGAAGCCGATGGCAGAAACTTCAGTGCCGAGGACTCGTTCCCTGCCGGTCAGATGGAACATCAAATCCCCCGCGCCGCCGCCGGACAGGGACCATGGGTGTCCTTCAAGTGCGGTGCGGTCGAGGTCGGTGATGGTGACGTAGTCGCCGTTGAAGCTGGGGTCGTCGAGGTGTTCCACGATCTGTGACCAGACGAGGCCCTTGGCTGGGTCCTTGGGCTGGCCGGGCTCGCCGCGCACGCCAAGGACGGCTCGCAGGGTCTTGGTGGTGGGCCGTCGCCTGCGTCCGATGAGGATGACGGTGGGGGTGCCATGGCCGGGAATGTAGGCACCGGAGGTGTCGATGACGTTCGTGAGGTCAACCGGATTGCTCGGATCCTTGCCGGAGAGCAGGCTCTCGATGACCTTCGCACCGAACTCACGCTTCATGAACGAGTTGCTCGTGATCTGGCCGACGAACCCGGGGGCCGTGGTGGCATCGCCCTTCTGGGCGAGCTCGAAGAACAACTCCATGAACGGCACGCTGAGTGCGTACTTCCCGGAGCAGGTCTTGTAGGTCTGGCGGTATGCCTCGTTCAGGGCCTTGTCCTTGACCGTGATGTAGGGAGGGTTTCCGACGACGACGTGGTAGCGGCCACGGTCGAGGATGCTCGGGTGCTCGGCTACGTCTTCATTGGCGTAGGCGAATGACTCGTCCGCATCGTCCTGTTGGCTTTGCGCCTTCTCTCGCTCGTCGATCTCGTCGAGGAGGTTGCCCTGCACCCCGGCGTGGCCGTAGAGCAGCGAATCACCGACCGCAAGGTGATACGTGAACGCGGGGGCATCCTTCAGCCGGTCAATGCCAGCCGCCCGCATCGCCGCGACGGTGAGCCGAAACCTCGCGATCGCGACCGCGAACGGGTTGAGGTCGACCCCGCTGATCGAATCAAGGGCGCGTTGCACCCGCTGCCTCACCTCAATGCCCGGGGCCTTCGCATGCCACTGGTCGAGGAGCCGGTCAAACGCACCGAGGAGGAAGTGGCCGGAGCCGCAGGTCGGGTCAATCAGGCGCAGGCCCTCGATGCCGAACTGGGTGATCGCCGGGGTCAGGGTGCGGTCAAGGATGAACTCCTCAACGAACACCGGGGTCTGGAGCAGCGCGTACTTCTTCTTCGCAACATCACTCAGGTCTTGGTAGAGGTCGCCGAGGAACCGGGTATCAAGCGCCTCGTCAGTGAAGTCGTGGGTGAGGGTGCCATCGACGTTCTGGCTGCGCCAAAACGACAGCAACTGCTGCGCGGCATCGGCCCCGATGGGCGCGCGCCACACAAGATTGTGCTGATCGAGCAACGCCTTGCCGGCAGGGAGCGCGGCGAGGGCCTCGAACCCGGCCCGCAACCAGTCGCGGGCATTGCGGCTCGGCTCGGTCCGGTAGAACTCGGTCTCGTTATCGGCGGCCTGGCTATGCCTTCTGCCCTCGCCGGTGATCCACGGGCCGTCAAAAAGGTCGTTGTCCTCACAGAACCTGATGAACACCGTCGCAAGCACCCATGCCACCGCGGCGAGATCAACCTCACCATCGCGCCACTCACTCCAGCTGTACCCGGTGCGACCCCGGTCCGTCGCCGCGGCATACTCCGCCTGGAGCTCACGGCCCCACGCGCTGTCAGGATCATCGCTACTCGCGCGAAGGTCGACCGTCAGCAGCTTCACTCGGGCTTGGAGGTCCTTCACAAGGGTGCTGGCTGGACTCACGCGTACTGCCCCGCAGCATTATTGAGCCGCCTTGGGGTGAGTAGGGGCAGCATGACGAAGCCGTACTCGTGCGGCTTGAAGTGGTCGGCAACTC
>CAMAWO010000319.1 GCA_945861925.1 Bifidobacterium breve | reverse complement strand
ACGGGTCTCCTCTCGGCTAGGGGGTGGCCGCGGCGATGTCCCCAAGAGGGATCCAACCGCGGTGAACCTCGTAGTTCTCGCCGAGCTGGTTGTCCCAACTCCATTCATTGGAGCGGTCCGGGATGACGAGGGAATCGACGTCATCAGCGATGTTGACGAAGAGAGCCTCGTCGTGATGACCACCCTTGAAGATGCCGACTGCGCCTGAAGACAACTCGAACACCACTGCGTAGTCAGTGCCGAACTTCCAATTCTGCTCCCCGTACACGCTGCGCGTGATCGTCTCCCGCACGATGAAGATGGCTTCGACTGACTCGCCGCGATGGTGAGAGAAGACCCGTCCTGCAGAGCTTGCAGCCTCCATCCGTGAGCTGCCTGCGAAGACGTGGAGACTTGGGTACTCCTCCTCGAAACCCTCGAAGTCCGACCCGGTCATTCGCGAAGAGAAGGTCCATGCTCGACCCCCTATGGCGGCAATGACCTCCGCCCACGAGTACAAGGTGAGCCCGGGGGCCTCCGGAGCGAGATCTCCTGTTATGCCGTCCCACCGCTGTCCCAGGAGTTCACGCAGCGCCTTGATCGAGGCAGAGTCCAAGTAGAGGTGTGCAACGTTGCGAGTCATCCGCTCGCTCCCTTCGAGATGAAGTGGACCTTCTGGGAAGGCGGAATTCCGTGACCTGGCGTGGACACCTTGATCTCCACTGCTGGGCTTCCCTTCGTGCTTGTCTTCACGCGGTAGACGATTCGGGAACCGTCTGCGAACCACGCCACACGTCCTTTGCCGTTGGGCATGACGTGTACTCGCCCACCTGCTGACAGCATCTTTCAGAACCTCTCTGACGTTCGCTGCGGATCCGGCGTTTGGATGACTCGGGAGTTCTTCCCCCGCATGCCGAAGTAGCCGCTCGGCGAGGCACCGAACTCGGTAGCGGCCCTTGCCATGTTTTCCAGCAGTTGGCCCAGGGAGTTGCCTGCGGTATGCCCACCTCCGCCGTGTGATCCCATGCCAAGCCGCCTGCCGCACGCGGCTACGGTCATCCACGAAATGGACGATGTGGGTCTTGCGACCCGCGGCAGCGATACCTCAGGCACTTACGGTGCCATGAAGGAAGATGACCGGAGGGTCGATTCGCTCGATCATTTCATGAAGTCCACTAACGAACCCCTGCCGCAGGTCGCGATCGCGCCACAAGCCATGGTTGGACACCGAGACAGCGGAGCGCTGCTCGATGCCCAGGAAGCAGAAGGGCCAGTCTCGTGAGGTGCACCATCTGGCTGTGGGAACCACGTTGCATCCCCGTGACTGATAGAAGGCGCCGAGCATGCGAT
Organism: Bifidobacterium breve; assembly: GCA_945861925.1. Lineage (GTDB taxonomy): Bacteria > Actinomycetota > Actinomycetes > S36-B12 > S36-B12 > WLND01. The sequence goes on along the minus strand of CAMAWO010000319.1, from coordinate 2,098 downwards.
TGACCCTGACCGCGAGTACTCGGAGATCCAGGGGGCATTCCTTCACTTCTACGTCGCCGACCGCAAGCTCGCCCACATCCCGCAGCGGCCTCAGCGCTACCTGCACTCCTTCGCCAGTTACGCCGGCCTGATCTCGCCCGACTTCTCCCTCTACCGCTCGGTGCCACCGCACCAGCGTGTTCTGCACACCTGGGCCAACCGCGCGGTCGGCGCGTACTACCAGGCGCATGGGCTCGCCGTCATCGCCAACGTTCGATGGGCAACCCGGGAGGACTTCGCGTTCTGCTTTCTCGGAGTCCCCGTTCGTTGTGTCGTCGCAATCTCCATGCACGGCTGCAGCCGCAGCTCCGAGGATCGCCACTACTTCAGGACAGGGCTCGCCGAGCTGCTCGACCAGATCGAGCCCCACACCGTGATCGTTCACGGACCGATGCCCCGCGACGTCTTCGATCGTGTCCGCGCTCGGAGCGACTTCATTCACTTTTCCTCCGACATCAAGCGCGCTCACGCAATGGCCGGCTGAGGTGGGCAGTGGAAGCGGGACCGAGCCCTCGGGATCTGCGGGTGCGCTGGCCCGCAACCTCGGTCGACTCCAGACGGAGTTCGGAACCACCCCATCCGGCTACTTCGGAACCAAGGGCAAGAGCAACAGCAACCAAGTGCGAGCAATCGCCTCAGACGCCCCGACCGGCCTCGCCACCCGCTTCTTCTCGGTCGCCAGCGACGGCGGTGAGACAGGGTCCGCAAGGAACGGGTCAGTGCTGATTGCTAGGTTCAAGAACGGAGCAACAATCACGCATCGAGCCACGTCCGGATCCGATGGTTCACCTGTCGTCGAGATCCGAATGCCATCATCTCAAACGAGATTCCCCGCCTACCAGAAGATCCACTTCACTAGGAGGAGCACGTGAGAAGGACCCAACTCCTGCTCGACCGCGCTGAGCTTGAGCGACTCGCAAGACTCATCGGGCAGGCCTGGGATCACTACGGCGCCCAAGTGATGCTCGACGGCGGCAAGTGCGCCCTCGCCGACCTCTTCATCCGCACCGACTCGGCAGCCATCTCGGCCACATCAAGCCTGGTTTCGCTGGAGTTTGAGGGCTTCGTCGAGGAGTACTCCCGCCTCGGCATTACAGACGGCGCAATGGGCGAGACGCAGGCACGGACCCACGGCAACCTGTACTTCCACGAGCGCGGACAGCGCATTCTCGACATCCTGATCGTCCGCGACACCACGACGCAGACCCGCGCCGGTGAGCCGTCCTTCGAACTCGTCAGCGACGACGGGCTCGTGTTCATCTTGGATGGGAGCGTGCTGGGGATCTGCAAGAGCGGCGCCTTCATGCAAGACATCATCATCTCGCCCGCTGCTTCCCTGGATACGCTCAAGCTTTTTGATGGTTCGGACCAGTGGGAGCCCGACCTCGAGGTTCACTACCAGCACTCCCGGCAACTCATCCCACTTCGAGACCTGCTTGACCATGACGCATCAGAGCCGGTCAGTGTTGGGGATCCAACCGACCCCCCGCACTGACCGGACCTCTGCCTCCCCCGGCAGTGACTTCGCCACGTTGTGCCCGAGTCTGCGCACCCGACCCGACCTACGCTCCCCCGACCCAAGTGTTCTGAGGTTCCCCGCGAAAAGTAGACAGGGGATTATGCGATCTTCTTGTCTTGCGTTGCCAACGCTATCTCATAGTTGATCGGGCTGACCTGCCCGATCTTGGAGTAGCGCCTGGTGCTGTTGTACCAGCGGATGAACTCTTCAATGCCGGCCTTGAGTTCGTCGAGGGTGGCGAAGGCGTGACGGTAGTAGAACTCATGCTTGAAGACGCTCCAGAACGACTCCGCGGTTGCGTGGTCGTAGCACGATCCGGTGCGGCCCATGGATCTCGTCAGCCCCATGTCGAGGCATTCTTGAACGACATCCTTAGACGTATACTGCGACCCTCGGTCAGTGTGAAATATTGTTGTACCGCAACGGTTGTGGCGCGTGAACTTGGCCATCCGCAGCGCGTCGACGACGATCGACGAGCACATGTTGTCGTCTGCCTTGAAGCCCAGTACATGGCCGGAGCACTCGTCCCTGATCGCGCAC
>CAMAWO010000318.1 GCA_945861925.1 Bifidobacterium breve | reverse complement strand
GGCTCACACCTCCTAACGCATGATAGTCCACGCAAGTGGGTCGGGCGCAAGATGGAGCAGGACCACGGCCAGGCAGAAGACCTGATAGCCACCATCGACCGAGCGGGAATGCGATGGCCCCTATCGGCAAAGTCGGTGGGTCGTGGTTGACGGTGGTTCTCCGGTAGCCGCGTGTACGAGATGGTGTGTCGCCAGGCCCTGCGCCACTGCATTCACAGTTGCTGAGGGTGACGTCGTATCCGTGTAACCGCCGCAATTCTCGTGTCGCTCACTCAACGAGCGACCGGGGACTTGTTCCCGGGTACGTCCCTCCCGCTGGCGTCCGGTTGCGGAATCCAGCGAGAGTGGCACGGACATTCCTCATGGGAATCTGGACGCGACAGTCGGTCCGCCGGCGAGGCCTGTCGAGCGAAGCCGTGGCTCCTGTGGCGTAAGGGAAACCTAGCTTCTGGCGGCTCTTCGACGCTCCCGGGTCGCAGCGCGAGCTCGCCTACGGCCCGGGCGAACCGGCGCTCCTCGCGGTGGGAGAGATGCGGATGATCGAGGAGGAGATGAACCCGTACGTCATCACCTGACGCCGTGCAGCACGGCGTTGGTCGATCCGGAGAGGATGATCCAAGGTTGAGTCAGCGGTCGTGGTGTGCAAAACCGAGCTCATCAACGGCTACCCCGGGACCTCCGCCGGGATGGCCGAGGCCGAGAACGAGACAGCGAAGTACGCCGCCTGGTTCAACGAGAAGCGACTCCACTCCTCGATCGGGTATCTTCCGCCCGTGGAGTACGAACAGGCCTACCAGGAAGCCCACAAGACCGCGACCACGAATCCCGTGGCCGCTTAACAGAACTGTCCGGAGGATTCAGGGCGGTTCATTCCATAGCCTGCGGCACCACTACTGCCGATGGCTGCTCGACCGCGGGGCGCCGATCCACGACGTCGCCGATCTGGCCGGGCATTCGAACGCTCAGGTCACCTGGACGCTCTACATCTCGCCAACCAAGGGCCTCATGAAGCGAATGCAGGCCCTCGGATCCGATGAGCCGGACGCCAATGAAGGCACCGAGTGAGTATCCCCGTCACCTACCCCAAGCAGGGACCGTGCTCCAGCGGCCGCGGACGCCTCGCCCGGGCGGAAGTGAGCCAGCCATGACCGAGGAGCCGCTGTCAGGCGAACCTGACGGATGTCAGGAACACCTGACAGCCGAAGCGACCCTCGCGAGCGCGATCGAGGCGCTGCACGAGGCGATTTCGGGGGCCGGGCCGCTCGAGCGAATCGAGTTGTGGAGGGCCCTTCGAGAGCGGATCGACACGGGAATGGACGAAGCCGTCGCCGGAGCTCGACTGCGCGGCGACTCGTGGGGCGCCATCGGGCGCTCCGCTGGGATGACGCGCCAGGCCGCTCATGGGCGCTGGGCGAAGGCACTCGATCCGGCGGACACCGGCCAGCCGGGCGATCAGGAGCTGAAAGCACCGACAGCGCCGGTTGCAAAGAAAGGCCGACGGGTCCGGCCCGGGGACCCGAGACGGGAGGTGGTCGACGTGCGCATGTCGGGACTGCCCTTCGGCGTTTCATTCGATGTCACGCGCCGCCGACTCGACGAGTGCCAACGCCCGCCGGCCGGAAAGTGACCGGTGGCACTCACCCTGCATGCTGTCGGCGTCGAGTGCGTCGCACGAACGCGAGGGCACGGTCATGGCCATGATCACGACAGCGCATGAGGTACTGGCCCGCACAGCATGGATGCTCGCCGCCGGCTACGTCTCGCAGAATCCATGCAAGCTCGCGGCCGTCAGGCTCCTGAGGAACTACCGCTACGACCGCACGCCGGGCGGGCTGCTCGTCCCGCTCGCCGCTGCCGGATACATCGCGGTCGATGCCGAGGACGGGATGTGGGAGATCGATCTCATGAGGCTCATGCATGCCGCCGTCGATCCGCGAATGCACAGGGTCACTCCATCGGGACTGAAGGTAGCCGGATTTGCCGCGGCCCTCGCCCGCGTTCCATCGACCTTCGGGCTCGATGAGGAGGGTGCCCAGGCGATCGCTGCAGCGCTCGCCGATGTGATCGTCGCCATGCCGGTTCAGCGAGGCTGACTGCCTTTCACCGAAGACTCCAACCCATGCCTTACTCCGCGTTCGCTGGCAGTCCATCGAATGCGACTGCCAGCGAGCGCCGCACCTTGAGGTGGTCGTCGGCCACCGTGATCCGGTTCGGCAGGACAACGGTCGCGTACTCGTCGGCGAGGAAGGCCTCGTTCGCGAGGTCGGGCCCAGCGTTGCCGTGACGCTGTCGAGGACGGCGCGCTAGCGACCGCTCGAGGTGCGGCTGGCGAGCTCGGTCCGCGTCGGTCCGAACACGGCGCTGATGGCGGGGCCGAGTGCGCCGAAGGCGGACTTCTAATCCACGCTGACCCGTTCCCATACGTGCCCAAATGTCCGGTTTCCCCTATGAATCCGAATATTTTGGGTTTGGACTGTGTCATTAGTCGCCCTATCGGCAAAGTCGGTGGGTAGTGGTTGACGGTGGATATCAGCCCGCCGGGTCACTGGCTGGGTATGCTGCTTTACCTACGGGCAACCATTGCGCGGCCGCCGGATCTACTTCCTTCACTCGACTCCTGACACGCCCCTCACGTGCGGCGGGGCCGACTCGATTGACGAGTCGGCCCCAACGTTCACACATTCGGACTAGCACCACCGCGTTCTAGCTGTCGGCCTCCACAACGGTCGCACCGTCAGCGGCCCGCTGCACCGCAGCACACCCCTCCTTGGCTGACGCCTGCGTGCCGTAGGCCTCGCCCACCGCGACGATCTCGCCCGAGCAATACCCATCCAAACGCCGCGGGTGGGCCGCATGCCCCGCAGCCCATGCACGGCATGCAGGTCAGGTGGCCATCACGCAGACCGAAACGTGGCCTCTTCGGCTCACTACGCCCGCCCGGCAGCAACCTGCGTGGCAAACACCGTGATCATCAGCGCTGCCTTGGCGATTTCACACCTGTGCCAATGGATGCGGGGCCGGTCTCCAACGAGAGGAGACCGACCCCGCATGCCCAGGGGCATTTAGCGCATCAGGTGCTCACGTGCGGCGTCGACTGAGTCGACGTGGAACACGGTGTCGCTTCATGCACCGATCGACCCGAGCGAATACCTCAGCCGACCCTAAAACTGGACGCGTTGGAGGGATTCGAGGTGCCGACCGAATTCACCGCCCTCACGGTGAATGTGTAAACCGCGTACCGCGTGAGAGGTCCGACGGACACCCTTCCCGCTTCCGCAGGGAAGGACTGAGTGACGTCCACGCCATTGCGTGTCGCCGTCACGGTGTATCCCGTGATGGGCTTGCCGCCAGTCGATGACGGCGCGGAGAAGGTCACCCACACTTCCGTTTTCGATCTGCGAGAAAGAGCAGTGAGTCCTGGCGCGCCC
>CAMAWO010000317.1 GCA_945861925.1 Bifidobacterium breve | reverse complement strand
GGGCCGGGGGCAACGGGCAGTTCCGGATTCCATTCGTTGAATCGATCACCGTCCTTCATGGGCGTGATTCGAAGGTCGAGCTCGACAGCCTTGCGAAGCAGAAGACCTACGGCCTCGACGGGTTCAACGTGCAGGGCCTGCCGCTCTTCACGAAGTTCCTTGACGAGGCCACGGCGAACGGGCCGCGGGCGCTTGACATGCAGCGGGCGAAGGCGGTGAAGGCGCTGCTCGAGAGCTCTGGGTTCGCTGCTCCGGCCAGGGTTCGCATGGTTGGCCATTACGCCGTTGATCGGGCCGAGCCCGCAGATCAGGGTCCTACGTGGAGTGATGTGATCGCCGAGCACCCGAACCTCACGGGCGTTCGCAAGCGCATCCGGCTCTACGACATCCCGCGCGGCGCCTCGGCCGAGCGCCGGCAGCAGATCACCAGGTCTGCCCGGCGCGAATACGAACTGACCTCCGGCCTCAAGCACCCGGGAGTCGTTGCGCCGGAGGACTTCTTCGAGGACCCTCAGGCTGGCCCCGCGCTGCAGTTCGCCTACGACGGCAAGGCCCAGCGGCTCGACCGCTGGCTCGAGGCGAACAGCGACAGCCTCACCCTCGATAGGCGCCTCGAGCTGGTGAGGCAGGTTGCCGAGGTCTTGCGCTACGCGCACGGCCGAGGGGTGACCCACCGTGCGCTCACCCCTCGGCAGGTCTTTGTCACCCAGGCTGCCTCCGGTGAGATCAGGGCGTCGATCCGCGACTGGCAGACCGGGCGCGAGACCCCCGGCACCCAGACTGGCACTGCTGCTCCGCAGCCGACCCTGCTCCAGGGCACGCGCCATGTCGCAGACATGGCGGCGCAGGAGACATGGGTCTACCTCGCCCCCGAGATCTACCTTGCCGACGAGCCCGATGGAGTGGCCCTCGATGTCTACGGCCTCGGCGCTCTCACCTACCTGCTCCTCACCCTTCAGCCACCGGCGACATCGATGGCTGATCTCGAGCAGCGGATCCGGGGGAGTAGGGGCCTGGACCCGGCGATCGACCTCGATGGTGTCCCCGAGTCGCTGAGACAGTTGGTGATGCGGGCGACCCATCCCGATGCCCGCATGGACCGCACGCCCGACATTGCAGCTTTCCTTGCCGACCTCGATAAGGCCGAACTCGAACTGCATGCCGGGCAGGAGCCCGAGCCCGTGTTGGACCCACTCGAGGCGATTGCGGGATCGGTCCTCGGCGACCGGTTTATCGTCCAGTCCCGTCTCGGGAGCGGTTCGACGGGTCTGGCGCTGCTCGTCAACGACCTCACGCTGGACGAGGCTGAAAAGAGCACCGTCTTGAAGATCGCGCATGACGAGACCAAGGCCGAGCGACTCCAGCACGAGTACGAGATCCTCGCATCGCTCGAAAGCGCCCGTATCGTCAAGCCAATTGGTGAGCCGTTCAACCTCGATGGCCGGCGCTGCCTGCAGCTCGAGAACGCGGGCCTGCCGACCCTCGGCACCCGCATCCGCGACGAAGGCCGTCTCACCTTCGATCAACTCGAACGGTATGGGGGCGACCTGCTCGAGGCCGCCGCCCACCTCGAAGCGCGGGGCGTGCTCCATCGCGATATCAAGCCCGACAACCTCGGCGTTCGGCCTGACTCAAGTGGGCGTCCACGCATCGTCCTGTTCGACTTCTCTCTGAGCCGCGAGCCGATCGAGCAGGTGCGAGCGGGAACCCCGCCCTATCTTGATCCGTTCCTCGGCGGCGGCCGGCGGCCGAGGTACGACCGCGCCGCGGAGCGATTCGCCATCGCGGTGACCCTCTTCGAGATGGCCGCGGGCGAGAAGCCGGTGTGGGGCAGCGGCGAGGCTGATCCGGCGACGATCGCTGACGAGGTGAACCTTGCCCCCGACATGTTCGAGGCTCCGGTTGCCGCAGCGATGATGGCCTTCTTCCGCAAGGCGCTCGCTCGTGATTCAGCGCAGCGGTTCGGCGATCTGTCCGAGCTTGCCCAGTCGTGGGCCCAGATGTTCCGCGCCATCGATGCCTCGACGTCGCTCTCGAGAGCCGGAGCGGACGGAGACGAGAGCGGCGACATCGAGGCGCTCGACGTTCCGGTGACCTTGTCGACCCCGCTCGTCGAAGCGGGATTCTCTGCCCGGGCGCTCTCAGCCCTAGCGCGGCTTGACGTAGCGACGGTCGGCGAGCTGCTGGCGATCTCGCAGTTCCGGGTCAACAGCATCTCGGGCATCGGCGGCAAGACCCGAAGGGAGATCAAGCATCGGCTGCGCGATTGGCGTCGGAACCTCATTGCTGAGCAGATCGCTGTCACGGTCGATGAGTCCCAGGAGCCAGAGCTCGGACGAGGCATTGACCGGCTCGTACATGCGTTTGTGCCGCGTGCCACCGGACGCAACGCGACCCAGGTCAGGACAGCATCGCTGTTGCTCGGTTTGCGCGGCCCTGACGATATGGCCCTTGAGCCATGGCCCAACCTCACCGAGATCGCTCGGCACCTTGATGTCACCCCGCCTCGTGTCTCTCAGATTGTCGACGACCTTCGTAGCGCTTGGCGCAAGCTGCCTGCCAGTCCTGAGCTCGCCGAGGAGATTGAGTCGATCGTCTCCAGCCAAGGAGGGGTCGCGGAGTCATTTGAGGTCGCGCGTGCCCTGCTCGCCCGTCACGGTTCTGCCGCGGTCGAGCCCGATCGCACACTTCTGGCGATCGGCCTGGTGAGGGCGACCTTGGAATCTGATCTGGCCCGGGGGGTTGACTCCAGGTTCTCAAGCAGTCGCATCGGCCCGAGGATGGTCATTGCCCTTGAACCGAGTGACCCCCAGGCTCCACCCGCTGACGCGATCCTCGACTACGTGCGGCAGCTCGCCACGGTGGCCGATCGACTCGCAGACCGACCGGTCGTCGCGCTGCGCGCCGAGGCTGTCGATGCCCTCCGCAGCATCGCGGCACCCGAGCACATGCAGCCGTTTACCGATGATCGCCTGCAGGAGATCGCCGCTGCTGCGTCGAAGCGCGCCGCCCGTGGTAGTCGCGGGGAGATCTACCCGGTCGGGCTCAATGCCGGGGTAGCGCTCAGGCTGACCCTCGCCGGTTCAGCGTTCGGCCGTCTCCATCTCACGCCACTGGCCCTGCGCCAGCGGGTGAGCGCCAGGTTCCAGGCCGCCGAGGCGTTGCCAGACCGGCCCGCGCTCGACCGGCTCGTCGAGCAGGTTGATCCGTTGCTGCGCTGGGACGGCACCGTCTACACGACGCCGACCAACGTGACCGACGGACTGCTCCAGACCCGACTTGCCCTGACGATGGTCGGCGCCGGCGGCGAGGTCGTGCCCTTCGATGAGGTTGACACCAGGCTGCGCGGTGCGCTGGGGAGCGCCGGCTACCTCACTCTCACGGTCGATCCGCGCCGGATCGACCAAGCGGCGTCGGTGCTCGCCGAGGA
>CAMAWO010000316.1 GCA_945861925.1 Bifidobacterium breve | reverse complement strand
GCAGTGGGGCAGGTGAGGCCACCAGAACTCATGACGGCATGATCAGAACACTGACCTGAGCGCGTGAATCAAAAAACCACCACTCAGAGGGACGTGACCCAGGTCTTTCCATAACCACTATTCTAAACTAGTCTTTAGTGTCCGACTCGTCGGTCGACCCATTTTGGAACACATTAATAGGGCCAGCAGAACCAAGATCCGGAGATAGGCATGACAAGAGTGACGATTAGTAGGGCTCGGGAAATCGTGTTGTCCGAGGGGCGCATTCCAGACGAACTTGCCTCAATTGTGCGGCCGGAGGTACTCCTGTCTTGGCGGCGCTCGCTGCTCAGCGGGGCTCAGGTTACGCTTCCAGAATTGCCATTCGTTGGTGAATCCAACGCCCAGAGCCAACTTTGTGTAGCGGCTGATCCGGTACTCAGCAAGTTGGCGGAACGCCTGTCGGGTCTGGGTGCCGGAGTCCTACTCGCGGACCGGCACGCGCAAATCCTACGCCGTTGGGTGTCCGACACCAACATCCTGCCCATGCTCGACATGTTGCGCTCGGATGCAGGTTTCACCGGCTCTGAGGAGATTGTGGGCACCAACGGCATCGGCACGGTGGCCGAGACGGGCCGCCCAATTCAGATCGTTGGCCACGAGCACCTCATGGCGTCCATGACCGTATTCGCGTGCATTGGTGTGCCCGTCTTCCATCCGATCACCCGTCGCCTTGAGGGAATCATCACGATGTCCTGTGGGGCCAATTCGGGAAGCGCTCTGCTTGCCCCGCTCATGATGAGCGCGGCTGCGGATGTCGAGCACAGGATGCTGGAGCAGTCATCTTGTCGCGAGCGAATCGTCCTTGACGCGTATTTGGAGGCCAGCCGGAGGGGATCTCGGTGCGTGGCCGGTGTAGGGCGCGACATCTTCATTGCGGGGCCTCGTGTCATGTCACTTCTCGGGGGTATTCAGCAGGTGACCCTTTGGGATACAGTCCGATCGGCCCTAGGGAGTCGGTCATCAGTTCAGTCGGAAATCATTTTGCAAGAGGAGCAAGTTCTACCCATTAACTGCAAACCGATCATGAGCCAGGACACGATCATCGGGGCGCTGGTAGAATTCTCCAACCCACGAAGCGCGAAGCCAAGTCGACCGTCTTCCTCCACTGGCCCCCGCGCTAAGTACTCCTCCGTGGGCATTCCTGGCATGGTTGGCGCTAGTGGTGCGTGGCGGGAGACGCTTGCGTCCGTCCGTGAGGCCGTTGCCGGCAGTGGGCCGATTTTGGTAGCCGGCGAAGTGAGTGTCGGAAAGTTCACATTGCTGCTCGGTGCGCTTGCTGAACATGACCCCGACGTCTCTGTGCATGTGGTCGAAATCGCCAGCCCCTCTTGGACGGACGTGACGTCCGCACTCACGGAGTTTGAAAAACTGCTACAACAAGAGCCGGCCTGCGTCTTGCTGCGCCACGTCGAGGCAATGTCAGCACCCGTTGCCATTGCCTTGGCAACCCGCTTGAACTTGTATGACGGGAACGCACGTATAACGGGCACACTCACATCGGACAACGGCGCTACCTGCGCCCCAGAGCACGATCGACTGGTGGCTGCCATGGGCGGCATTGCCGTGCAAATTTCCCCTCTTCGCGAGCGTTCGGAGGACATCCCAATCATTGCTAACATGCTGCTCGCAGACGGGTTGGGCCGACGCCGAACTGTTTCATCTGGCGCCCTACGCGCCATGGTCCGTGCACCGTGGCCGGGCAATGTCATGCAGATACGCTCGATGCTGGACTCCATCGCTCCTCATGCCGGGGGCGAAATTAAGGAGACGCAACTCCCTCCAGAAATTCAAGCTTGCGCAACTCGCCGACGTCTTACAACCCTTGAGCGCGTTGAACTTCGTGTAATCCTAGACGCGCTGAAGCAGGCGCGCGGCAACAAGGTACTGGCGGCTCGAATTGTCGGAGTTTCGCGCTCCACGCTCTACCGCAAACTGAACTCGTATCGCATCGACCCTGATACTGACTACTTCTAGTGGCGACCACGCCGCGATGGTGGCGTAGACCTATGCGGGTCTAAAGTCGACCGCCAAGGGTGAGGCCGCCGTCAACCACGATCGTCTGGCCGGTGAGCCACGCAGCGTCGTCGGAGGTGAGAAACGTGACGACGCCGGCGATATCGGCCGGTTCGCCCAACCTCCTCATGGGGTAGGTGGCCGTTACGCGGGCCTCGTCGCTCTCATAGAGAGCCCGCGAGAAGTCCGTCCTGATGACACCAGGCGCTACGGCGTTCACTCTTACGTTTGGCGCCAATTCTTCGCCCAGTTGGCGCGTCAGTGCGATCAAGGCAGCCTTACTTACACCGTAAACGCCTAGGCCTGATGCCGCGGTGACCCCAGTGACGGACGAGATGTTTACGATGCTTCCACCGTTGTCGCGCATCCAGGCGCGGTAAGCGAGTTGAGTCCATCGCAAGCTAGATAGCAAGTTCACTTCAAGGACCGTGCGTGCCGCGTCCAGATCCGCATCCATTAGTGGCCCGTACACCGGATTGATCCCTGCGTTGTTGACGAGAACATCAAGTTGCCCGAATCTGTCCAGCACAGCACGGATGGTTCCCTCCTGATGTACCGCATCGTCCGCCCTCCCTGCCATGGCCATGGCGTAATGGTCGCCGCCCAGAGCAGTTACCGCTGTCGCGAGAGCCTCGGGTCCCCTACCTGTCAGGCAAACACGGCAACCTTGGGATACAAGTCGTTTGGCGACGCTGAAGCCGATGCCGCGGCTGCTGCCCGTAACCAGAGCGACGGGCGCGCGTGAAGGCATCTCTACTCCTTGGGCCGCAACGCGCCATTACTCAATGTGGGAAAGACAGGAGATTAGGCAGCGACGAGGTAGTCCCGAGCTCGCTCGGCGATCTCATCGAGGCGCCTGAGGTCGTCGCCCCTCGAAGTCGTCACCATACCGATATTCACAAAGTTAACGCCGTTATCCGCAAACACGTCAAGGTCGCTGCGAGTCGCATCCCCGGGCGCGCAGCCGACCTGCGCAGTATCAGGGCCCCGACCAGCCTCCTCGAGCAGGGCGCGAAAGGCCGGGACCGATGCAGTCAGGAAAGGATCCGCCGCTGGCGGTGTTGGGTACCAAACGTTCGCCCACTCGGCTGCATGCTGCATGGTCAGCGGACCACTGCCTCCAAGGAAGATCGGCGGTCCATCGATCGGCTTGGGCCACGACCAACTCGGATGCAGCGACACACGTTCTCCTTCGAAGCTGGCGACGTCATCTTCCCACAGGCGCTTCATCAGTTGAATCTTCTCACGTACGAGACCATGACGTCCCTTGAAGGGAACACCGAGGTTGTCGAACTCGTCGGCGTTCCATCCGAAGCCAACTCCAAAATCGAAACGGCCGCCCGATAGGTAACTCACCGAGGCCACCTCCTTCGCCGTGTGTACGGGCTCGCG
>CAMAWO010000315.1 GCA_945861925.1 Bifidobacterium breve | reverse complement strand
CTCGTGACCGCATCGCGATCGCCGACCGTGAACTGACCGTTCTGCGTTCCTGACGCGACGTCCTTGAACTTCGCAACCTTGATAGCCATAGACCACTCCCATATGCGATAGGCGTTTGCCAGCATCAGCGAGTGCCGACACTTTGTGGACCATAGACCCCGACACCTCGCCGGTCAAGGGCTTTCCTTCATTGAATTTCTTGATAAACACCAGATAGGGTCCGCAGTGGATCGTACAAGTGTCTATACTTTGAGGGAGTGCATCGGTGTCTGGACCGCTAAGCGGGCTTCGGGTCCTCGACCTCACTCAGGTGCTGTCAGGCCCTTTCTGCACGATGCTGCTCGCCGACATGGGCGCTGATGTGTTGAAGATCGAACCTCCCAGGGGCGATGTCGCCCGAGCCTGGGGTCCATTCCCTGCGACGACATCAACCGCTGAACCCGCGGCAGGCGCCTCCACGTACGGCGGCTACTTCGCGAGCATCAACCGCAACAAGCGCAGTGCGTGCCTCGATCTGGGCTCCCCCTCAGACGTCAAGACATTCCTCGCTCTCGTCGATGAGGCCGACATCCTCGTTGAGAACTTCCGAGTCGGCGTGATGGATCGGTTCGGCCTGTCCTACGAAACCCTTCATACGCGTAACCCCCGGCTCGTCTACGCGAGCATTCGCGGGTTCGGCGATCCCCGGACGGGCGAGAGCCCCTACGCCGACTGGCCGGCCTTCGACATCATTGCCCAGGCGATGGCTGGGCTGATGAGCATCACCGGTGCCGACTCAAGTCATCCGATGAAGGTTGGGCCCGGCATCGGCGACATCTTCCCGGCCGTCTTGTCGGCGTGCGGGATCCTCGCCGCCATCCATCACGTCACGATGACTGGCGAGGGTCAACTCGTTGACGTCGCAATGGCCGACTCCGTCCTCGCCCTTACCGAACGAATTGTGTACCAGCACTCGATCACCGGCCTGGCCCCCGAACCGCAGGGGAACACCCATCCACTGCTGTGCCCGTACGGCCTGGTTCGCACCTCCGACGGATTCGCTGCGATCGCCTCGCCCACCGACAACCATTGGGTGGCTCTCGTCGGTGCGATGGGCCGCCCTGAACTCGGTTCAGACCCCCGCTTTGCCACGAATACGGCTCGGGTGGAGCATGCCGCGCTCGTCTATGCGGACGTCGAAGCGTGGTCTGCGACGCTCACGACCGACGAGGTGGTGCAAGCACTCACCGGACTGGTGCCCTGCGGACCCGTCAATAACGCAGCGGATATCGCCGCTGACCCGCATACGAGCGCACGTCGGATGATTGTCGAGGTCGCGCATCCCTCGGGTCGCATGATCGACATCGTCGGCGCGCCCATCAAGTTCAGCGCCACCCCGACGGAGAAGTTCACCCGCGCACCCCTCCTTGGGGAGCACGCTGCACTCTTCCTTGAACCAGCATTCGGCCGCACCGGTACCTGAGCACCAACGACAAGGGAGAACCACATGACCGCTCGCGTGATCACAGAGGAGACCTTCAACCCGGAGGAGTACACCGAGGAGTTGAAGGCGGCGCCCCACAACCTTGATGTCGGGACGAAGCTCTGGTTCGAGAACCCATCGATCCGAGTCTGGGAGGTGCGGCTCAAGCCCGGCGAGCGAGGACCCTTCCACACCCACACCCACCGCTACTTCTGGACAGTGGTCGAGGGCGGCATCGGACGGCAGCGCAGTCAGGACGGCACGATGATCACCCGCGAGTACAGCGCCGGTGATACCAACTACTCCGAGCATTCGGCGCAGGACCCGTGGCTCCACGACTTCGAGAACTTCGGCGAGAGCGACATGCTCTTCATCACGGTTGAGCTGCTGGACTGACGTGCCTAGGAATCTTGCCCGGGCAATGGCGCAGGCCCTGCACGCCGACGGTGTCACGACCATCTACGGGGTGCCGGGCGGCGGCCCGAACCTCGAGATGATCGGGGCTGCGCACGAGTTCGGGATCGACTTCGTGCTCGCCCACGGCGAGACTGCGGCCTGCATCATGGCAAGCACCCACGGCCGGCTCACCGGCGGTGTCGGTATAGCGCTCGTCACGCGAGGCCCGGGGCTCACCAGCGCCATCAACGGTCTCGCGCAGGCGACCCTCGATCGCTCACCGCTCGTGCTTATCTCCGACTCAGTACCCCACGAGCAGCGCTCACGCACCGCGCATCAACGCCTCGACCAGGTCGCAGCAGCCGCTCCGGTGACGAAGTGGAGCGGGGTTCTCGGTCACCGGGACCCGGGGGCTGCGGTCGCCGCGGCGGTTGCCCTCGCGCGATCTGCTCCGCAGGGCGCGGTTCACCTCGCCTTCGACCCCACTCAGCCCGGCGACATGCCGCCGGATCCCCCCTTGCCCGACCCCACCGAAGCGGAGGATCGAGACCGAGCTCGCAGCCTCATCGCAGCTGCGCGGCGGCCCGTCATCATCGTCGGGCTTGATGCGGTGGCGGCCGCGACCACGATTCGCGCTGCGGTCGAGAGCGCCGGCGTCCCCTTCCTCGTCACCTACGAGGCCAAGGGGATCGTGCCCGACTCCTCACCACACCATGCCGGGTTCTTCACCGGAGTCGCAGCAGAGATGCCCCTCCTGACAGCAGCCGATGTCATCATCGGCATCGGACTCGACTCGGTCGAGCTCATGCCAGGGCCATGGCCCCACGCCGCCGATGTCGTGCTCCTCCACAGCCACCCCGTCGAGACCACCTACTTCGGCAACCCAACCCTCGTCGTTGGCGACTACGAAACCCTCATTCCCGACGTTCTCCCGTCAGTTCCCGGCACGTGGCCGGACGGCTATGACCGACCTGATCTCGCTGCCGGACTCATGGATCTTGCGGGTAGTGCCCCCCTTCGCCCGCAGGATGTCGTGTCGATTGCCCATGAACGCTTCCCCGGAGCCCTCATCACTGTCGATGCCGGGGCCCACATGCTCGTCGCCATGCCGCTGTGGCGCAGCGCCGCGCCCAATGACGTCCTCATCTCGAACGGCCTCGCCACGATGGGATTCGCCCTTCCCGCAGCGATCGCTGCGGCCATTGCCCGCCCGGATCGCAAGGTCATCTGCTTCGTCGGCGACGGCGGCCTCGGCATGGTGATAGCCGAACTCGAGGTGCTGAATCGCCTCCGCCTTGATGTCACGGTCATCGTCTTCAACGACGCATCCCTCACCCTCATCAAGCTCAAGCAGGGCGAGGCACAGGGGGGCACGGCCGCAGTCGGGTATTCACCGATTTCATTTGCGGGCATTGCCTCTTCGATGGGCATTGACTCTTCCACAGTTCGCGACATTGACGAACTTCGCGATGCCCTCGCCCAGAGTGAAGGTCGGCCATTTCTCATCGACGCCGCGATCAACGCATCTGACTACAAGGACGTTATGAAACTCGCTCGAGGATAGCCGCACGGAGACCACCTACAAGTGCGCGGC
>CAMAWO010000314.1 GCA_945861925.1 Bifidobacterium breve | reverse complement strand
GCCGCGGACGCCATGACCTCGACGGAGACGTGCGCAGGCAGATCCCAGCCGGCGTCGTCGAGAGCCTGCTGGAGGACATCCGCGTTCGTGTCGTACTCCGTGCGCACCAGATGGCCGTAGTACTTCTGCGTCGTCGCCTCCGTCTCGTGGCCGAGCTGCCGGGAAACCTGATACGGGGTCCGTCCGGCTGACAGCAGCCAGGCCGCGCACGAGTGCCGAAGCGCGTGGAGTCGGAAGTCCGGCAAGTCGCTGCCCGCCGCGCGTGCCCGCACGATGGCCTTGTCGAGGTTGCGGGTGACGTTGCCGTGGTGCAGCCGTTTGCCCTCAGGAGACGTGAAGACGCAAGCGTCGAGGTCCTTGCCTGCGATGGCGTTGGTGATGACGGGGACGAGGACCTCCGGAATCGTCAGGCGGCGCCGTGCCGCCTTGGATTTGAGGAGGCCCAGAACGGTGCCGCCCTTGATGCGCTTCAGGGCGACGCGAACCTCGAGGTACGGACGGCCCGACTCAGGGGCCAGGCACACGTCCCGCACCCGCAGCCCGCCGGCCTCGCCCCACCGCAGCCCGGTGAGCACCATGAACAGCAGCAGGTTCAGGTAGTGGTCGATGGTGTGCTCGCGGAGGTCCTGGAACTGCCTGGGCGACAGGAACACCCGCTCGACGTCGTCTGCCGCGGTGCTCCTCGGCGCCATCCCGGTGACCGGGTTGTAGGCCACGAGCCTGTCGAAGTCGTCGTTCATCGCGACGTCGAAGGCGGAGGAGACCAGCGCCATGATGTTCTTCACGGTCTTCCCCGACAGCGTGGAGCCGGTCGGCGTGCCTGTGGGCGCCATCACCGGCTTTGCCAGCATCCAAGCCCGCCAGTCGGCGACCGCCATGGCGCGGGTGCCCTCGGCCTTCGGCTTGAGCTGGCGGATGACGTACGCGGCGTCGAGGTCGCCGAAGTACGGGTCGACGTGGTCGCGCACGTAGGCGGCATACTGCTGCAGCGTTCGCGGGCGCGCCGTGCACGTCTGTATGTACTGGCGCACCAGCTCTCCGACGCTGACACCGCTGGGTTCACGGCCAGGCGGAGGCGGCAGCGACGGGTCCGTCAACGGGAGCCCCAGCGGGTCGGCGACCGCACCCGCGGCGACGGCCCGCTCGCGCGTGGCCCGCGAAGTGGTGTCGTCCTCGGCGAGCACATCGACGACCGGCTCCTGGTTCACGAAATCGAGAGCCGCCGGCCAACCAGCCAAAGCCACCAGTTCCAGGAACGCCTCCGCGTCCGCGCGGGTGTCGTACGACGGCCCCTTGGCCTTCACCCCCTCCACGCGGTCGATCACGACGTAGCGGCGGCGGCGCAGTTCGATCCAAGCCATGGTGGTTCCTCTCGGTCGGGTACGACCGGGACTGTCCGGAGTCTCCAAAACCGTCACTCACCCTGCTGCGGCTACGCCCCGTGTGGGAGGCGGTCGATGACCGCTCCGCCGTTGCCCCCACGAACGTGGGGGCAACGTGGGGGCAACGTGGGGGCAGAATCGCCCCCGCAATGCAAAAGGCCGTTGCGCTGCAACGGCCTTTGGTGGGGTGAGTGACGGGACTTGAACCCGCGGCGTCCTGGACCACAACCAGGTGCTCTACCAGCTGAGCTACACCCACCATGCCCGGCGTCACGCTTGCGCACGCTCACCGGTCATCTCGAACTAACGAGGTAGTCAGGATACCGAATAACGCCGCCGCCCGATACCTGCCTCCCCTTGGAACAGGTTGGCGACGCTACGGGCTTGAAATTCTTCCGGAGGCGTCCGGTTAAATCCCCCAGAGCTGCAACTCATTCACCCATCGGCTGCACGCGATGATCGACCACGTGACTCACGCCGAGGGCCTTGGCGGTCTCCGAGTCAGGGCCGGGCTGCTCAACGAACACGGCGGCGCGGTAATAGCGAAGTTCGGCGATCGACTCACGGATATCACCGAGGGCTCGATGATTGCCGGTCTTCTCGGGGGAGGAGTAGTAGACCCGCGGGTACCACCGCTTGCTCAGCTCCTTGATGCTCGAAACATCGATGAGCCGGTAATGGAGGTGGGCGTCGAGCAGGGGCATGTTTTTCGAAAGGAAGCCGCGGTCGACGTAGACGCTCGAACCGGCGAGGGGTGCTTTGCGCTCCTCCGGCACGTGTTGTTTGACGTAGGCGAGGACCTGCTCCTCGGCATCGGCGAGGGTGATGCCGCTTGGGATCTCGTCGAGAAGGCCAGAGACGGTATGCATGTTCACGACGAACGGATCCATCGCCGCGAGCGGTGCGTCATTCGGCTTGACGACCAGGCTGATGCCCTGATCGATCTCGGTGAGGTCGGCCTCGGTGACGATGCAGGCAATCTCGACAATCTCATCGGCCGCCACGCTCAGGCCGGTCATCTCACAATCGATCCAGACGAGTCGGTCGTTTGCAGACATGAGCCTGAGTCTATTGGAGGAGCCAGCGCACTAAGTCCGACTCCGAGACGATGCCGAGCAGGCGCCCTGCCTCGTTAACGACGGGCACCGCCTCGACGGCGTGCTCCGTCAAGAGTGCAGCAGCCTTGGTCGGGTGATCGCTAGGGAGGACCAACAAATGGGGGAGCGGCCTGATAACGTCGCGCACCGTTCGGCTCTGAAGGTGCTCAGGGGTCGTTGGGATCTGGGCGAGTAGAACGCGGTCGCTGATGACCCCGAGTGAAGTTTCGCCGATGTCGAGGACGACGAGATGGCGCAGGCCGGAGACGAACAGCAGCTGCCAGGCGTCCCACAACGTCGCATCGGCCTCGACCGTGAGCACCGGCGCCGACATGATCTCGTCGACACGCGCAAGCGACGCGGCGGTGGTCTTCGACGGACTCATGGGGCCACCGTTGCCGACTGGTGCCCGGACACGATGGCGACAGGCGCTTGCGCATGGTGGAGCACGCCGTGGCTGACCGAGCCGAGCACAGCGCTCATCACCTGACCGTGTCTGCGGCTGCCGACGACAATGAGGGCGGCGCTGGCCGACGCCTCGAGGAGGGCGTTTCGCGCTGAGCCCCGCACGAGCGATTGCCGGACGACGACGTCTGGGTGGTCAGCCTGGAACCCCGCGAGTGCCTCGGCGGTGTGGCGCGCCTCGTCATCGGCCGAATCCCGAAGGGGCATTGACGTGCCCACACTTGGAACCACGAGCAGGTCGTATGCCGGCACCTCCCATGCGTGCACGGCGATGAGGCGCCAGCCATGGAGGCTGGCCATGTCGAAGGCGAAGCCGATGGCGGCCGATGAGCCAGCGGTGCCGTCCATCCCGACGACGACAGTGTCGGCGCTGGGGTCGGGGAGAGATCTGATGATGATGACGGGACATGCCGAGTGGGTCGCCACCTGCGTGCTGACCGAGCCGAGGAGTAGTCGTTTGAATCCTCCCTGCCCACGCGACCCGACGACCACTATCGCTGCAGTTTCTGAGGCACCGATTATGATCCCG
>CAMAWO010000313.1 GCA_945861925.1 Bifidobacterium breve | reverse complement strand
ACAGAGGCATGTGAGGCCATCAGATCTCACGACGGCATGATCAAAAGACGTTCCTTAGCGCGGAGGACCAAGAGCTACCACCCAGAGTGACGTGTCCGCTAGACTCATGGGTCTGGCCTTTCAAACCATTAGCAGCGATTGGAGGAGGCTATAAGTGAGTCCAGTTGACGCTCAAGTGACCGTCATAGGCGGAGGTGCGGTCGGAGCAGCTGCGACCTACTACCTCGCGAAGGCCGGGTACACCGATATCCAGCTCGTCGAAGCTCACCATCTCGCGTCTGCCACCACGAGCCAGGCCGCCGGACTCCTCGGTCAGGCACGGACGACTCTCGATCGCACACGCCTGTCCATGGCATCCGCGCAACTGTTTCGCAATATGGAGCGAGATGTCGGCTATCCATCCGACTGGCGCGAGACCGGCAGCCTGCGCATTGCCTTGTCTGACACCTCAGTAGCAGAGATCGAACTCATCGCGTCCGTTGCCGCCCAAGCCGGGCTCGAGTTCCACCTGGTCGACTCTGCTGAGACGCAGCGCATGTGCCCGACGCTGGAGGACGTATCCGCAATACGCAAATCACTGTGGATTCCCACTGACGGTTACGTCCAGCCGCACACCTTGACTCAGGCTTACGCAGCCGGCGCGCGAGACCTCGGCGCCCGGATCATCACCAACTGCCGGGTCCTCGATGTTCAACTCACGCAAGGACAGGTAACAGGCATCGTGACGGAAGACGGCGTCACTAGTACCGAGATGGTAGTCAACGCAGCCGGACCGTGGGCTGGCGCCTTAGCCCGACAATCCGGCATCGAACTGCCCGTCGTCCCAGTGCTACATGAGTACTTCGTGACCGATTCGGTTCCGGGTTGGCACAACGGAACGCCTTGCCTCCGCATCCCGGAGATCCAAGTGTACGCTCGCGGGGAGGGCGAAGGCATCCTGTGTGGCGGCTTCGAGCATGCGGGGACGAGCCTCGACCCGACCACCGTCGATGTTCGGACCCAACTGCCCGACGATCCGCACTGGGACGTGCTCGGCCAGTTCGCTACGGCCTTCGCCCGATTTGTCCCGCGAGTGTCCGACGTAGGTATCCGCACGGCATTTCGCGGTTGGCCCGGGTTTACCCCCGACGGTCGTTTCCTTGTCGGTCCAGTTCAGGGTCTGCGTGGCTACGTGATGGCCGCGGGCTGCAATGCCCACGGGGTATCCGGATCGGCCGGCTTGGCCGAGCACCTGCTGGACAGCCTCTCAAATAATCCGTCTAACTACGTCCAGACGCTCAGCCCGAACCGCTTTCTCCCGCGTACGTGGGACTGGCAAGACGCGCAACGGGCCGCACAGGCCATCTGTGAGAATTACTACCCCATGCCCGGGACCAGTATTCCACGCATTAGTGAGGGAGGGCGCCTTGCAGGTGCTACTTACCAATGACGATGGCGTCCACGCGGAAGGGATCCGCGCTCTCCGGCACGCCTTGATGCAGCAAGTCGAGTCCGTGGTGACCGTGGCACCAGAGAGTAACTGCACCGGGTTCGCTCGAATGTGCACCTTCGATCGACCCGTGCGGGTCACCCGGTTGGAATCCGGTTCCCACCCGATCTACGCGTGTGATGGCACTCCGACAGACTGCGTCCGCGCGGGGATTCTCAGTCAACTAGCGCCGACTGCCGTGCTCGTCGTGAGCGGAATCAACCACGGCGCGAACCTAGCCGACGACATCACGGTTTCCGGCACGATCGGCGCGGGCATGGAGGGCGCGATGCTCGGCTTGCCCGCGCTGTGCGTGTCGCAGCAGACGCCCAGCGGCACCTTCGCCGTGAACTACAAGGAGGACATGGCAAGTGTCCACTACGACTTCAGTTCATCAGCCGCATTGGCCACCCGTATCGCCGTTGCCATGGCCGGTTTGAGCGCACCTCAGCCGCTCGTATTGAGCATGAATTATCCCGCACACCGCACACAGCAAGGCATTCGCCTAACCCGACCAGGCCAGCGCGCCTACCCTCGGCAATCCCATGAAGCCTGGCAGGACGACGAATCATCGCGCCTGCTCTATCTCTACGGCAGAGTCGACGAACCCATTCCTAGCCACGATGAGGGTGAACAGACCGACATCGGGGCACTTCGGGCAGGCTTTGTCTCACTTACGCCGCTATCTCTGTGTTTCGAGGCACACATGGACGACGATGCTGCCGCGGGGACGGCATATCTCGATGCCATCCTCCAAGCCGCGAACTGACACCCGAGCATTGAAGGGACTGCTATGTCCGTGGAGCGAACCTCTCCTGCCTACGCATCGCATCTCGAGCATGCGGCCGTCTTCCGAGAGAAGGCCGGTTGGCTTCGGGTCGACTACTTCCGTTCGAACGAAGCGGCTGGCGACGTCACAGCCAGGCCAGAGAACTTGCTAATTGAGTCGTGGTCACCGGCCATCGAGGCCGAACACCGGGCAGTTCGCGAAACCGTCGGGCTGTTCGATCTGACCTCGTTCTCGAAGATTGAAGTGGAAGGCCCCGGTGCATTCGCCCTCGTTGAGCGGGTGTACTCCAATATAGTCGGACGCGGAACAGGATCGTTGACGTATACCCAGATGCTCAACCCAGATGGTGGGGTCATCGGCGATGTAACCGTAGCGCAAACTGCGGACGACGCATTCCGCATCATTGCCGGCACTGCCGCGCTGGCGCATGACATCGGGTGGCTACGCGAACAGGCAGCTAATGACCCCACAGTGTTCATTTGCGATGTCACGAGCCAATACGCGTGCTTTGGCGTGTGGGGGCATCAGGCGCGCGACGTCGTGCAGCCCCTCGTCGACATCCCGTTGGACTCAATCAGCTTTCCATACATGTCGACCCGAACGGGATATCTCGACGATGTGCCCATCCGCATGTGCCGGGTAACGTACGTCGGCGAACTCGGCTGGGAGATCTACGTGCCGTCGGAGTACGGCCGTAACGTCTGGGCGGTGCTGTCCCAAGCAGTCCTCGCCGCTGGCGGACGTCACTGCGGCTACAAGGCGATCGATTCACTGCGGTGCGAAAAGGGCTACTTGTACCTCGGCAGCGAACTCACCGCAGATCGCTCACCCAAGGCAAGTGGTGTTGGCATGTTCGTGCGCATGAACAAGGAGTTCATCGGACGCGATGCTGTGGCCTACCTCGATGACGACTCAGCGCTGCGCTGCCTGACCCTTGACGATAAGTGGATCCAGCTCGCCGGCGGTGAGGACGTGCTCATCGACGGCAACCGGGTCGGGAAGGTCACCTCAGGCGGTGTCGCGTTCACGCTGCGTAAAGCCGTCGGCTTCGCTTTCCTTCCGGAGTCCACTGTTTTTGGAGACAGCGTGCAGGTCGTCATCAACGGCACCGAAGTCCCGGCGACCGTCGTCTCACAGCCGCTCTACGACCCTACGGGCGCGCGTTTGCGTGTATGAACTCCACGCCGGTGGCGCACCCCCCTCGGGGGTTGTTGTCTCAAACCCCCGGATGCGCCA
>CAMAWO010000312.1 GCA_945861925.1 Bifidobacterium breve | reverse complement strand
GTACCGGCAAGGGGCAGCACTCCGGACGCCTTCGCCGTCGTTCCGTTACCGGTGATCGTCCAGATGATTGGCTCTGGCATGGCATCACTCGTCCACGTCACTTCACCTGAATTCGCCCTACTCGCCATTGTCAGCGTGAGCGGGCCCTGACGATCACCACTGAGGGTCGTGACAATGAGCGGCATCGTGGCGATGCTCGTGCGTTGGCCAGGCGGCGTCGGCTTGCCAACCGTGAAGGCGAGCGCCCCTGAGATCCGGTGGCCATCGTCTGAAATCACCTTCCACGTGGCCGACGTGATGCCACTTGCGAGCGCCTTCGCCGGTGTGATCGTAAGGACCGTACCGGCCATGACGGTGGTCGACGGCACGGTGCACCTGGCCCCATCAACGAGGCGAGGTGTCACGGAGTCCAAGGTGACGGCCTCAGTGTAGGTGATGACGACCTTCTTGGGAGCAACGGAAAGTTCAGCGCCGTTGCGGAGTGAGCTGACCTGCACATCTGCGTGGGCGAATCGACTACTTCGCATCGACGAAGAGTGCGACCTTCTCGCCCGCGTATGCCGGAAGGTTGCCGGTCACCGTTGCCGCCTTGCCACTGCGGGCGACCTCAATCTCGGCATCGCACGTCTGGACGGACCTGAAGTAGAACTTCTGCGAGGTGACGCCATCGGCCAGTTTCGGCCAGGTGAGCTTGATTCCGAAGTCATCGAACGGATCATCCGGCAGGGCTCCCCCGGACCAGGTCATCGTCTTACCGTCCGACGTGACGTTCCAGCCCGCCTTCTGTTGGGCCTTGGCCCCGGTCACGCCATCGGGCATGGTGACGGTCAATGCGTTCGTCGCATCGCCGTCGCATCCGTGCCCGGGTCGCAAGAAGATCGTGCTGCCGCTACCAGCGGTCGGCGTGGCGCCGTGCAGGTCAACACCCATATGGGCGCTCGCGCTCGGTGCACCGGCGATTGCAATCGCGCCGGTAAGAAGGGGTCCGGTCGCGGTCCCTGCGAGGGGTCGTCGCGACGTCAAGAATGCATGCATGGGACAACCTTTCGAATGATTGAATGGATGTTGCTGAGATGAGGGTGACGGCGGGTCTAGGAGCAGCGCGCCGGGGGCCCACGACGACTGATCGCGGCGCCGTTCACCCAATCACGGACAAACGGGGCAACATATGCGGGGCGCACCGGCGAACGCATTTCAGGCACGGAAGCAGGGGTGACGCCGCCTCGAGCCAGCATGCCCCAGAAGATCAGCCAAGCGTGCAGGAGTCGATCGCCTTGAGCGAGGAGCAGAGCCGTGACGGCCGCGGCAACAAGGTGCCCGGCGAGCATCGTCACCGTGGGCCATCCCCGCGCGCCATCTGCCCCGTGGCCAGAGCCTATGGACAGCAGGATGTGGAAGAGGGCCTGCATGCCAATGGCGAACAGGAACAGCCAAGAAGCAGAACGCCGGCGGTCTGCCACAACCAGACTCAGCGTCACAGCAAGCGGCCAGAGGAGGACAGCAGTCCCGAGAAGCACGCCGCGGCCAGCACGGGCGGTGCCCGTGAACCGGTTCACGCGTGAGGTCATGTCATCAAGATAGCCCAGTCTGCGGAGGCCAAACAGTAGTCCAGCAGATCGCTGACCGAGTCTTCATCAACCCCGAATACTCGTCCGACCGGGAATTCTTCGCGCGAAAGAATCTCGCCATCAAGACTCTTGACGTACCATCAATGCGTGAGCGATGAAGTCGATCAACTCATCGCCGCCTGGCGACGCGAGCGACCCGACCTCGACGTCAGTCCCCTTGAGGTCCTCAGCAGGGTGAGTCGTCTCGCACGTCACCTTGATCTTGCACGACGGGCTGCCTTCCACGCCGTGGGCCTCGAGACCTGGGAGTTCGACGTCCTCGCCGCACTACGCCGCGCCGGTCGGCCCTACGCACTCTCGCCCGGGCAGATCGGCGCCCAGACACTCGTGACGAGCGGCACGATGACGAACCGGGTCGATCGACTCGAGGGCCGCGGGCTGGTGCGCCGCGAGCGCGACCCGCAGGACCGGCGGGGCGTGAGCGTTGTGCTGACGGAGACTGGAAAGCGCGAGGTCGACAGCGCCCTCACCGACCTCCTCGATCGCGAGCTGGTCATCCTCGCGGCCCTACCGGCCCATGAGCAGGCCTCCCTGGCCACGGCGCTGCGCACCCTCGCAACAGGGTTCGACGAGTGATCCGAACCGCCCCGTCAGATCGGCGTGCGTTATCCGACAATCCTCGCGCCCGGCACCGGCCCAACCGCACGTTTCACCGTCCGGCATACGCCCGCAGCCGTCAGCGAGACCGCAAGGTCGAGCGACTGCTCATCATCGCTCGCGATGAACGCACATGTCGGCCCACTGCCTGAGACGATCCCGCCGAGCGCGCCATAGTCATCACTGAGTTCGAGGACGTTGCGCAGGCCGGGGCGCAGCGAAAGCGCCGCCGGCTGCAGGTCGTTGTGGAGCGCCTTGCCGAGTAACACCGAGTCACCCGCGCGCAGTGCCTGCATGAGGTTGTCGGAGATGTAGGGGTCACGAACGGTCCCACCACCTCGAAGGCGATCACACTCCGCGTATACGGCCGGTGTCGACAGACCACCCTCAGCGAGGGCAAATACCCACTGGAACGTGCCTCGTGCAAGCACCGACGTGAGCTGCTCGCCTCGGCCAGTGCCGATGGCGGTACCCCCATGCAGGGCGAAGGGCACATCGGATCCCAGTTGGGCGGCGAGCTCCATAAGCTCCGAGCGCGAAGTCCCGAGCTGCCACAACTGGTCGCAGGCGACAAGGGCGCCCGCTGCATCAGCGCTCCCGCCCGCCATGCCGCCCGCGACCGGGATGCCCTTGTTGAGATGGATCGCGACATCAGCCGCAACCCCGGCTCTATCGGCCAACAGTTCGGCCGCCGCCCATGCGAGATTCATCCGGTCCGTCGGGAGGAATGTCGCCCCCTCGCCCGAGATGGTCAGGGAGATCCCTGCCCCCGGTTCGACCCGGCGGGCGACGACATCGTCAAAGAGGCTCACTGCATGGAACACCGTGGCGAGCTCGTGGAAGCCATCAGGGCGTGGGGGGCCGACCGACAGCTGAAGGTTCACCTTCGCCGGGACCCGCACGGTCACCGATGCGGACACCATGCGACAAGGCTATTGGCTTTCGGGCCGGGGTTGCTCTCCAGTTCCAGCAAGGAGCGCATCACTCAGGCGGACAAAGTCATCAATCGACAATTCCTCCCCCCGAGTTCGGGGGTCAATGCCGGCCTCGCGAAGGGCGTATTCGGACGCGGCCGCCGAGCCGGCGAGACCGGCGAGAGCACCCCGCAGGGACTTACGACGCTGGGCGACCGCCGCATCGATCACTGAGAAGACCTGCTCGCGGCCAGATTGACCACCCGGCCGCTGCGTCCGCTCAATGCGGACGAGGCCCGAGTCGACATTCGGTTCTGGCCAAAACACTCGCGGCGAGACCTTGCCGGCCTAGGCGAC
>CAMAWO010000311.1 GCA_945861925.1 Bifidobacterium breve | reverse complement strand
CGTGCGACCACTTCGGTGCAGGGCCTCAGCGACAGCCAACCCACTGATGCCTGCGCCAATAACGACGACGTCCGACTGACGCACGTGTGGCTCACTTCCTGATCATTCATCCCGATTAAACCCGACTAGCCATCGCGCATCAGGCGGTTTACCCCGCCGTAACACGCGAGGGGCCAGTATTGGTCTATCAGGGATGGGCATGATCGGCATGTCCTCGGGTGGCAGGGCAGTTCGGCGAGAGGGTGGGCGATGGACAAGCAGTCTGAATTCGTGCTCCGAACGATCGAGGAGCGCGATATTCGCTTCGTCCGACTCTGGTTCACCGATGTGATCGGCACCCTAAAGTCGGTCGCGATCGCACCGGCGGAGCTCGAGGGGGCATTCGCCGAGGGCATCGGCTTTGACGGGTCCGCGATCGAGGGCTTCGCCCGGGTGTACGAGTCAGACATGCTTGCAAAGCCAGACCCGTCGACCTTCTCACTCCTCCCGTGGCGAAACGAGGGTCCGGGGGTCGCGCGGCTCTTCTGCGACATCCTCATGCCCGACGGCTCGCCGTCGTATGCCGATCCCCGCTTCGTCCTCCAGCGGACCTTGACTAAGGCGGCCGATCTCGGCTTCACCTTCTACACCCACCCCGAGGTCGAGTTCTACCTGTTCAAGGAGGCGCCCGTTCCCGGACGCCAGCCAATACCTGCAGATAGTTACGGCTATTTCGACAACACCCCGCATGGCGTCGCGCAGGACTTCAGGCGGCAGGCCATCACGATGCTCGAGCAGATGGGCATCTCGGTGGAGTTCTCCCATCATGAGGGCGGCCCCGGCCAGCAGGAGATCGACCTGCGCTACGCCGATGCGCTCACGACCGCCGACAACCTCATGACCTTCAAGCTTGTCATCCAAGAGGTCGCGCTCGAGCAGGGCCTGTTCGCATCGTTCATGCCCAAGCCATTTCGCGACCACCCTGGCAGTGGCATGCACACCCACCTGTCGCTCTTCGAGGGTGACCGAAACGCATTCTTTGAGGCTGGCGCTGAGTACCAGCTCTCGAAGGTCGCCCGGTCCTTCATCGCCGGGCTCATCACGCACGCGCCCGAGATCACGGCGGTGACGAACCAGTGGGTGAACTCCTACAAGCGACTCGCCGGGGGCGCCGAGGCGCCGGCCTGGGTGTGCTGGGGCCACAACAACCGCTCGGCCATGATCCGCGTGCCGATGTACAAGCCGGCGAAGGGCAACAGCACCCGAATCGAGGTGCGCTCCCTCGACAGCGCGACGAATCCGTACCTTGCCTTCGCCGTCCTGCTCGCGGCCGGGCTCAAGGGCATAGAGGAGGGCTACGAACTGCCAGCAGGCGCCGAGGACGATGTGTGGGCGCTCACGCCCGCTGAGCGCCGTGCGATGGGTATGAAGCCGCTCCCGTCGAGCCTCAACCAGGCCATCACCGCGATGGAGCGATCCGAACTGGTCGCCGAGACCCTCGGCGAGCATGTCTTCGACTTCTTCCTGCGCAATAAGCAGGCCGAATGGGAGGAGTACCGGCGTCAGGTGACGCAGTGGGAGCTGGACCGCTACCTTCCAATGCTGTGAGCACCATCGACCCGACCCTTCATCCGACCGTCCTCGTCGTCCAGAACGACGCGACCGATCCACCCCTGCTTGCGGGGGAGTGGCTGAGCGAGGCGGGTATTCGGCTGACCGTCCTCAACGCGTGGGCCGGCGATCTTGTCCCCCGGCGGGTCGAGCCCGAACTTTCCGGGGTCCTTGTCCTCGGAGGCACCCCGAACGCCCACGATGATCGTGCAGCGCCATGGCTCGCTGACGTCCGGGCGCTACTTGCTGACGCAGTGTCGGCCGATGTGCCGGTCCTTGGGCTATGCCTCGGCGGCCAGTTGCTCGCAGCCGCCCTCGGCGGCCGGGTTGAGCTCTCGCCGATCACCGAGGTCGGCCTTGTCTATGTGGAGCGGACGGAGGCGGGGCTCACTGACCGTCTCGTTTCGCAGCTGCATGCCGCGGGGGATCGCATCCCCGCGACCCAGTGGCATCAGGACCACATCACCGAGCTCCCCGACGGGGCGGTCGTTCTCCTTACCAATCCGGCCTGCCGAGTGCAGGCATTCCGCGTTGGCGAGCACGCCTACGGGCTGCAGATGCATCCGGAGGTCGATGCTGACGCTTTCGATGACTGGTCGACCGAGCAGGACGATGCCCTTGAGCGTTCGGGGCGCACCGGTGCTCAGGCGGCCGCCGAGGTGCGAGCTGAGCAGGGAGCCCTCATCGCTACCTGGCGGCCGATGATCCTGGGCTGGGCCGACCTGGTGTGGGCTTACGCCACTGACCGGCGTTGACGATGACGAGCGACGCGGCCCTCGCACGGCTCGGGTTCATCGAACTCGATCGCGCCCAACGGATTATTGCCGCGGAGTCGTTCGCTGTGTTCATGGTAGGTGGTGAGGCCCAACAGCACGTGCTCGAAGGTCTGGGGGCATCGGCAGACCCTGATCAGGCGCTGCTGCTGTTTGGCCGGATCCTCGAGGCCTGCGACCCTCAGGCTCGCCGGCGGATGCTGTCGGCGCTCCTCGCGGACGAGGACCTGCGCGGCCGGCTCTTCGACGTCCTTGGGATGTCGGAGGCGCTTGGTGAATTCCTCGTCCGGCATCCCGGTCACTGGGAGATTCTCGTCGATGCAGAGGCGTTGGCCGTTGCCCCGTCGGCGACCCGCACCCGTCGCGAGATGCTCGTTGCTGTTGGAGCCGAGCCCTCGGCGGCTGAACCGGTCGCTTCGGGCGACCTCCCTGCCACGCTCGATTCGCTGCGCGTTGCCTATCGCGCCCACCTGCTCGGCATTGCCGCGCGCGATATCTCTGGGCTGGCGTCGATGGACGCGGTTGGGACCTGGCTCTCCGACCTTGCTGATGGTGTTCTCGAGGCTGCGCTCGCCATTGCTCGGGCTGGGCTCCCAGCAGGTGCGGTGCCCTGCCGGCTTGCAGTGATCGGCATGGGCAAATGCGGGGGTCGCGAGCTCAACTACGTGAGCGATGTCGACGTCATCTTTGTCGGCGAGGCAACTCACGATGACGACGAGGCTGGGGCCCTGCGTACCGCGACACAGCTCGCAAGCGGTCTCATGCGGGCCTGCACGGCGGTGACCTCCGAAGGAACGATCTGGGAGGTCGATCCGGCCCTTCGACCGGAGGGCAAGCAGGGGGCGCTCGTTCGGACGATCGAGTCACATGTCGGCTACTACGAGCGCTGGGCAAAGACCTGGGAGTTCCAAGCGTTGCTCAAGGCCAGGCCGTCTGCTGGGGACCTCGAGCTTGGCAGCCGGTATGTGGATGCCGTTGCGCCGTTCGTCTGGAGTGCGGTCGATCATCCGGGATTCGTTGAGGACGTTCAGGCCATGCGCCGCCGGGTCGAGGAGCATGTACCGGCGCGTCTTGGAGACCGCGAATTGAAGCTCGGCCCCGGAGGTCTCCGCGATGTTGAGTTCTCTGTCCAGCTTCTTCAGCTCGTTCAT
>CAMAWO010000310.1 GCA_945861925.1 Bifidobacterium breve | reverse complement strand
GGTGAGACCGTGAAGGCGGAAACCGGCGCGATGGCTGCGATGAGTGCCGGTGTCACCATCGAGGCCAAGATGGAGGGCGGCCTGTTCAAGGCGCTCAAGCGCAGCGCCGTAGGTGGCGAGTCCTTCTTCGTCACCTCGTACTCCTCGGCATCCGATGGCTCATGGGTTGACGTCGCTGCGAATCTCCCGGGTGACATTGCGGTGATCCAGGTGACGTCGGCTCAGGGGATCGCGGTGACGCGGGGCTCGTGGCTCGCGAATGAGTCGAGCGTCGCGATGGACACCAAGTGGGGTGGGAAGAAGAACCTCTTCGGCGGAGAGGGTGGCTTCATTGCGCATATGACGGGCGACGGCCAGATCGTCGTGGCGTCGTACGGGGCAATTGACCTTCACCAGCTCCAGGCGGGGGAGTCCGTCACGGTCGATTCGGGTCACCTCGTGGCATACGACGACACGATTGACATGAAGGACAGAACTGCGGGTGGGTTCTCGACCGCGATGAAGTCCGGTGAGGGCGTGGTCGTTGAATTGACGGGCCCGGGTCGGGTGTGGACGCAGTCCCGTAATCCGAATGGGCTGATCGGCTGGCTCACGACCGTTCTGCCGTTCACTCGCGCATGACCCAAACCGGTCGCCGCTGGAAGCTCGCGCTTCCCGCGGCGGCCGGACCTAATCGTGGTCGAAGGCATCGAACAGCGGCCGGTTCGTGGATGACGACCCATACGCAGGAGGGGTCAATGGTAGTTTTCTGCCATGTTGACCACCATAGATGCCGCCGGACGAATCGTCATCCCGAAGTCGTTGCGTCAAGCCCTGGGCCTCGTGGGAGGCAGTGAAGTCATCGTCACCCTCCACGACGGACTCATCGAGATCGAGCCCGCAAGCGCTGATATGCAATGGGAGCGGACCGGACGCATCAACTACCCAGTGCTCCCCGCCGGTGCCAGCCTCGAAGACGGGCAGATCAGAACTGCTATCGAGGCGTCACGTAGGTGACCGTCGTTGATACGAGTGTCGTTGTTGCCGCGATTACCGCCTCGGACGGCGACGTGCTGTCTCGATGCCGAACCGCTCTTGACGCTTCCCCGTCACCCGTGGCCCATGTGCTCATCGAGTCTTTTAGTGTGCTCACCAGACTCCCGCCGCCTTGGCGACTTAGTCCGGCGGCGGCGCACGAGTTCCTAGCGTCGGCCTTTCCCGAGCTGCCAGTTCCCTTGAGTGCTCGGGGCTATCGATTCGTGGTGAAAGCGATGGGGGGCGAGCAGTCAGCTGGGGGCAAGGTGTACGACGCGGTGGTGGCTCGCACCGCGCTCGAAGCGGGGCAGGTTCTGCTCACTCGAGATAGCAGGGCTGCCCAGACCTACGGGCTGATGGAAGCCGAGTACGTGCTGCTGTAGGCGCCCTTTAGGGCATGGCCGCCGGATTAACTTGCCCGGCCAGGATGTGGACCAAGTCCCGAACTCAACTGTGGCGTGTGGTGCTCGCACCCCACTGGACATATCGGCACGGCGGGGCGGAATTCCTTCGGTTGAGCGCGCTGCTGCGCATTGACCTGCGGTGGTCGGTGACCTGCGCGGAGGCGGTGGCTACCTCCCCGTCGTTGTTCGGTCCCGACATGACCATGTCGGTGCACGTGACGTCCGCGACCGTCTCGGACGAGTGGGCCCATGACGCGCAGGTCCTGCGATCGGTCCTCGGCGAGCTGCGCAGCGCAGAGGGGCGCAGCGTGGTCGAGGAGCTGATCTCGGGCATGCTGGCCGACGGGGTCGTGCTCGCGCGGGTGGATGATGTGGTCACCCCCCGGGAGGCAGGTGAGTTGCTGGGCGTCTCACGTCAGTTCGTGGACAAGTTGATCGCCAGCGGTCGATTGGCAGCTGAGTGCAAGCCCGGCAGCAGGCACCGCGTTGTCCGCGTCGCGGATGTCCTGCAGCTGGAGGCCTCCCGACGTGCCGGCGCAGACCGCATCGGGTCGACGATTGACACTCTTGTCGACGCCGGCGCCGAGTACTGATCCCACCCGCCACCCGCTCATGCTCGTCTTCGTCGATACCAACGTCTGGTATCCGGTCGTCCTAGCCGACCTCGTGCTGCGCAGTGTCGAGATCGGCCTGTTCGATCTCGCCTGGACCGACGAGTCCCTCACGGAGGTCGAACGCGTCCTGGTCGAGCGAAAGGGACTCAGTGCTGCGAACACTGCCATCTTCTGCGCGCAGGTACGAGCCACCGCACCGGAGGGACGGATCGACCCCGCCGCGGATGTCGGACGGACTTGCCGAGTTGTGCTCATCGAGTCTTTTTTCGTGCCCACCAGACTCCCGCAGCCTTGACGATACGGAGATGGTCCGGCACGCTCCGCGAATATCCCGAACAGGTGTAGGCAGGCAGGCGGTGAACCGCTATGCGGGCCCGAGTACTCGCTCGATTTCGCGAAATAGGTCAGGCCAGTCGGCGATCGTCTCCGTCGCGCCGAGCGACAGTGCCGTCCGGCGCACGGACTCTTCCCGCGCTGAGCGGGCAAACACGATGGCTGGTGCCCGAAGGTCCTCGGCTCGCATGGCCGTCAGCACTGCCTCGCCCACCGGCCAATCGAGTACGACCAGATCGGCGCCATGCTCGCGGAGGGCGGAAAGTGCCTCCTCGGCGTTTCGCACTGCGAGCACGCGCGTCGAACCCCCCGCGTCCTCCGCGGCGGAGGCGAGGAGGCGAGCACCGTCAACGGTGTCGTCCGACTCGGGGTCGACCCAAAGAATCGTGCGGTCTGCGATCGCCTGGCCGAGCTGAGCGCGGGGGTTGGTCGCGTCGTGAATCGCGCGCAGGATTTCCTCGAAGCCGCTCCAGTCCGTGCCCTCAGAAGTATTGAAGCTGATTGCTCCCAAGCCCTCGTGGCTGCGCAGATAGCGAACCTGATGCGGCTCGACGTCGCTGAGGATCGCGTACGCGACGGGCTCATCACCCCCGTCGTGGTCGAGCATCGCCAGCACCTCGGAGCGGAGCTCGTTGAGGTAGGCATCGGTGAATGACACTCCGATGAAGAGGACGGTACGGGTTGCGAACAGTGATCGAAGGAACGTCATGTAGGCCGGACTCGAGTAGAGCCGCTCGCGGTAGTCGCGCTGAGTGCACACGACGGCGTCACCGACGGGTCCGACCTCGCCGTGCAGCTTGACGATCGGAGCACCTTTGGTGCCATCCCAGAAACGGGGCTCCCACCATCGGTGCGGTGGGTCGCGCAGCACGCGCTGATAGGCGTTTGGTCCTGGCACCTCTCCGTCGAGGAAGAGGTCGAAATTCGTCGTGAGAATCGCGTCGAAGGGGATCCCCGCGAGCAGCTCGAGCCGTTCCTTGATCCGCTCTGCGGCGCCTTCCTCGCTGAGGATGTCGGCGAGGGCGATGTCGAACTGCGGCCCCATCGTCGTTTGGAGTACTTGGGCGGCAGCCTCGAGGTCGCGGTTTCCGCCGTGGGAAATCAGCGCCTCGACCCATTCCGAGGTGTCCGTATCGAGCTTGGCGCGCTC
>CAMAWO010000309.1 GCA_945861925.1 Bifidobacterium breve | reverse complement strand
GGTGAAGGCCGACCCGCACACCTCATCGTTGGGTGCGACGTCTGAAATGACCGATGATGTTCGGATTTGAGAAGGGAACAACACAGGTGTCGTTGTCAATGCCACCAGCGGATGTAACAGATATCGCTGCGGAATCAACCCAAGCGGGTCCTAGGCCTCAGCCCATCTGGGAACGGATCCTGCGCAGAACCGGTCGCGCGGTGATTGTCGCCTTCTGGGTCATGGTCGTCGCCTTCATGCTCATACGTCTGGCACCGGGCGACCCGGTGTCAGCCGCTCTTGGCGGTGAGGCCAGCCCTGAGACGGTTGCAGCGTTGCGCACCCAACTCGGACTAGATGTGGATCCAATCACCCAGTTCTGGAACTACCTGTGGGCGTTTACGCAGGGTGATCTGGGATCCTCATTGCTCTCCGGTGTTCCGGTGACGGAGATGCTGAAGACGAATCTGCCGGTGACGCTCTGGCTCATCGCCATAACCGTGACCATGACGATGATCGTCTCGATCCCGTTAGCAGTCTTCATCGCACTCGTGCGTATCCCGGCACTTCCATATGTGTTCCGTACCCTCACGGCCATCGGGCTGGCGCTGCCCTCGTTCCTGGTGGCACTGCTCCTGCTCTACCAGTTCGGCCTCATCTGGGGAATCGCGCCAATCTTCGGATATGAGCCTGGTTTTCCTGCGAATCTTCATTACCTCTGGCTGCCCGCGCTGGTGAACTGCGTGGTGCTCGTCCCAGTGTTGTCTCGTGTGCTCTATAGCTCAATCCTGGACACCTTGGACGAGGAGTTCGTGGAGACTGGAGTAATCCGCGGGGTTAAGTCCTATCGGTTCTTTTGGTTTTATGTTCTGCGGCCGTCACGTGCCCCGACCGTGGTGCTGCTGAGTTACATGATGGGTGTAATGGTCGGCTCCACCGTGATCTTGGAGTCGATCTTCGCCCTACCCGGCATTGGCCGAGAATTGGTGACAGCGGTCAGTATGCGGGACTACCCCGTGGTTCAGGGCATCATCTTGGTGTTCGGTGTGCTCGTGGTATTCCTCAGTCTGCTCGGCGACATTGTGGCCAGCCTTCTTGATCCAAGGGTGAAGCTGACATGACCCTCGTAGAAGCAGGCGCAGCAGACTGGTTTGATGTCAAGGGCACGACGCCGAAGGGAAAGCAGGCTCGCCGTCTGAAGGACGGCACCATAGGAATGATCGTCGGCGGAGCGATGCTGGGGATCCTGCTCCTCATGGGGATCCTGGTGCCGCTTCTCTCCCCGTATGAGTCCGATCAGTCGGTCGACATGCCGTTCATGCCACCTTCGAGCACGTTCCTCTTCGGCTCGGATGGTCTGGGCCGGGACGTGTTCCTACGAGTCTTCTCGTCGGTGTACCTCGATCTTGGCGTGGCATTTCTTGGAGTCATCATCCCCTTCACGCTGGGGACCATCATCGGCATAGGCCTTGCAATGAGTCGCAGCAAGAAACTCAATGCAGTCGTGGGGTCAGTCATTGATGGCATCAATGCGTTTCCGCTCCTGGTTCTCGCCATCGCGCTCATCGCGATCCTTGGTCCTGGCCTGCAGAGTGTTGTCATTGCGCTTTCGCTGACGAACTGGGCTCGCTATGCCCGCCTATCTCGAACGCGAGCTCAGGTGGTCAAGCAACAGGGCTATATAGAAGCGGCGCAGACTCTGGGTTACTCCAAGCCACGAATTCTCTTCAAGCACCTTGTGCCGAATGTCTCGTCAGAAACCACCGCCTACGGGCTGAGCGATCTCATTCTCGTCATCCTGCTCATTGCCAGCCTGTCCTTCCTTGGGCTTGGTGCACAACCGCCGACCCCGGAGTGGGGAGCGATGATCAGCGATGGTCGGCCGACACTGCAGATGGCGTGGTGGCCGGTCGTGTTCCCGGGTCTAGCGCTGTGCTGGGCCGGGGTAGCACTGTCCTTTATTGCCGAAGGAGTCACGCGGCGTGAGCGGGATGTGAAGTCATGAGTACAGCCACTGTTACAGAATCACCGTCTGAGGTACTCGTTGAAATCCGAGATCTGGTGATAGGGATTCAACGCACGCGGGCCGATCGATTGATTCTCGTCGACTCTGCCGACTTCGATATTCGCCGCGGGGAGATCCTTGGACTTGTTGGCGAGTCCGGTTCTGGCAAGACGATGGTGTGTCGAAGCCTCATCGGAACCCTGAAGCGTCGAAGCGCAACAATTTTCGGCGGCACGATCATGTTCGATGGAATGGATCTGGCGAAGATCGACGAACGCCGTTGGCGCAGTGTGCGCGGCAACCGAATCGGCTACGTGCCACAGAGCGCCCTGGCTGGGCCGAATCCGGTCATGACCGTCGGCGGCCAACTCGTCGAGGCGGTTCGATGCAATCGCCACCGTACGGAGCGTGACGCACGCAAACGGGCGATGGAACTGCTCGACCTGGTGCACATCAGGCGGCCTGAGGTGGTCTACGACCAGTATCCCTTCCAGCTATCCGGAGGAATGCGACAGCGAGTGATGATTGCGGCCGCGCTGGCTCAGGATCCGGACATCATCCTCGCCGACGAGCCGACAACCGGCCTGGACGTCACGGTGCAGGCGGAGATCATGAAGCTGCTGCGGGAGATTCGCACAGAGTTCAACATGTCGGTGGTGCTCGTGTCCCACGATCTCGCGCTGATCGATGAGGTCTGCGATCGACTCGTAGTGATGCATGGAGGTACCTGTGTCGAGGTTGGGTCAGTCAAGGAGGTCGCACGGAACCCTCGGCATCCCTACACGATCGCGTTGAATCGCGCACGCATCGAGCTGGCAGCTCCGGGGACCGAGCTGATCACCATCAGAGGAAACCCACCTGGGGTAGGCGAATGGCCGAGTGGGTGCCGATTCTGTGAGCGATGCGAATTCGTGCAGGACGATTGCCGAGTCGGCGCGAGTCCTCCGCTCTTGGAGGTCGAATCGAATCATTGGAGTGCCTGTATTCACGCCGGCGAGTTAGGAGCAGCAAGTGAGTGATGCGCTGATTGAAGCTCGTCAGGTCTGTGTGACCTTTGGTTCTGGCTCCCGTGCAGTGCGTGCAGTCCGTGATGTGTCCTTGCACATCAATGCTGGCGAGGCGATCGGCATCGTGGGGGAGTCCGGCAGTGGAAAATCCACGCTGGCACGGGTTCTTGCTGGTCTGCAGAGACCGGATCAAGGCGAGGTGCTCTTCGGTGATGAGTCGATCTATCAACGAGGCCGGGCCTATCGCGGCGAGAAGCGGCGACTGGTGCAGATGGTGTTCCAGGACCCATATGGCAGCCTCAACCCGCGCATCACCGCACTTTCGACGGTCGCGGAGGCCGTGCGATTTCATGGGGAGCACTCGCGTTCCGAGTCGAAGCGACTGAGTCTGGAGCTACTCGGCCAGATGGGTATCAGTGAGCGCGATGCGGGGAAGAAGCCTCGACAGCTGTCCGGTGGGCAGCGACAGCGAGTGAGCGTTGCTCGAGCACTTTCCGCCCATCCTGAGATTCTCATCGCTGACGAGCCGACCTCAGCAATTGACCAAAGTGCCCAAGCACAGTTGCTGAATCTGTTTCAAGGGCTCTTGGGTGACGGCCTGTCGATTGC
>CAMAWO010000308.1 GCA_945861925.1 Bifidobacterium breve | reverse complement strand
TGATCGCGTCGCGCAAGGTGTAGGTGGGCGGAGCGCAAGGCGTCGGCCACGCAAATCAATATTCGAATTTGCGTGGCTCGGACCTGCAAATGTCAGTGTGACACGGTAGCGTCAGACCCTGTTCGCGCGGTTGCCGGACGGGAGTGATTTCGAAGGAGCGATGTCGTGGCACGGATCGGCGAAAGCGGCGACCTCCTCAAGTGCTCCTTCTGTGGGAAGAGCCAAAAGCAGGTCAAGAAACTCATTGCCGGTCCTGGCGTCTACATCTGCGATGAGTGCATCGATCTGTGCAACGAGATCATCGAGGAGGAGCTGAGCGAGGCCTCCGATGTCCAGTTGGGTGACCTCCCGAAGCCAGGTGAGATCTTCGAGTTCCTCGATGAATACGTCATCGGGCAGGACACCGCGAAGAAGGCGCTCGCAGTAGCGGTGTACAACCACTACAAGCGGGTGCAGGCGACCTCCACCGACCGCCCAAAGGATGATCAGGTCGAGCTCGCGAAGTCCAATATCCTGCTGCTCGGGCCGACCGGCTCCGGAAAGACCCTGCTCGCCCAGACCTTGGCACGGATGCTGAACGTGCCGTTCGCCATCGCCGATGCCACGGCACTGACCGAGGCCGGATATGTGGGTGAGGATGTCGAGAACATCCTCCTGAAGCTCATTCAGGCCGCGGACTACGACGTGAAGAAGGCCGAAACCGGCATTATCTACATTGATGAGATCGATAAGGTGGCACGGAAAAGCGAGAACCCGTCGATCACCCGCGACGTCTCTGGTGAGGGCGTGCAGCAGGCGCTGCTGAAGATCCTCGAGGGCACAACAGCATCGGTACCGCCTCAGGGCGGCCGCAAGCACCCGCACCAGGAGTTCATCCAGATCGACACGACGAACGTGCTCTTCATCGTCGGCGGCGCCTTCGCCGGGCTTGATCGCATCATTGAGCAGCGGATCGGAAAGAAGCAGCTCGGGTTCACGTTCGATCTCCTCGACGGCGAGCGAGTAACCGACGACAACAGCGACCCAGCCGATATCTTCAGTCAGGCGCTTCCCGAGGATCTCCTGAGGTTCGGAATGATCCCCGAGTTCGTCGGGCGACTGCCCGTATTCACTGCAGTATCCAAGCTCGACCGTGAGGCATTGGTGGCGGTGCTCACCGAGCCACGCAACGCCCTCACGAAGCAGTATCAGCGACTGTTCGAGCTCGACAACGTCGGTCTGGAATTCGAACCAGCCGCGCTCGAGGAGATCGCGGAGCAGGCGCTCAAGCGGGGCACCGGGGCGCGAGGCCTTCGGGCGATCCTTGAAGAGGTCCTTCTCAACGTCATGTACGAGGTACCAAGCCGAACTGATGTCGGAAAGGTTGTCATCAGTGGCGAGGTGGTGCGAGATAACGTGAGCCCGACCCTCGTCCCCCGCGAGGTCGCTCCCCGGCGGGAGCGCCGCGACAAGTCCGCGTAACCCCTGAAGCGGCTAAGGCGCTTGGGCTACCTCGACCTCAATGGTGAGTTGCGGGCCTTCAGTGAATGTCAGCTGAGCGATCCGTCCGACCGCGGTGATGTCGTCGGTGGCTGTTCGCAGGCGTTCAATGGCGTCAGCGGGGGCGGTAATGACAGCTGACGTGACCTCGGCGCGCATTGAGGCATTGACGTCGCTCTTGGCCTTGCGAATCGCCGTGAGGACTCCGGCAAGGTCGCCTAGGAGCGCAGGGTCCTGTCCCTGAGCGAGCGAGGCCAGTGCCTCGCTGTCCGGCCAGGACGCACGGTGGATCGTGCCCTCCTGCCACCAACTCCAAACCTCCTCGGTGACAAACGGAAGAAACGGAGCGAATAGGCGCAGGATCGTGTCGAGGCTGACTGCGAGTGCTGCCTTGGCCGAATCCGCCTTGGCCTGTCCTGCACCACCGTATGCGCGCTCCTTCACGAGTTCGACGTAGTCGTCGGTGAAGTCCCAGAAGAAGGTTTCCGCGACCTCAAGTGCCTTGGCATAGTTGAATTGCTCGAAAGCGACCGTTGCCTGTCGAACGGTTTCGGCAAGTGCTGCGATTCGTGCCCGATCGTGAGGCTCGGTGATGGAGCCGAGATCGGAACTCGGATCCAGCAGGAGGACGAACTTGCTCGCATTGAGGATCTTGATGGCGAGTCGGCGGCCGATCTTCATCTGGCCAACATCGAAGGCGGTGTCGGTACCGGGGCGGCCGGAAGCGGCCCAGTAACGGACGGCGTCGGAGCTGTACTCGTCGAGCATGGCCATCGGTGTCACGACATTGCCCTTCGACTTGCTCATCTTCTTGCGGTCTGGGTCCAGGATCCAGCCGGAGATGGCGGCATCACTCCACGGGAGGCAGTCGGACTCGAGATGGGCGCGGACGACGCTGCTGAACAGCCAGGTGCGGATGATCTCATGCGCCTGGGGGCGCATGTCCATAGGGAATACTCGGCTCCACAGGTCTGGGTCACGCTCCCAGCCGCCAGCGATCTGAGGCGTGAGGGAACTTGTGGCCCAGGTGTCCATGATGTCCGGGTCGCCCATGAAGCCATTGGGGACGCCCCGCTGATCCTCGGTGTAGCCGGCGGGGGTGTCGCTGCTCGGGTCGATGGGCAGGTCGGACTCAGCGGGCCGGAGGATCTCGTCATAGCGCGGGTTACCAGCTTCATCGAGGGCGTACCACACCGGGATCGGCACGCCGAAGAACCGCTGGCGCGAGACCAGCCAGTCGCCGTTGAGCCCGCCCACCCAGTTCTCGTAGCGCACCCGCATGTGCTCCGGATGCCAGTTGAGCTCCTTGCCACGCTCGATGAGGCGATCACGAAGCACGGAGTCGCGTCCACCATTGGTGAGGTACCACTGACGCGTCGTGACGATCTCCAGCGGCTTATCGCCCTTCTCAAAGAACTTCACCGGGTGCATGATCTCCCGCGGCTCTCCGTCGAGGTCGCCTGCTGCACCGAGCATCTCGACCATCCGCTCCTTGGCGGTGTGGCTCGTCGTGCCGATGATGGCCTCGTAGTTGCTCACGCCGACCGGGTCGGTGATCCAATCGGGGACGTCGGGAAGGATCCGGCCATCCCAGCCGATGATCGGACGGGTCGGGAGCTGAAGTTCGCGCCACCAGGTGACGTCGGTGAGGTCGCCAAATGTGCAGACCATGGCGATGCCCGAGCCCTTCTCGGGGTCGGCAAGGTGATGCGCGACGATCGGGACCTCGACCCCGAATGCCGGTGTACGCACGGTCGTGCCGAAGAGTGGCTGGTAGCGGGGGTCGTCCGGGTGGGCGACGAGCGCGACGCATGCGGCGAGGAGCTCGGGGCGCGTGGTCTCGATGAAGACCTTCTCGCCTCGGTCAGCCGACCGCGGGAAGCCGATCCGGTGGTAGGCGCCGGGGCGCTCACGGTCCTCAAGCTCGGCCTGCGCGACGGCTGTCTTGAAGGTGACGTCCCATAGGGTCGGAGCCTCGGACTGATACGCCTCGCCTCGGGCGAGATTGCGCAGGAACGCGAGTTGGCTCACGCGCTGGGCGTTCACTCCGATCGTCTGGTAGGTCTGCGACCAGTCAATCGACAGGCCCATGCGCCGCCAGAGGTCCTCAAAGACGACCTCGTCCTCCAA
>CAMAWO010000307.1 GCA_945861925.1 Bifidobacterium breve | reverse complement strand
AATGAGGTCGGCCTCGTCGACGTCCGTGATCCGAACTCCGAGAACTTCGGAGTGTTCGATGACAAGGGCGTGTGGTTCGAGGGGGATATCCGCGACGTCGACTTTCAGGTGCTCGGCTGGGTGGGGCGCACGCCAGAGGCTCGCGCCCGACGTGAGGCAAATTCGTGATGCAGACCACCGCGGTCATCCTCGCCAGGCGGCCGGGACAAACCTTCGTTGCCGAAGACCTTGGCCTCGGCACGATTGATCTGCCCGACCTGTCGGCCGGTCAGGCGCTCGTCCGGAACCAGTACATGAGCCTTGATCCGTCGACCCGCGGGCGCATGGATCCGGGGGAGAAGCAGTACACGACGAACTTCGTGGTCGGCGGCCCGCTTGATGGCTCTGCAGTCGGGGTCGTCGTCGAATCGTCCTCCCCAAAGCTCCCGATCGGTGCGACGGTCCGACACCGCATGGGTTGGCGCGAGTACGCGGTCGTTGATGACTCCGCCGCGACCATCTGCGATATCTCCGTAGCCCCGGCGACGGCCTGGCTTAGCTCCCTCGGTCAGACCGGGTTCACTGCGTACGCAGGCCTTCTTCCCGTCGGCCTGCTGCAGCCGGGACAGATCGTGCTCGTCTCGGGGGCGGGCGGAGCCGTTGGCTCGATGGCCGGGCAGTTCGCGCGACTCATGGGCGCGGGCCGAGTCATTGGGAGCGCCGGCGGAGCCGAGAAGTGCGCATGGCTCCGGGATGACTGTGGTTTCGACGACGTCATCAATTACCGCGATGGCGACTTCGCGGCTGAACTGCCGCAACTCGCCCCGGATGGCATCGATCTGTTCTTCGACAACGTGGGCGGTTGGCAATTGGCTGCGGCGCTTGCGAACATGAGGATCAACGGCCGTGTCTCCATGTGCGGGGCGATCTCGAACTTCGGCACGCAGGAGCAGCCGTCGACCGCCGTGCTCATCGAGACCATCCTGCGGCGCGTCACGATCCAGGGCTTCATCGTTCGCGACTACGAAGACCTCAGGGGAGAGTTCGAGCGCCGCGTTATCGACTGGCTCGCGAGCGGTGAACTCGTCGATCGATCAACGATCGTCGAGGGCATCGCCAATGCAGGAGCCGGCCTTGCTGGGCTTCTTGCGGGTGCGAACGTGGGCAAGGCCCTCGTTCGGCTCTCGGAGTAGCAGCAACAATGGCCCTCAACGTTGTCGATCCGAGCCTTTTCTCCTCCCTTGATCCTGTTGTGCTGCAGGGTTCGGCATGTGCCGCGTGCGCGGCGCACGTGTTCCCGGCTCAGGGCACCTGCCCGATGTGCGCCGGCACCGAGGTCGCCCGGGTTCCGCTGCCCACCGCGGGAGTGGTGTGGTCGTGGACAACCCAGCGCATTGCCCCAAAGCCTCCCTTCCGCACTGACGAATTTGCGCCATTCAGCATCGGCTACATCGACCTTGGGCCAGTGATCGTCGAGGGTTGGCTGCTCGGCAAGAACAACTGGATTGTCGGCGAGACGGTCCGGCTTGCGCTGGCGAAGGCATGGACCGACGATGGCGAGACGGTCTTCACCTATGGATTCGAGGTGGCCGAATGACCGGCGGAGTGAATGACGTCTACCTCGTCGGGTGCTCGAGAACTGCGTTCGGTCGGTTCGATGGTGAGGATCAGGACCTCGCCGAGCAGGCTGTTCGAGGTGCGCTGGCCGACTGCGGCCTCTCTTGGGGCGATGTCGAGTTCGCCGCTGGAGGCACGAACGGCGAAACGAAGCCCGATAATCTCGTCGCGCGGATGGGTCTGACCGGGATCCCGTTCGTCACGGTGAAGAACGGCTGCGCCACCGGTGCCGTGGCACTGGGAACGGCTCGCAACGGGCTCATCGCCGAGCAGCGCGAGATCGCTTGCGTGGTCGGATATGACAACCACGCACGCGGTGCCTTCAGTGCTTCGCCAGCGCGCTACGGCATCGGCGACTGGTACGGCGCTACCGGAATGATGGTGACGACCTCCTACTTCGCGCTGAAGGTTCAGCGGTACCTGCACGAGCACGACATCGATCCGAGAGTCCTCGGCCACGTCTCAGCCAAGGCGTTCGACTATGCGGCCTCGCACCCGCTCGCTTGGCGACGGACTCCGGTGACCGTAGACGAGGTCCTCGACTCCGACATGGTGAACGATCCGCTGACCCGACTCATGTTCTGCTC
Source organism: Bifidobacterium breve (assembly GCA_945861925.1). Classification (GTDB taxonomy): domain Bacteria; phylum Actinomycetota; class Actinomycetes; order S36-B12; family S36-B12; genus WLND01. The sequence goes on along the minus strand of CAMAWO010000307.1, from coordinate 1,518 downwards.
GCCTGATGCTGGTGGCGTCGCGCTCATCTTGGCGCGGGGTCCGCGTGCCTTCGACCTGTGCGATAAGCCGATCCGCCTTGCGGCCGTCGAACTGCGGGGTCGACGTCCGGGCTCCTTTGAGGTCTTCTCACCGTGGTTGTCACCCGGGGTTCGAACGAGCCCATCTGTTGACGCGGCTGCCTCGGCGTTCCGGGCAGCAGGCGTGCGGCCCCAGGATGTCCAGATTGCCCAGGTACAAGATACGGAGAGCGGCGCCGAGATCATGCACCTTGCCGAGACCGGCCTTTGCGCTCCAGGGGATCAGGGCGCCGGCTACCTCACCGGCGACTACCTCGCCGGTGGTCGGTTGCCGGTCAATACCGATGGTGGCTGTATCGCGAATGGGGAGCCGGTCGGAGCCTCGGGCCTTCGTCAGGTTCACGAGGTCATGACCCAATTGCAGGGACGAGCGCTCGGCCAGCAGGTCCCGGGCCATCTGCGCATCGGTTTCACCCACGTTTACGGAGCCCCCGGCATCAGCGCGTGCACCGTCCTCGTCGCCGAAGGAGCATCATCATGACCGATCTCGATCCGGCCCACCTCGAGAACTTTCGGGGGGAGGTGCGGGCCTGGCTCGCAACGTTGGCGAAGCCACGCGCAGATGAGGTCCGGGTCTGGGGCGAGGGAGACCCAGATCTGCAGATCTTCCGGGTGATGAGCGAGGAGGATGAACGCACCCATCTCGACCGGGTGCGCGAATACCGCAAGCAGCGGTTCGATGCGGGCTATGGCGCGCTGACCTTGCCGGTCGAGGTCGGTGGCAGGGGGCTGCCGAGCGTCTACGCCGTTGCCTTCGCCGATGAGGAGCGGGCCTTCGACATCCCGCCGTCCTCCGAGATCATCAGCGTTACGACCGGGCTCATCGGCGCTGCTGTCAGCGTGTTTGGCACGCCCGAGCAGCGCAAACTCTATGCGCGCGCATTCCTTCGCACGGACTGGCTCTGCTGCCAACTGTTCAGCGAGCCGGGGGCGGGGTCGGATCTCGCGGGGCTCTCCATGAGGGCGGTTCGCGATGGTGATGCATGGGTTCTCGACGGTCAGAAGATCTGGACCTCGAATGCGCAGGTGTCCGAGTACGGATTCCTCCTGGCCCGCACTGATCCCGACGTCGTGAAGCAGGCGGGGATCACCGCCTTCCTCGTTCGGATGGATACCCCGGGCATTGATATCCGACCCATTCGCCAGATGAGTGGGCCATCATCGTTCAACGAGGTGTTCTTCGACGGAGTGCGGGTCGAAGACGCGTTGCGCATCGGCGAGGTGAACGACGGATGGAGGGTCGCGACCGCAACCCTCGGCTTCGAACGGTCCTCATCAGGCTCGGGCCACCGGCGCAAGGGCGGCACCGTTGATGATCTCGTGGGCCTTGCCCGCTCCCTGGGGGTGAGCTCCGACCTCGTCATCCGGCAGCGGATCGCTGACGTCTATGTGCGCACGCAACTGCATGCTGCGATGGTGGCGAAGGTTGCGCGGGCGAAC
>CAMAWO010000306.1 GCA_945861925.1 Bifidobacterium breve | reverse complement strand
TCTACTCCTTTCTCTCCTGCAAGACTGACCTAGTGATAGTCGATGATCTCGACAACGAGGACAGTCACCTCGTCGCCTTCCTCGGGTTGGACGATGAGCCGCCAGTTTCCTGTCAATCTCGCCGACCACTGTCCTGCCCGGTCGGCCTTCAGCTCTTCCCATCTGCCCGGCCCCCCAAGAAGATCAGCCATCGCCTCGACATAAGTGAGCTCAGCCATCCTGAGCTTGAGCTTCTTCGCGACGTTCACTCCCAGCGCAGCCTGCATCCGACGTCCCTCGGTACACATCCGCTCGAGATCTCGCGTAGCGTAGCGCACTTCCATACCAACATGTTACCTGAATCGTAACACTGAGGCCACGGCCTCGGGAAGGACTTCGGTATGACGGATATCATTCCCTCGAAGATGAATCCGTACGGCTCAGCCACGGAAATCAAAGCGGGAGCATTCCCAACGGCCGGAAAGACATCGAGGGCGTCACGATCGAAGGGCAGTAGGTGCCGGTCGACGCGGGCGGAAATACCCAGAGAGTAGCCCGCGGACCGGGGACTGTCGCACTTTTTTTGCAGGTTTGCCGCGCTTAGCGGGTGACCCTCACGCCCGCCGAGATGCTGCCCAACTGGGTGAGCGCCGGCGTGAAGGTCACCGATACTCGGCACCTCATGCTGCTCCCGCTGGCCAACGCTGTGGGCGTATGAGCCTGCTTCGTTGCCCCGCGGTTCTGCGAGCCATTGCGCAGCCACTGGTACCTGACCGATGCGACCTTCCAGCCTGTGGTGTTGCGATACGAGCAGGTCAGCGGGGACCCGGCTGCGCCACTGCCCGAAACCTTGGCGGTCAGCACCGGGCCGACACCAGTGCCGACGGTCGCAATCCGACCGGGTTGGGTGCTTCCGGAGGGGGTCGTGATGATCGGCTGCTCGCTGAACCAGATATTGCCATCCGCTCCCGCTGCTCCCATGTTCGGCTCCGAACTCGCCGCGGGCGTCGTGTATTCCGTGATGGCACCTGCGAGGGTGATGCGTCCCATCCGGCTAACGTCGGACTCGCTAAACCACAGGCTGCCGTCGGCCCCTGCTGTGATGTCGCCGATCCTGCTCGCACCGGGCATGGTGAACCACATGGCTCCGTCGGGGCCCGCAGTGATGAGGAAGCCGCAGACGATGCAGTCCTTAGGCTCGGTGATCGTGGCCGGGCCGGTGGATCCGACGTCGGGAATCGCGAACTCGGTGATGACTCCTTCCGGCGTGATGCGTCCGATGGCATTCGTGAAGTTCTCGGCGAACCACAGGTTGCCATCGGGGCCGGCGGCAATGCCGTAGGGGTGGGAGTTCGCGGTGGGTATGGGGTAGGTCGTGATGACACCCGATGGCGTGATCTTGCCGATGAAGTTGGCAAAGAAGGCGGTGAACCACATGTTGCCGTCAGGCCCGGCCGCCATTTCGAGCAGGCCCACCCCGTTGCCGGGCGTACTCGGAACGTCACTCGGGACACTGAACTCCTTGGTGAGGCCATTCGGTGCAATCCGCCCGATCTTGTTGCTCCCGCAGCGTTCGAACCACATGCTGCCGTCGGGGCCGGCCGCCACGCCGCACACCGGCCCGTTCGCGCGTGACTTCGTCACGGGCAGCCAGATGACGGTGGGCGCCGTGAACCTTCGAGCAGAGGTAAACCCAAAGTGCACCGCAGCCCAGGCGGGCCGCGAGGCGCCGCACGTTCGCCGTACTCAGCCACCCCGATGCCGGCAAGTCGACCCTCGGGCTTCCAGCCGAAGGTACTGGCCAGTCGGGCAGCGGGCGGTGGGCCCAGCCGCACGGTGGCGCTCACTCCACCCACATCCTCAAGTCCCAGGTCCCAGGTCCCTCAGCAGGCCACACGACTGGTCGACGAGCACTACCGCCACCTGCTTGCTCGGGCCGCCAACCTGTCCAGCTTCTCGTCGACGCTCCTCGAAGCGGACGGTGTCACCTTCCTCCCGATCGAGCGTTTCGACCGCCTCATCCCGAGCGACGGCACTGCGGACTGCGGACTGCGGACTGCGCCACGACCTACCGAACTATCAGCAGGTCTGACAGAAAAACTCAACTGGAAAGTGGAACAACTGTCCATCGGCAACCAGATTGGTACTTCTCCATGGCAGCGTGCTGAGCCCAAGTAGAGGAGGTGTGCGCCACCGGGGTCGGCTGTGAGAAGGCTCGCTTGACTTGGCTGTGAGGGGCGGGCGGAGCAGGTAAACCGCCACGCACTTTGGGTGAAAGTCTCACACAGCCCGCTGTCGAACTCAGATGATGCTGACGTTGGGACCTATTCCCATCGGGGCTTGCCGCACTAGGCGAGTTACCGCCGTTGCCGCCTGGAGGGCCGGACGCTGCGAACGGATGCGGAGTCTCAGCGGAGTCCGGAGTGAACACTCCACCGGGAATGGACGCAGGGGGGAATCCGGGCGGTTCCAGCATTCTTGGATCCTTACAGGTTCCGAACACGATGCCCACGACTCGATCACGTTGTTGCCCAATGCTTCGTATCAACCGGGAAGCGCCCGGACACCATGACAGCAGGAGTGACCATGAGCATCACCCGAAGCACCATCGCGGCAGTCTCGATCACCGCTGGCATCGCCGGCGCCCTCATCATGTCCTCAGTCCCAGCGACTGCAGCACCAATGGACAACGGCAACGGCGGCAACCGCCAAGGCGGCGGCGGATTCACCGTTCAATGCGATTTCAGCCACTCAGCGACCGTCGACCCAATCGTCATGCCCGGCCACGCCGCCATGAGCCACCTTCACGAGTTCTTCGGCAACACGACAACGAACGAGAACTCAACCGGAGCCTCACTCCTCGCCGGCTCCACCACCTGCAACGACTCCAATAACCTCTCCGCCTACTGGGTCCCTGCCCTCTACCAAGACGGCACCCGCGTTGCGCCAGTCTCCGCACGCGTGAACTACGAAGGCCGCGGCGCCAATGTCACCGCCTTCCCCGCAGGATTCATGGCGCTCACCGGCCGCACCGACCAGACCGCAGCCTGGGGCTGCGCCACCCGCGGCGCCCAGCCGACCTTCGGCACCAGCGTCGCGACCGTGCCGACCTGCGATCCCGGCTCACGCCTCGTCGCACAGATCACGTTCCCGCAGTGCTGGGACGGCACCAGCCTCGACAGCGCCAACCACATCTCCCACCTCGCACTCGCCACCGACAACGTCTGCCCAACAAGCCACCCGGTGCGCGTACCCCAGGTGACGCTGACCATCAACTACTCGGCAGCAGCCACCGGCGGCAGCGGCGTCACCCTCGCCAGCGGCGCCGCATCAACCCTGCACGCCGACATCTTCGAGGCATGGTCAGGCACCAGCCTCCAGAACCGGCTCAGCGGCCGCGGCGGACAGCGACCCGCCGTAGCAGGCGGCCCGCAAAACGGCCAGCAGAATCTCCAGCAGAACGGTCAGCAGAACGGTCAACAGAACGGCCTGCGCGGCGGCCAGACAGACCCCAACGCTGCAGTCCCCGCCGATCAGGCCGGCGCGCCAGCCCAGGCCCAGGCCCAGGCACCGGTCCAGAACACCGCCCCCGGACAGGGCAACCGCGGCAACGGCGGCGGCCGCGGCCAAGGCCAGCGCGGTGGCGGCGCAGCAACAGCCGCACCCGCCGCATAGCTTGGCACGATTCAAGAACAACACGCCAGCCCGACTGCGAACACGCAGTCGGGCTGGCGTTGCTC
>CAMAWO010000305.1 GCA_945861925.1 Bifidobacterium breve | reverse complement strand
TTGGTGGCGAAGGCGTTCGCGACTCAGGGCGGCGGGGTCGAGGAGGTGATCGGTCGTAAGAAGCGGGCGACGCCTCCGGTGGAGCCGAAGGTGACGGGCGATGTTGAGGCCAGGGTGATCGCGTTGGCGTGCAGCCAGCCGCCGCCGGGGCGTCAGCGCTGGACGCTGCGCCTGCTGGAGAAGCACCTCGGGGGCGACAACGGAAACACTGCGTGCCCGGTCGCCTGCAGATGCTCGACCAGCAGGCCCTCGCTGCGCTCGATCGCGATCGGCATGCGTGCGGCGAACCTCGCCAATTCCGCGTCCAGGTCGGCGAGGCCGGCCACGTCATGCGCCACCCGTAACTGTGACAGGCGCCGGCCCGCAGCGCCGGCGATGCAGAGCTGGTGATGCTCTCCACACCAGTCGACGCCGGCGAACGCCGACCACCCATCTGGTTGATGATCCATGGACTGCACCCTTCCGGATTCAGGCCCGCCCCTCGCGGCTGACCTTCCCGGGCGCTCATCCGAGTGCTCGAGGCACGACTCCCACTGGCGAGTCAAGGCCTGCCACCGCCGGGAGGGACGGGTCTGCCGCTGGACCTCGAAGGTCACGCTGCCAAGGTCCTCTCCCGGTGGCGGAGGCGAACCAGCGGGAACATCCTGCCACTGCATATGTTCACGGATGAGCGCTGCGAGGCCGCGGCGGGCAGCGCCGATCCGATCCCCCGCGGTGAGGCCCTGATGGGCGCCGGAGCACGCGGGCATCACGCCCGACAGCTCGCGGGTGGTCAGCCCGCGCAGGAACGCCAGCCAGCCGGCGCCGTCCTCGGCGGAGGTGACGTCCAGTCCGAGGACCTCGCGGTAGCCCTCGGCGCTGGTCGCGATGAGCGCATGGACCCCGACGGTCCTGCCGCCGCCGCGGACCTTCGCCGGCCAGGGCGTCCGCGGCGACGAACGTGTACGGCCCGGCGTTCAGCGGCCGGCTGCGGAACTGCTCGACGAGGACGTCCAGGACGTCCAGGCTCCTGGACATCTCGGATACCTGCGACTTGGAAAGCGACGTGATCCCAAGCGTGGCAACGAGCTTCTCGAGCCGGCGGGTCGACACCCCGAGGACGTAGGTGGAGGCCACGACCGTGATCAGCGCCGACTCCGCCCGGCTGCGACGGTTCAGCAGTCACTCCGGGAAGTAGGACCCGCTGCGCAGCCGCGGGATCGCCAGGTCAATCGTGCCCGCTCGCGTGTCCCACGGCCGCTGCCGGTAGCCGTTGCGCGAGTTCACCCGGTCCGGCGAGCGCTGCCCGTGCTGCGCACTGCACTCCGCGTCCGCCTGCGCTCCCATCAGCGCCCCGGCGAACGCCTGCAGCATCGAGCGCAGCATGTCGGGACTCGCCTGCTCCAGCTGCCCGTCGATCCAGGCCGTCATGTCAATATTCGCACTAGCGGTCATCGCGTTGTTCCCTTGCTGGATTCCTTCGACAGAACTTCCAAAGGATCACGCGATGACCGCCCCAGATTAGGACGCCACGCTCAACACGACGCAGAACTCGTACACCACGACCGCGGACTCAACCGTCTGGAGTCTATGAAACAACTCGAGAACCCTCATTGAGTCAACTTATCGACCACCCTCAGTCGCGATCACGGGAGTCACCAACAGATGAGCACCGTGCTGGCCTAGCATTGGCGGGCTGCGAACTTTGAATCGCGGTGAGAATAGGAAGAGGTGGGGCTCTGTGGCGAAGGTGCGCAACTTCTTGCCATTTGTCGTTTCTTCGCGGCGCAATCTTCTTGCGCTCGTCTTTATTGTTGCCCTCTTTGAGGTAGCGATGTTGTATTGGATCTTGCCCGGCAGGGCGCCCCGAACCTTCACTGCAGTTCAACCGGATTCATCTGCGTACATTTGCTACGGTCTTCAGATAGCTCGACAGACTCCTGAGAGTTTGTACGAAAGCTCAAGCGAAATCTTTAGTAGGTTCGGGTATCCTGAAGTCAGTTGCCTATCACCCACTCTGAGTACGAACCTTCTTTGGCTGATTTATCCGAGGGTCCTTCTTTCAGGTTTCATTGCTCTATTCAGTTTCCTGCCAATCTCAGGGTCGATCCTTATTCCAAGTATTCTCTTCTTCTTTCTCCTCGTATGGTTCTGGTTTGATGCGATTGTGCCACGCGGGACTTCGTTGAACTTCCGGCATTGGTTGGTGGCGATTGCGCCACTCGCAGCATTCACCATGATCATTTGGCCAGCAAGTGTTCTGACGGATGGCCCGATGACCGTCCTTTCCGTATGTGGTGCTCTCGCGATAGTTCGACTGGGGCGCAAACCCCGATCATGGCCGGTGATTTTCATAATCGGGTTCCTTATGCTTCTCACTCGTCCGTCTTGGCCGGTAGTAGGATGTTTATGGAGCGTTGCACTATTCGGTCAAATTGGAATGTATTTTGGTTATTCAAGTCGCATTCTCGCCAGCAATTTCGCGAGGGCGTTGGTCGCATTAGTGGGCGGATATTCAGGCGCGATTTTGCTTGCCAAGGGCGTAGAAATAGTGACTGTCCCCCCGGGTTTGAAAGAGACACAAGCTTACGTACCTGAAGGCATGATCTTCAGCCTCGGCACTCTGGCGAACATCGTTTCATCGGCAATCTCTAGCACATTCGTGGATCTGACTGAGTCGATCCGTAGGGGGGACTTGGTTAGCCCGATTCTCCTTTTCGTCGCATTCGCCTCAATAGTTCTTGTTCTCAGGATGCGGGCATTTGGTATGGCAAGTTACTGCGTAGTGCTACTTGGCTTCGGGCTATATTCGGTGGGGTTGGTTTCAAGTTTCTACGGCGACGTCAACACGCATCTGAGGTTCTTGGTTCCGGGCATGCTTGCATCTATTGCTGCATTCTGCGTGGTTAATCAGAGGCGAGTTGCGTCGCTGCCCGAGCCTTGAGGCGTAGTGCCTCAAGGCAAATTGCCCGCGGACCCTGTTCGGTGCCTCAATTAAGAATGCCTGCGAAAATGACGTCGGTTCTGCTGGCTTTGACTCGGATGCCTTTGCGGACATCGGGCAGGGCGCTGGGGAACGAGGCGAGGTAGACTGCGCGGTCTTGTCCTTGGCGAGCTTAAGGAGCAAGACCTGTAGCTCGGCGATCTGGCGGCCGATCACTGCGGGGTTCAGCGGGTCGCGGTAGGCAAGTAGTTCGGCTTCCTGTTCCGGTGCGAGCACGTGCGCGGCGAGCAACCGGCCTGGGGGAGCCTTCGGCGTGTCGTAGAGACGATTGCGTTTGCCATTGACGTCGGAGGCGAACCCGATCGGTTTCTTGGTCGGGGTCAGGTAGTTGAACTGGTCGTTCACCAGCCGCCAGAGCCGGTTCAGCACACGTAGTTCGGCGTCGGTGTCGTGTAGATAATAGAACCTATACTTACGGACCCGGTGATTGTTCTTCGACTCGATGGTCGCCTGATCATTCTTCTTGTATGGCCGGGACCTGGTGAAGAAGTTCCTCACGTCCGCGGCCCAGGCGATGACCGCATGATTGAGAAATTCCGGTCCGTTGTCGACGCTATGCCGACATCGGCATAGCGTCGATTATGCCGACATTCGGATTATGCCGACATTGCTGCGGAAACCCTTATCTGTGGGTGCCGGCGGCCAATAGTTGTCGGCATAATCAGAGCCTCTCAAGGAAGGCCAACATGGCGTCGGGAGGGCAATAGCGGCCCGGTGTAGTGGCAGGCGGTGTGACCTTGGCAATCGCTCGTTCCTTCTGAGTCATGTCAGCATGCAA
>CAMAWO010000304.1 GCA_945861925.1 Bifidobacterium breve | reverse complement strand
CCTGCGCAAGGGGCGTCCGGGTACCAAGCTCCTCATCCCCCTCGGCCTCGTTGGTGGCTTTGTTGACGCTACTGGCGGCGGCGGTTGGGGGCCCGTCACGACTCCGGCCCTCATGGTGGACGGTCGGATGGCACCGAACCGAGTCGTCGGCACGATGAACACTGCTGAGTTCGCCGTGTCCCTCGCAGCAAGCATCGGATTCATCATTGCGCTCGGGTTCTCCGCCCTCGATTGGCGCATCCTCGTCCCACTCCTCCTCGGCGGCGTCATCGCTGCGCCTATCGCCGCGAGGGTCACCCACGTGCTCCCTATGCGGATCATGGGCGTGGCTGTTGGCGGCCTCATCATCGTCACGAACAGCTACACACTCCTGCGAGCAGCCGGAACCAGTGGCCAAACCCAGGGGATTGTCATGCTCTGCCTGCTGGCCGGGTGGGCTGCGGCGGTGACCGTCGTGAGCGTCCAGCACCGTCGGGCGAGCGCCCTCACCAGCGCAACGTAGGGAAGCGCTGTCTGCCCCAGCCAGCCCCTTGGGTCCTGCCTGAGTCAGATGCACCCCGAATCCCGATGAGTTGTGCTCTGACGGCCATCTCGTCGGGTTTCGGGGTGCATTTGGCCGAAACTTCAGCTCGGCTGGCCAGCAGGCCGCGCACGAGCCCGCCCGCGAGAAGTCGTCCGCGCCTTGTGGTTGATGGCGTTCAGTGCGAGTTGAGGTCGATTGTGAGGATCCGAACCACGGGGTGCAGGTCGCTGCCGGCGCCACTGGACTCCTCGTTCGTCCACTGATAGTGATGCGGCCAGCGCCCGAAATCTCGTAGTGAATCGTGCGCGAGTAGCCAATCCACTTAGGCCTTGCCGCGTTGCCTCGTAGGTAGCTCGACGAGCCAACGCTCGGGGGCGATCCCGGTGAACGCGACACGTGGGCATAGAACTGCTGCGCGTTCTCGAGCCCCACGCGCTCTACAAGCCGGTTCCACTCCCGTAGATACTGGCGATGCACCACGACCCGGTAGACGGGCGCATGATCTGGTCTCCCACCGGGGCTGCGGGCAGCCACGTACGGCCGATACCCACCTGGCTTCGGATCAGACTGGGGGTTCAACGCTTACGAATTCGTCAGCAGATGGAGTTCCTAGCAGGATGTCGCGCCTCGTGGGGTCTGACAGCTGTCTCGACGTTGCAGACCACTCGCGGATAGCCTCGTGCAAGGGGGCATCATCACCCGCAGCCAGGAGCATCAACCCCTCTCGTAAATCGGTCAGGCACTCTTGGCGATCCTCCCCATCAAGGGAAGCCATCCAAGCGAAGGCGCCGAATGCTGACGCTGTGCTGGCGTGTGATGATGCGGCCCCGTCTGCCGTGAGAAACGCGAGGAGCATGGATCTCGATTCGATCAGGAGGTCTAGATCGCGCTTCGGTACGAGAGCAAGTGTGAACCCGTCGATATCGCGAACAACTGCCGTCCCGGTGCGAGCAGACGCGAGCACCTCGCGCCTCTTGCTCGCAAGATCGCTCGCCAAAAATAGGCGTTCGGTTGCGCTCAACTTGGACTCCCTTGTTTAGCCATATTCTATTCAAGATCTTGGCAACCACAAGGGTGATCGGAGGTCCTTCAGCCAAGGACTGGCACCACTACTCGATCAGTTCACGGACCAGTCGATCAGCGAGGAGGCGTCCGTACCTAGTGAGCACGACGCGACCAGCGGCCAGCGCCGAGGCGTCAATCAGTCCTGCGTCCACGGTGCGCTCACACCAGCCTGCGTCGAGCACCTCGCTTGCGGCGAGCCCGTCTCGCATTCGCAGGGCGAGCATCACCCGCTCGACACGGATATCTTCATCGGTGAGGACCTCTCTCCCGCCTTCAGGGGATGCCCCTGAAGCGAGGGCATCGGCATAGGTTCGCGGGTGCTTGGTATTCCACCACCGCACGCCAGCGACGTGGCTGTGGGCGCCCGGTCCGATGCCCCACCAGTCGTCGCTGCGCCAGTAGGCGATGTTGTGTCGGCACTCGCCCCCGGGGCGCGACCAGTTCGACACCTCGTACCAGTCGAGGCCTGCGCCTGCGAGCGCATCGTCGATGATCTCGTAGCGGCTTGCGGCGATGTCGTCGTCGGGCATTGGCAGTTCGCCCCGGCCGATGCGACGTGCAAGGGGCGTGCCCTCTTCGACAATGAGCGAGTAGGCCGAGACATGGTCGACATCGGCCTCGATGACGTCGTCGAGGGTGCGGAGCAGGTCGTCGTCGCTCTCGCCGGGAGTCGCGTAGATGAGGTCGAGGTTTACGTGATCGAAGCCCGCTGTCCGGGCCGCCCGTGCCATGGCCAGGCTGCGGCCCGCGGTGTGGGTTCGATCCAGTACCCGAAGCACGTGTGAGGCTGAGCTTTGCATTCCGAAGGAGATCCGGGTGAAGCCCGATGCCCGCAGGGTCTCGAGCGCAGATTCATCGACGCTGTCGGGGTTGGCCTCGGTGGTGATCTCTGCGTCGGGTGCGAGGGTGAACTCCTCGCGGATCGACGCAAGGATCTCGCCGAGGGCATTCGCGCCGATGAGGGTCGGCGTGCCGCCGCCGAAGAACACCGTGGAGACCTCGCAGGGACCGAGGACTCTGGCCGCAACGGTGACCTCGCTTGCGAGCACCTTGTGGAAGGTCGCCCGCGACACGGAGTCACCAAGCTCTGTTGCGGTGTAGGTGTTGAAGTCGCAGTAGCCGCACCGGCTCGCACAAAACGGTACGTGGACGTAGATCGACAGCGGCCTGACGAGTTCACTCACGGCCAGCCCTTCGTTGATTGCCCGTGCCTTCTTCGTCGCTCGCTACTTCTTTGCGGGGTCGCCGGTCGATAGCGCCGCGATGAAGGCCTCCTGGGGGACTTCGACACGTCCGACCATCTTCATGCGCTTCTTGCCCTCCTTTTGCTTCTCAAGGAGTTTGCGCTTTCGGGAGATGTCGCCGCCGTAGCACTTGGCGAGGACGTCCTTGCGGATCGCCCGGATGGTTTCGCGGGTGATGACGCGGGCGCCGATCGCCGCCTGGATCGGCACCTCAAACTGCTGGCGCGGGATGAGCTCCTTGAGCTTCGCGGTCATGAGAACCCCGTAGGCCATTGCCTTGTCTCGGTGCACGATCGCGCTGAACGCATCGACCGGCTCGCCGTGCAGGAGGATGTCGACCTTGACGAGGTCGGCCTCCTGCTCGCCCTGCAGTTCATAGTCAAGCGAGGCATAGCCGCGCGTTCGGCTCTTGAGATGGTCGAAGAAGTCGAAGACGATCTCCGCGAGGGGCAACTGGTAGCGCAACTCGACCCGCTCCTCGGACAGGTAGTCCATGCCCTGCATCGTGCCGCGGCGCTGCTGGCACAGCTCCATCACCGTTCCGACGAACTCACTGGGCAAGATGACGGTGGCGCGGACGATCGGCTCAAAAATCTTGGAGATCTTCTGGGTCGGAAACTCGCTCGGGTTTGTCACGACGATCTCAACGCCGTCATCCCCCAAGACGCGGTAGATGACGTTGGGGGCGGTCGAGATGAGGTCGAGGTTCGCCTCGCGCTCAAGCCGCTCCCGGACAATTTCCATGTGGAGGAGTCCAAGGAACCCGCAGCGGAATCCAAAGCCGAGCGCGAGGGAGGTCTCCGGCTCGTAGACGAGCGCTGCGTCGTTGAGCTTGAGCTTGTCGAGGGAGTCGCGAAGTTCTGGGTAGTCGGAGCCGTCGATCGGATACAGCCCCGAGAACACCATGGGCATGGGATCTCGATAGCCGCCGAGCGCCTCGGTCGCCCCATGCTGCGACAGCGTGATGGTGTCGCCGACCCGTGATTGGCGGACATCCTTCACCCCGGTGAT
>CAMAWO010000303.1 GCA_945861925.1 Bifidobacterium breve | reverse complement strand
CTTGCCGCTCTCGAGCTCTGAGACGTAGCCCTGACTGATCCCGAGCTGGGCGGCCACCTGCTGCTGGGAGAGCCCCCGGGACAGGCGTGCCTGCTGCAGCAGTCGACCCAGGGCCTGCGGGCTGGAGACGGTGCCGGTGAGTGCCATGGTTACACGGTACTATAGGAATATTCCGATAGTAAAGGTCCATCGGGATATTCCGATAACTGATAGGGAAAGCGGTAGTGGAGTCACCAACGGACCGCCGGGACCGCCCATTGCGCGAGGGACGCCTCGATGTCCGTTCGGCGAAGCCCGACCAGCCTCCCGACCTTCAGGAACGGTATGCGCCGCTCGCGAATCAGCCGGCGCACGACGTCACCGCCAATGGCTGGCCCAAGGGCTCACGCGGCGACCTCGACATCGAGCGCGCCACCTCATACATCAGGGTCCCGAAGAGCGGAGCCAATGCGCTCGGCCTACAAGCCGCACTTCAACTGCGAGATCACCTCGAACCGCTCCTCAACAGACTTGCCGATCCCTCTCACTGGACATGAGCGCGCAAACATCACTTGGACCGGCGGTTCACGCAACCATTCACGACGCTCACGATCGACAGCCCGGGGACATCCTCGATGACACGGATAACCTCCCCGACGGACCGAAACCTCGAACCTGCCGCCAGCGACGACGAGTCGGCGGTTGCCAACGGTGGCGCCGAACCGAAGTCCAAACGGAACCGCGAACTCCGGCGACCTTCAACACGCAATCTGATGGGCTTCGCCACGACGAACGATCCAGGACGCCCGGCGATCGCCGAACGCAACTCCGCCCTCACAATTCTCATGGGCTGATCTCCCACCCCGGGGGTGCGAGATCGGGTCACCCCGAATCGACCAACACCAGCTGGAGAAGCTTCGGTCGAGTCGCGGGCTTGTCCAAACTGCGTACGACCATGCGTCGCTGTTCACCTCCATCGCCGCCCCAATCTGACTTCCTCCACGCATCCTTCGACCAGTCCCATCGCTCATTTTCGCGCGCATCCGTCCGGGTTCCGGCGTGCAATAGGCGTGCAATAGTGAGAGGTAGCGAGCGGGCATCAAGGGGCTTGAACACCTAGTCCACTCAAGCGATAACCCGTTGGAATTCAACGGGTTTCCTCGGTGGGGCGGGTCGGGCTCGAACCGACGACTACCAGATTATGAGTAGGGCTATTGCTAGTTCAGCCCATTGGCCTGATGCCAGAAACTACATGTTTTCCAACGTGTTTTCTTTTTCTCTCGCTACGCCTGGATCGTGGATCGCGCCCCTGTCGTTGGGGGAAACGGGGGAAAGTTGATCAAGCCCCCGACCTGCTCGGATAACTGCACGCACGATCTGCGTCCCGGACGACTCGCATCGAGAGCGAGAAGAGGCATCAAATGCGCTCGCGTCGGGTTCGCTCGATGCCCGCTATCGGTACGTGCGAGGTGGCGGTGCCCCTAGGGCCGCTGATGGGATTGGGGTGCAATGTCAGCGCCGGTGCGCTGGAGCATGTGGGCCATACCTCAGTAGTGGTAGCGGGCCTGGATGATGACGAGGCTGTCCCCGTCGACCGCGTAGACCAGCCGATGCTCGTCAGTGATCCGCCGCGACCAGTAGCCGGACAGGTTCTGACCGAGGGGTTCCGGCTTGCCGATGCCGGCTCCGGGCTCGGGGAGCGACTCGCCGATCAGCCGGTTGATGCGGGCGAGCATCTTGCGATCATCGCTCCACGAGCTGTAGTCGGCCCACGCGTCGTCGGTGAACGTGACCCTCATTCGGCGATGAGCGCCCGCTCGGATGCCTTGCCCGCGGAAGCCTGGGCGACGCCCTTGAGCAGACGCTCGGCATTCAAGGGCGACCGCATCAGGTAGGCCGTCTCGGCCATCGAGCGATACTGCGCCTCCGACACCAAGAAGGCCGTGCCCTTCTTCGACACGATCTCCACCGGCTCCTGATCGGCGTTCACCTGCTCGATGAGCGGGAACAACCGTGCTCGTGCCTCACTTGCCGTGACAGCCATGACCCCTCCTTGTTGGTACGAGAAACCGTACCATCACTATGGCGCTCGTTCCACGTCGTGATGCCCGCGACGCAACGTCGCGACACCAGTCCCCTGCTGAATCACCGGACTCGATGCAGTCAATCATCTCCTCGCTCGTCATGCCCCACAGCTCCGGAGCCTTGGAGACCCAGCACGGCCATGTCTTCCCGGTGCCGCACTCACCGGTGTTCCAGTCGCTCCACCACGTCACCGCGACGAGACTCACGAAAAGTGCCCGCGAAAGTGCTCTCCGTGCCTCACGTAGGAATGCCCGCGAGACGGTGGGCATTGGCGGGGATGGAACCGGCGGCGAAATCCTCAACCTAGGAGACGCCATCATCGACCGACGCGCCCACTCACCCGTGCTCCGCCAAGACGAATTCCCCACCGTCACCATCACCGTCACCTGGCGGGGCAACCGACGACTCAGCTCCCAGTTCGCCTGACACCAGGGTCGAATTTCCTGCGCATAAATCGGCGCTATCGGGCGAGCCTCTTGCGACAATCCGTCAATGCAACAGTGCCCTCACAGGCCGTTGCACTGGCTCGCGACGTTGGCCCTCGCGATCCCTGCCATCGACTCGGTGACGCTCATCAGGCTGTCGCCAGATCTTTGCTGATCGGGTATTGATGGCTTTAGAAATCGCAGCACCACCGCCGCTATGGACGGCAGTGGAGCCAAACTCTTGCACGCCTACCGTTTGCTTGACTGCATCGGCAATCTCCCTCGGGGAAATCTCGGTCGACGGGTCGAAGGTCACAGGAATCAGTCCCCCGCGTGAGTCGGAACTGCGGAGAATTCTGCCCCGGACCCCCTAGTAGCGTGTCGCCTTGAATTTGATGGTTATTTGTGGTCCGCTCCTCTGGTTGATACTTGACCAGAGGGAGTTGATGTCGTGCCTCGTCCGAAGGAGTTCACGGTCCGCTTGAAGGCGGCTGACCGTGCGAAGCTGACCAAGGTGGTCTCGTCCGGGACTCATCCTGCCCGGATGATCACGAGGGCCCGGGTGCTGCTGGCGTTGGACGAGTCGCAGGGCGACGCGCCTGATCGTCGGGTGGTGGCCGAGCGTGTCGGTACGTCGGAGAGCACCGTGTACCTGTTGGCGAAGGCGTTCGCGACCCAGTGCGGCAGGATCGAGGAGGTGATCGGTCGCAAGAAGCGGACGACACCTCCGGTGGAGCCGAAGGTGACGGGCGATGTCGAGGCCAGGCTGATCGCGCTGGCGTGCAGCCAGCCGCCGCCGGGGCGTCAGCGCTGGACGCTGCGCCTGCTGGAGAAGCACGTGCTCCTGACGGAGGGAATACCTCCGATGGACCACTCCACGATCGGGCGGGTCCTAAAAAGGGGGCGCTCAACCCTCACCTGAAAGCATGCTGGACGATCCCGCCGCACGCCAACGCCGCGTTCGTCGCGGCGATGGAAGACGTCCTGGCTGTCTACGCCCGGCCTTACGATTCGGCCTATCCGGTGGTCGTGATGGACGAGAAGCCACTGCAGTTGCTCGCAGACGCCAGGCCTGGCACGCCGGCCAAGCCGGGGCAGGCCGCCCGTGAGGACTCCGAATACGTCCGCCACGGGACCTGCTCGATCTTCGTCTGGGCCGAACCACTGCGCGGATGGCGCCGCGCCTACGCCGAAGCGACCCGGACCCGCGTCGACTGGGCCAACGGCGTCGACCACCTGCTGACCGTCGACTACCCCGACGCGGACAAGGTCGTCCTGGTGATGGACAACCTCAACACCCACAACATCGCCTCGCTCTACCAGGCGTTCCTGCCCGAGAAGGCCTTCGCCCTGGCCGG
>CAMAWO010000302.1 GCA_945861925.1 Bifidobacterium breve | reverse complement strand
TCCGCGACCAGCAGCGGGTCCGCTTCCGCATCAGCGAGCGCAACCGGCGAACTCGACTACATCGTGACCGTCCGTGAGGGGGCACAGGCCGCGGTCGCGTCCGCCGTGGAAGCATCCGGGGGCGAGGTCGCCGTGACCTACGACAAGGCGATCAACGGTCTCGCCGTGTCCATGACTCCGGCCGAGGCGGTGCTCATGCGCACTCGTGCCGATGTCATGGCCATCGAGCGAGACCTTCCAGTATCAATCGGCACGGCGTATGACGACTCGGGTAGCGGCGCCGTCGTCACCGACTCCGGTTGCACGGCAAACTCAATGTCCCGAAACGACGATTACGGCACCGATTCGATCGACGTGTCGGCGGTAACCACCGCCAACTGGTACGGGTCTGCCTACTCTTCGATATATATCAACAACAACGGAGGATTCGCGTGGGATGACGGCCTGGGCCGCTTTACGTCCTACCAAAGTGTCGACTTGACCAACACATTAAGGCCGCTCGTGCTGCCGGTCTTCACGGACATCGACACGACGAACTCGTCCACAACCGTCGTGCAATTCGGTCCGCTCAATACGACCTTCGGCGGGCGCCAGGCGTACTGCGTCAACTGGGTGAATGTCGGCCACTACAACGCCAGCGGTCCCCTGTACTCAGCCCAGGCACTCATCGTCAACCGCGACGACCGCCGCTCCGGCGACGTCGACATCGTCTTTAACTACAGCAACATCGCCTCGTCAACATACGCACTCGAGGTTGGTTTTTCCGTTCCGACTGATCGCACGAAGAGCGTACGGTTCTCAGGGAGCGGTACGACTCCGACCCCGTTCTACAACTCAGGGTCATCACCCCTCATCGGGAACCAGGTGAATCCGCCCAGCGGATCTCCGTACACGGCCAAGAACGGCCGATACGTTTACCAGATCGTGAATACCGCGAGCGCTTCACCGACCCCGACGCCCACCCCGTCGTCAAGCTGCGGTACCTCAGTACCGGCCGGAACATACGGCTGCGCCACGTGGGGCCTTGACCGGATCGACCAGCGCACCGCCACACTTGACCAGCTCTTCACCCCGGCAGGCAACGGCAGCGGCGTCACCGCCTACATCGTTGACACGGGCGTCTACACCGCTCACACCGAATTCACCGGGCGAACCGCCACCGGTTGGAACACCACGTCGAGCCCGGCCAACACAACGACGACTGACTGCCATGGTCACGGCACCCACGTCGCCGGAACAGTGGCAGGCACCACGTACGGCGTCGCAAAATCCGCGACGATCGTGCCGGTCAAGGTCCTCGACTGCTTCGGCAGCGGCACCACGAGCGGGGTCATCGCGGGTGTTGAGTGGATCGTCACGCACCACGCAACTGGCGTCCCGGCCGTTGCGAACATGAGCCTCGGCGGCGGAAAGAGTTCAGCCCTCGATACGGCTGTGGCAAACCTCGTCCTCGACGGCGTCACGGTCGTGGTGGCCGCCGGAAACGAGACCCAGGACGCCTGCAATGTGAGCCCGGCCGGCGCCCCAACGGCCGTCACAGTGGGGGCGACAACGAGTGGTGATGCCCTCGCCTACTACTCCAACTACGGTACCTGCGTTGACATATTGGCCCCCGGGTCGTCAATCACCTCCGCCGGCATCACGTCAACAACCGCAACGGCCACCATGTCCGGTACCTCAATGGCCAGTCCACACACCGCCGGTGCTGTCGCCGTGTACCTGGCCCTCAACACTTCGGCTACCCCGGCGCAGGTCGTCGCGGCCCTCACCTCGGCCTCAACGACTGATGTCATCACCGGAGTCCTCGGATCTCCCAACAAACTCCTCTACGCGCGCTCCTTCGCCGCGTACACCGGAGGTGGTTCCTCATCCGGCGGCAGTTCAAGCGGCGGGTCGTCCAGCGGAGGGTCGTCAGGCGGAGGGTCGTCAGGCGGAGGGTCGTCAGGCGGCACACCCGTAACCACGCCCATATCCGCGCCCGTCGCCCCTCCTGTGAGCGCTCCGGTCACGGCGCCAGTTTCAGCGCCCGTCGTCGCGCCGATCGTCATCTCGAATCCGCAGCGGGTCACCCCCGGACAGGTTGATGCCTACACGCCGGGGCAGGTCGCCACGATTCCAGGCAGCGTGCTGGCGCAGATGCCAGCCTCAGCGATCGCCTCAATGTCCGCCGCGCAGGCTGAGGCACTGTCACCGTCGCAGGTCTCGTTCATCCGACCGAATCAGGCTGCGGCAATGAACCCTGCGGCAGTGGCGGCGCTATCCCCGGAGCAGCTCGCGGGCTTCCGTCCGGCAACGGTGGCGAGGCTGCAGCCTGCCGCCATCGCGAATATGTCGGCCGACCAGCTCGCCGGGCTCCGCACGACCGCCTTCGCCAGGCTCACCCCAGCCCAGACGTCGGCCATCGCCCCCGATCAGGTCAGTGAACTCTCCGCAGCTCAGGTCGCCAAGCTGCGACCAAGCTCGCTGGCCAAACTGGACCCGGATGCCTTGGCCGCCATGAGCAACGCCCAGCTGCAGGCTCTGACCCCCAGTCAGGTGAATGCACTGACCCGGGCTCAACTTGCTGCTCTCACTCCGGCTCAACGTCGATTACTTGGCTGACCTGCATCGAATATGAGTGGTGCGATTGGATGGGCTGGTGCGACTGACGATGGATCCGCGCGAGGCGGCCCTCGCTCTTCTTGACGGCCACCTCGCGGCTTTGCCCACCGAGACGGTCTACGGTCTGGGCGCTCGGGCCGATCAGGCATCGGCGATTGCACGGGTCTACGCCGTCAAGGACAGGCCCGCCAACCACCCACTCATCGTCCATATCGCCGGAGCCAACGCTCTCGATTCGTGGGGAGAGTCGGTACCCCGGTACGCGAGGACACTCGCTGATTCCCTGTGGCCGGGGCCACTCAGCCTCGTCGTACGCCGGTCCCCCGCTGCCGCCGATTTCGTCACCGGCGGCCAAGACTCGGTAGCCCTACGAGTGTCAGCCCATCCGATCATGGGCGAGGTGCTGGCACATCTCATGGAACTCACCGGGAACGAATCGGTCGGCATCGCAGCACCGAGTGCGAATCGCTTTGGCCGTGTGAGTCCGACTTCGGCCTGGCATGTGATGAGCGAACTCGCCCACTTCCTCTCCGACGACGATGTGGTGCTTGATGGCGGCGAGTGCGGAGTCGGCCTTGAGTCAACGATCATCGATTGCACGAGTTCCCAGCCAAGGCTGCTTCGTCCCGGGGCGATCACTGCCGATGACGTCGCACGATTGACGGGCCTCGAGTGCCCAGCGGGATCGACCATTCGCGCCTCGGGCACCCTCGCCAAGCACTATCAGCCCTCAGCTGATGTGCGCATTGTCCGAGCGGCAGAGCTGCAGGACCGATGGTCCCTGGGCTCCGGTGCCGAGGCCCCCGTCGTCGGACTTCTCGCGATGGCAGGAATCAACACCCCCTCGGGCGTCGTGCGCCTCGCTTCCCCTCACTCCGCCGAAGAATACGCCCGCGTCCTCTACGCAGCGCTCCGCGAAGCCGACGTGCTCGGGCTCGAGACGGTCCTCGCGGTTGCACCGGAACCAGCCGGCATCGGAGCCGCTGTCATCGACCGGCTGAACCGAGCTGCCCACAGCGGGTGACCCGAGCGTGCGCGCGTTAGTCGTAGCCGAGCTCGTGCAGGCGATCGTCGTCGATGCCGAAGTGATGGGCGACTTCATGCACCACCGTGATCCGCACCTCCTCGATCACGTCCGCGAGGTCGTCGCAGATCGCCATCGTCGGGCGGCGGTAGATCGTGATGCAGTCAGGAAGGGCCCCGAAGTAGGACCCGTCACGCTCGGTGAGGGGGATGCCCGTATAGAGCCC
>CAMAWO010000301.1 GCA_945861925.1 Bifidobacterium breve | reverse complement strand
GAAGTTGAGCGATTCCAGCAGGGTCCGACGGGCTGACCACTCGCCGGCGAGCGGTTGGATTACTCCGGCGAGCTCGGGCCGCCAAAGGCTGATGAGTGGCTGACTTCGCGCGCACGACGTCCCGTATGGCAATGTCGACGCCACGGAAGGTACGTCGTGTAAGCCACTGCGTTGCCCGCTCGTGCATGCGCGTTGCCACTCCGGAGGTCAAGCATTGGGGACTATGCGAAGGTGGATCAACAACGGACATTACCGGTACATCTAGGACGATCATGCAGTGCGACGGACTTCTGACCAGGTGACACCCACCTGTCTGCTACTAATGGTGCATGGCGGGGTCGCGGGGTGCAGATAAGGCGGACGTTCCTTATGGCGACGGCCGCGAGGCACTGCTTCGAGCTGTGGTCACGGTTGTGGCGAGGGGTGGACTTCGCGCCCTGACCTACCGTGCAGTGGCGACCGAGGCCGGTGTCACGCACGGGTTGGTTCGTCACCACTTCGGGTCACGTGATGCCCTGATTGTCGCTGCCACTGAGTACTCGCTCGGGCCCTCGATTGAGGTGTCGAACCTAGGTGAGAGCGGCTCGCTTGACGATTGGGCGAAGGATGTGCCTCGGGTTCTCATTGATGAGGAGGAGCTCACCGCATTCCAGTTTGAGGTGATCCTCGAGTCTCGACGGCGCCCCGAACTCAAGGGGGCCGTACGTGACCTGTACGCCGGATTTCGTAGGGCCATGCTCGCTGACCTTCGTGCGCACGGCGTTGAGGCTGACAAGGCGCTGGCAACGTTGGTGTTCGCGGCTCTTGATGGATTGATCTTCCAGGGGCTTGCGCTTAATGAACCACAGACGACTCGTGCGGCAATCCGAAGGCTGCGGGAGTTGCTGAAGAGCGCTCAACTCACTGACTGACAAAGTTTCGTGATGTGCAAGACAAGGGGCGTCGTCCAACCTAGACTCCGACAACTAACCAAATGGATAGTTGTCGGAGGTGTGTGTGTCCAGTCCTTCAGGTCTTATGACAACCCCGTTTGCCCACGGGTATCCCGAAGATCTCGAGACTGAATGGATCGATGTCATGGGTTACGCAGTCCCGCTATGGGTGAGTGACCCTGAGTCGGAGTACCGCGCGTTCAGAGAAGCGGTCGGGCTGCTTGAGTACTCGATGCTCTACCGATGGGAGATTCGAGGCCCGGGGGCGATGGCTGTGGCAAATCGCGTCCACAGCCGGAACATCATGGCGATGAGTGCAGGTGAGATCTGCTACGGGGTTGTTGTCGACACAGAGGGCTTGATGGTGGACGACCCGACAGTCTCCGTCTACGGCCTCGAACACGTGCTACTCGTGGGTGGCACACCCGCTCTCGGCCCGATCATCGAACGAGAGCTTGAAGCGGAGACAACGCTGACCGAGGGGCGAAAAGAAGTGTGCGTTCTTTCAGTGCAGGGGCCGCGTAGCAGGGAGCTCCTTCAGGGCCTCACCGACTCCGATTTATCGAACGAGTCCTTTCCCTATTACACATTCAAGACGGGGATCGACCTCGCGGGCCGAGCGGTGCAGATCAATCGGATCGGTTTCACGGCGGAACTCGGGTTCGAGGTGGTGGCCCCGATTGCTGACGCTTCGGCACTCATGGCTGCAATTGCGGAGGCCGGTGCGCAATTTGATGCCAGAGCATGCGGTGCTGCCGCACTCATGATGTGTCGCATTGAGTCTGGGATGGTCATGGCCGACGTTGAATACGACGGCACGCTGTCACCCTTCGAATGCCGACTGGGCTGGTCAGTTGATTTGGAGAAGGGGGACTTCATCGGACGTGAGTCCCTTCTTCAGAGAAGGGACTCCGCGATCGGAAGAGTGATGACGATTCGCATTGAAGGTGATTCCGAGGGCTTGGATGGGGCACCGATTCAAGTCGAGGGCCTTGACGTAGGTCAGGTGACGATGGCGGTTCCCTCGCCCGCTCTAGGTGGCGCGACGATCGCAATGGCCCGCCTGCACCGAGATGTTGCTCGTGTGGGTCAGCTCCTTACCGTCGAGGTGCCGTCAGGGGTTCGTGAAGCTGAGGTCCTCAGGACACCGGTGTATGACCCTGACCGAATCCGAGTGAAGTCCTAGGAGTGTCATGAGCGTGCTTTCGGTGAATGTGGACCTCCTGCCCTTTGCAGACCCGGTCTATCAGGACAACCCGTACCCCTACTACCGAATCGTCCGTGATCTCACACCCCTGTACGAGAGTCCACTGGGAGTGTTCGCTGTCGTTCGTCATAACGACGTTGCGGCACTCCTCCGGGACAAGAGGCTGAGCGCCGCGCAACTTGACTTTGGCGTGGCGAACATCTTCCACGACTCGGTGCTCGGGATGGACTCCCCCGATCATGGCCGCCTTCGACGCATCAGCGCGAAGTGGTTTACGGCTGAGCGCACGGCGGACTGGATTGTTGAGACTCGTCGAATTGTCGACAGGGCCCTCGATGAGGGGGAGTCCGCAGGTGGCCTTGATGCATGTGAGGATCTCTCGTTCGCCGCGACATTCGGCACGATGGCCTACATCCTGGGTGTCGGAACCCACGATGCAGCCGAGTGCCGGCAGAAGGTCATCGAGATGGGCAGGGCCTTGCGACCGGCTGCCACGGATGACGACGTGGCTGGAGCCCAGGCTGCCTTTGCCTGGTACGTCGACTACATCCGGGACCTCGTCGAGTTCAAGCGCCGGAACCCGGGCACTTCACTCCTCGATGCCTTTCTCGCGGCTCAGGAGGCGGGTGACATGAGCGAGGCCGAGATCATGGCCACGGTGACGCTTTTCTACGCGGTGGGGCATTTGGACAACTCGTTCCTGATTCAGAACGGGATCAGACTCCTGGCTGACATGCCCGAAGAACGGGAACTCTTTCGAACACAACCAGACGTTCGCAACGACATGATTTCTGAGATGCTTCGCATAGATACCCCGGAGCAGTTCGTCACACGTTTCTCGACTGAAGACATCGACATCTCGGGGGAGACCCTCCCCGCAGGGTCGATCGTGCTCGGAATGATCGGCTCGGCGAACATGGATGAGCGGGTGTTCTCTGATCCCGACACCTTCGACCACAAGCGCCCTGATCTCACTCGGTTGCAAATGGCGTTCGGAGCCGGTCAGCACGGATGCCATGGCCAACTCCTCGCCCGGGCGCAGGCCGAGTGTGCAATAAGCGCACTTGTCGAGCGCTTCCCCGACTACCGCGTGAGCGGCACTGTCACGCACAAGCACACGGAGTTCATCCGAAATATCAGCAGCCTGCCGATCGAATTTCACTGAAAGTGCTTGACAGAACTATCCAAATGGACAACTCTGCGACAACTGGCCTTCGGGCCCTAAAAATCAGGAGACGGCATGGCCATGGAAGTGGAGCAGGTCAGTTCAACGAAACTTAAGGCGAACTCACTCGGCACGATCGGGGTTGTCATCCTCGTGCTCTCAGCAGCAAGTCCCCTCATCGGTCTCACCGGCGCGATTCCGACCGCCATGGTCCTTGGCAACGGAATTGGCGCCCCGATGGCCTTCGTGCTCGTCGGCGCAATTTTGCTCATTTTCGCCTCGGGCTACATCGCGATGTCTCGTCAGGTGACGAATGCGGGAGCGCTCTATGCGTTTGTTGGGCGCGGTCTGGGTTTGCCCATCGGACTGGGCGCTGCGGGCCTGGCGTGGTGGGCCTACACGACCGTGCAATTGGCCGTGTATGGTAACTATTCAGGTCCCTTGACGGCGTGGCTCGCTGATCTTGGCCTGAGCCGCGGGAGGCTTCACCTGTCCGTACTGCGACTTCCCCCGCGGGTAGGTGTTTTCGTGTTCGATCCGTTGTCGGTGTCTGCTGTCCCGCCGGCTCCTTCG
>CAMAWO010000300.1 GCA_945861925.1 Bifidobacterium breve | reverse complement strand
TTCGTCGTGCTGGGATCAACAGTGGCGGGCGCCTCGAATCGGTAGACCCACTCGCCGTCGATGGTGCCCTTCGCAAGGTCCATGCGTAGGATGCGCGTCTGCAAAGAGGCGTCGCCCGTCTTCTTGTCCGGGTTGAGCAGCGGGCTCTGAAGCCCGATGAACAGGTACTTCTCGCTGGGCGAGAGAGCCACGCCCTCGAAGCCTCGGTTCGCCTTGCGAGTCAGCAAGATGCCAGGCAGCGTCGCTGAGATGGGATAGGCGGCACCGGTGCCCTTCCAGCCCTCTGGGACGATCCGCTTCTTCACCACACCGTCGGGGCCCACCTGGACGATAGACGGCGCGTACTCATCGACGAGCCAGAAGTCGCCGTTCTTGGTGCGCACCACGCCCTCGGTGTCGAGGCCGTTCACGTTGTCGGCGATGGCCACGCCCGCCTCGTTCGTCGGGACCGAGTCATACCCGGCAACGTTCGGCAGGCCGGTGGCACCGACGCCCTTGGTGGACTGCACGGCGATCTTCTGGGTGATCTGCGCAGTCGAACCGCTGACCTTGATCTTCATGATTAGGGGCGTGAACGTCGGCACTGGGAAACCGGTTCCCGCGGTGCCGTCCTTCAGCACGGTGTCGTTGTTCGGGCCGCGATCGGTCACCGTCCAGTACTCGCCGGGCCGCCCAGGCTCGCGGTACAGGTCCGAGCCGTAGCCTCCGAGCAGGATGCCGAAATCGTTGCCGACCGACCCAGGAAGCGCCGAGTTCGACGCTGCGGCAAGGCCCTCGGAGGCGAAGACGTAGACGCTTACCCCGGACGTGACCGCCATCGCGGGCACGGCGGCGGCCGCTAGCGCTACGGCGGTGAGCCCTGCTATCCCGATACGAACATTCATGGATCATCCTTTGATCAGAGGTTAAAGTCTGAGTGAACGGGAAGCGCATGGACACCGTGCGTTGACCGGGAGGCGAGCAGGTAATCGTCGGATGAATAGTCGGCGGCGAAGCGGACGGCGGCATAGTGAGCACACTGAACGATGGACACACGTTCAGAGATGCCTTCTTAAAGGGCAAGAGCGCTTGAATCCACTTGAGCCTGCGATCCGGACCCGTCGGGTACATCGCAGCGAGGATGATCGTGGAGACCCGAGAACGATGACGAGGGCGAAGATCGACAGTGGTAGGGGGGGTAGGGCTGACTGAGGCGGCTGTTTCGCGCAAGCGTCATCCCGCCGAGCGAATCGAACAGCAGCTTTGCGTCGTCACTCTCGATGGTGCCTGCCGCATCCAGTTTGACGATGCCTCGAGTCGCTTCGAACACTTGCTCATTCGCCCCGTCGTTGCTTGATGAGACCCTCGGGTTGATGAGTTCACCGTCCATGACGAGACTGGCATAGGTGCGCAGATGACCAATGATCTCCTCGGACCGGGGGACCTCTTGGGCGCTGAGCTGATTGACGATGACGCTCGCATGGCCGAACTCTTGGCCGACCGTATCCGCGAGGCGACTCGACTCCTGCCACAAAGCAACGGTCACGAAGGCGCTCATGAAGATGAAGGCACCACCGATGAGCCGCATCGCTGTGGTCGCCACATTGTCATTGTCGCGAAGATGATAATCGCCGCGATCCACCGCCATCACGAGGATGACGGTGAGGGCCAGCAATGGCACGATCAAGATCGGAATGGAGACGGTGAGCGGGAGTTCGACGAAGGTGGTGTACCAATTCACGGCGGCAGAAGAGTCGACTTCCGGAAATTCTGCACAGGGGCGCCGCGCGTGTTCGTCCGGTCGGCGGTGCCAGCCCGTGGTCTCGCTCGCACCGGCCATTAGGCTCGGTGACTATGGCTGAGTTCATCTACACCCTTTATAAGGCACGCAAGGCGCACGGCGACAAGGTCGTCCTCGATGACGTAACCCTCTCGTTCCTTCCCGGCGCGAAGATTGGCATTGTCGGGCCGAACGGCGCCGGAAAGTCGAGCCTCATCAAGATCATGGCGGGCCTCGACGAGGTGTCGAATGGCGAGGCGAAGCTCATGGACGGCTACACCGTCGGGATCCTCCTGCAGGAGCCGAAACTCGACGAATCGAAGTCGGTCCTTGAGAACGTGCAGGACGGTGTCGCGGAGACCAAGGCCATGGTCGATCGCTTCAATGCGATCTCCGCCGAACTGGCCGAGCCCGATGCAGACTACGACACCCTGCTCGCCGAGATGGGCACCCTCCAGGAGGAGATCGACCACAAGAACGCCTGGGATCTCGACTCCCAGCTCGAGCAGGCGATGGACGCCCTCCGCTGCCCGGCGCCCGACGCCGACGTCTCCCTCCTCTCCGGTGGTGAGAAGCGCCGCGTGGCCCTGTGCCAACTGCTCCTGCGCAAGCCCGACCTGCTCCTCCTCGACGAGCCGACGAACCACCTCGATGCCGAGAGCGTCCAGTGGCTCGAGCAGCACCTCGAGAAGTACCCCGGCACCGTCATCGCCATCACCCATGATCGCTACTTCCTCGACAACGTCGCCCAGTGGATCCTCGAACTCGACCGCGGCCGGGCGTATCCCTACGAAGGCAACTACTCCACCTACCTCGATACCAAGGCCACCCGCCTCAAGGTCGAGGGGCAAAAGGACGTCAAACTGCAGCGACGCCTCACCGACGAGCTCCAATGGGTTCGCTCGAACGCAAAGGCCCGTCAGACGAAGAGCCGCGCCCGCCTCGACCGCTATGAAGAGATGGCTGCGGCTGCCGACAAGACCCGCAAGTTCGATATGGAAGAGATCCAGATCCCGCCGGGCCCGCGCCTTGGCAGTGTCGTTGTTGAGGCATCACACCTGACAAAGGGCTTCGGCGATCGTCTCCTTCTCGACGACCTCAGCTTCACGCTGCCGCGCAACGGCATCGTCGGGGTCATCGGACCGAACGGGGTCGGCAAGACCACCCTGTTCAAGATGATCGTCGCGGCGGCGGAGGGCCGGACCGATGACAAGGACGACCTGCCAACCGCGGGCGACCTGAAGATCGGCGAGACGGTGCTGCTCTCGTACGTCGACCAGTCGCGTTCGGGCCTTGACCCGACAAAGAACGTCTGGGAGGTCGTCTCCGATGGCCTCGACTGGATCAAGGTCGGCAACGTCGAACTGCCTTCACGGGCCTACGTCTCGGTGTTCGGATTCAAGGGTCCCGATCAGCAGAAGGCCGCCGGCGTACTCTCCGGTGGTGAGCGCAACCGGCTCAACCTTGCGCTCACGTTGAAGATGGGCGGTAACCTGCTGCTCCTCGACGAGCCGACGAACGACCTTGACGTCGAGACCCTCGGCTCGCTAGAGAACGCGCTGCTCGAGTTCCCCGGCTGTGCCGTCATCACCTCGCATGATCGCTGGTTCCTTGATCGCGTCGCGACCCACATCCTTGCCTACGAGGGCGATTCGCAATGGTTCTGGTTCGAGGGCAACTTCGACAGTTATGAGAAGAACAAGGTCGAGCGGCTCGGCGCCGAGGCGGCGCGCCCGCACCGCGCGACCTACCGCAAGCTCACCCGGGACTGATTGGTGACCATCTTTCGCATTCCAGTCCAGCGCCGGTTCAGCGACATCGACCTGCTCGGGCACGTGAACAATGTCGTGTTCCACGACTACCTGCAGGAGGCGCGGGTCCATGTGATCCGGCAGGTCACGGCGGGTACCCACATCGGCTTCACCCATGTGATCGTCCGACAGGAGATCAACCACCGGCGCCCGCTGTACCTCAAGGCGGAACCCGTCACCGTCGAGGTTTGGATCCCCACCATCGGTGCGGCCTCCTACCAGTTCGCATATCGGATCCTGGACGATGACGGGTCGGTGGCTGCCGACGCCCTGAGCGTCATGGCCTACTTCAACCCCGAGACCAAGTC
>CAMAWO010000299.1 GCA_945861925.1 Bifidobacterium breve | reverse complement strand
CACCGTTGTTTTAGGTGGCCCAGCCGACGACGAACAGCTGGAGGCGCCTACTTTCCGCCTACTTCCACCCGGCCCGATCCCTCAGGGCGAAAAGCAAAACGGACACACCTTGTCCGATGTGTCCGTTTTGTCCGGTAGCGGGAAAAACTGAGGATGCACGACCATCAGGTTGTGAACCCCGCGAGTTGCCCTCACAAACGGCCACTCCTGCACCCACGTCTGCGCCCCACTGGTGGTGAAGACGTGCACCCCCCTCGCAGACTTTCGCGGATGCCATCGCGGCGCGAGAGCTAGCTTCGGACCACAGCGACGGTCGCTGCCATCACCGAACCGGCCGCTATGTCCCGCGCCAGCATGTCTCGATCGATGAGTCCGTCCTGCCCAATGCTGTCGGTCGTCGCGTAGATTCTCGCGACCCTGTCGTCGTAGAGTCGGGCGCTCAGGTCGGGCCGATCGTGAGGAATCGGAACGTCGACAGCGGCACGCTCGTCGAGACGGATAACGATGGTCGCGTGATGCGGTGAATCGATCCGACAGTGGATGTCGGGTGACGCCGAAGCGAGGGCATCGCTTTCCTCGGCAATGGACCGGAACCCAAGTGCACCGAACATGTCGGCCACAGCATCTTTGGGCCTGGAACTGCTCCGGGATGTGTGAGCGACGGGCTCGATCTGAAGGAGCACGAGGTAATCGGGCGTGCCCGATGTTGCCCAGCGAAAACCGACGGCCGCAGCTTTCGTGTCCGCCGGAGGTAGGCCGCACTGCGCAAGCGCAAGTGACTCGCTGATCTCATCAATGCGAGCGAAGAGCCGCTCGCTGTCTCCGATCGGTGTCAGGCCGCAGTGCTCATAGAACCCGAACGCCTTCTCATCGATCGCGTCCACGACGACGAGTCGGCCTCCGGCGAGGCTCGCGGCAGCCGCCACCGCCTCCAACGCGTCGAGCAACAGGTCGGCGCCGTATCCGCCCCCATGCAGGTCGCGGCTGAGCGCCAGCTTCGCGATGAGGTACCCGGGTATCGGTCCGGAGTATCCCCCGCGAACTTTTCGGGTAAGTCCTCCTGGAGCAACGTTGGTAGGCACGATCGCGTAGTAGCCGACAACGATCCCAGACACCGGCTCGCACCAGACCGATACGCGCACCATCCCTGCCTTGTGTGCACGACGGGCCTCGGTCTTGAGCCAGTGGTCAAGTGCGGGCTGGCCCGACTCAAACAGGTCGAGGTCATGGTGGTCGCCCAGGCCTTCGGAGACGTAGATGACTACCGCCTGATGTACGGACGGTCGCGGCTTGCCAGGCGAACGAGCTCAGGAATCGGCTGCGCCGGCCGATCGAGTGCGGCCAACAGCCCCTCAAATTGAGCGACTGGCATCCGCGTCACATCGACTTCACGTCCCAGAACCTCGTCTGCCTCCCTGAGCGCGGCGCGATAGACAAATCGCGCCACAGACTCCTGTCGAGCTGCCGCAGCGTCACCGATACGAGCCCTATCCGCGGGACTGACACGGGTCTCGATGCGTTCCAGGGTCTCTACCTGCTCATCCGGCTTCATACCGGCATACTACCGGTATGTCTTGCCCCTCGCAAGAGGTGGTACCGGCAAAACGCCGGTACGGGAACTCGGAACGTGCGACCCCGCTCGGCAGTGTCGGACCGCGCGATCACGGAACGTGTCGCATTCAGGATTGACGGCCACGTAGTGGTCCCGACGAACATTCTGGATGAACACGTGACCTCTGGTCACGATGGGCAGGCCCGCCGCACGATTAGGTGAACGTCTGATCTGCCCGATTCGGCGTATATGCGAGGTACCGGACAGGCAACACCATTGAGCAAGGTGACGACATTCGATCACGACCTCGAGGAGACGCCGCCCAGTATCAACGGGTACGAGCGGATGCGCCCGACATAGTCCGTACATCGCCAATAAACCGCCAAAACACCCCGCCGCGAGGGGTCACCAAACCGGGGCGAAATAGGACAAGGCCCCCCGGTATCGGGAGACCTTATTCCAAATTTCGTAGCGGGGACAGCCCCACCACGGCCTCCCGGCCGCTTCTCCTGACTCGTTCTGTGAGCGACATACGTTTCGATCCCTTCATGTGATCCCACCGGAAAACTCATTGCTTTTCACCCTACGATTCAGGTCTGACATTCCCCTCGCGCGCACCTTCGACTGGGCCACGGCGCATCGCTTTGGGGATCGCGGGCACGAGCGCTTGCCGACGAAGTCATTGACCGGCCGGCCATTCGCTCGCGACCGCGGGCTCGGTCAGGTCGGCATCGCCCGAACGGGCAGGCCCAGCACGAGCGCGAGCGAGTCTTCAAGCAGCTCCATCTCGCTGGGTGCCAGCCGCCCCCGGAACGTGCGGCACCGCGCGACCGGCACCGTGTGGAGATCGGTGACGTTCGCGTAGCTGACGTGATACTTGGTCAATCCTGCGGACGGCCCGAGCTCGACGTGGGTCGCAGTCGGGCCTGGCGATCCGGTGACGAGCACAACGGTCACCGACGACAGCCGCCCGCGCAGGGCGTTGGTCGTCAGCGCGACAGCGGGATGGGTTCCGATCCGAGGGAAGGCGACATCCCAGACATCGCCGCGGAAGGGCGGCGGGGATGGATCGGTCGGCCGCGGCATTAGTCGGCGCTGTAGAGCGCCGCGGTCACGTCGGACAGCGGGGCTGGCTCTCCGCCGTAGAAGTCGTCGTAGGACTGGGCGAGCGACGACAGCTGAGCGCGCCGGTGCAGCAGCGACAGGCCCTCGCGCACCGCCTCCGACGTCCCCTCCAGCCCGAGCTGCAATGCATCAGCCTGCACGACCGCGGCCTCCGCCTCGGAGATCCGCGCCTGAACTACCACCGTCCTGCTCATATGTATGACATTACGTCATACATGGCGAGCTCGCAAGCAACCCGACGTTCGTCTCGCCGTCCGGCGCGCTCCACCCGTGCTCCACACGTCACTGATCAACGGGGCCGTGATGCCCACACACCATCCGCACCCGCGAGTGACCAGTCGACGCCCTGCGGGGCGAGGATGTCCAGTCTCGACAGCCGGTTGGCCGCTTCGCCGAGTTTCATCATGAGCGAGTCCCCCCGCTTCCTGCATGAGCGGGTCCTGGAAGTAGGCGTGCTTCCCGCGCCGGGTGATCTCGTCAAC
The DNA here is from genome assembly GCA_945861925.1 of Bifidobacterium breve. Classification (GTDB taxonomy): domain Bacteria; phylum Actinomycetota; class Actinomycetes; order S36-B12; family S36-B12; genus WLND01. Next base: position 721 of record CAMAWO010000299.1, on the reverse strand, counting down.
CCGACCAAGCCACTCCTGGACGTGCAGCAACTCCTTCGCCGCGCGTCGGGCCATCACAGCAGCACCGCATCACGGCGAATGTCATCGTCCAGCCCGGGCTTCAGCCCGCCGTACTCGACGACGTCGACGCGGCGCCCGAGCACCTGCTCGATCAGCTGCTGGAACCTCACCAGCCCGAACGACGACGTGCCCGACGGGGCCTGGACCAGCAAGTCGATATCCGACGCAGGGCCAGCATCGCCGCGCGCAACCGACCCGAAGACCGCGAGCCTCGTGAAACCGTGGTCGGCGGCCAGCGCCTTCAACACGGGAGCAGCGGCCTCCAGCGCGGTGGCTGCGTCGAGCCGTCCGAGGTCCGGGGCCGAGTGCAACTGCTGGCTGATCGCCGGCTGGGACACGCCGAGCTCATCGGCCACTGCCTGCTGGCTCATCCCGTCAGCCAGCATCGCCCTCAGGGCGATCACTCGACGCAGCCGCGCAAGCTCCTCACCCCGACGAGCCTCGCGGTACTCAGCCAACACCGTCATAAGTTAACCTTATTCGCTCGCATCCCGAATCGCGCACCTCAGCAGCCCGTCACTCAAAAATGGCAGAAGACACTGCGTGCGCAATCTCCTGCCTGGCCGATGATCAGCGACAGCCCCACCCAGACCTCCCGACCCGGCGCGGGACCGCATCCGCTGCGGACTATTCGTTCAGGTCATGCCGCCGTGTCCGCCCA
>CAMAWO010000298.1 GCA_945861925.1 Bifidobacterium breve | reverse complement strand
CCGAGATGTGGACGAGGCCCTCGATGCCCTCTTCGACGCGTACGAATGCGCCGAACGGCACAAGTTTGGTGACCTTGCCGGGAACGACCTGACTGATCGCGTGGGTCCGGGCGAAGTGCTGCCACGGATCCTCCTGCGTCGCCTTGAGCGACAGCGAGACTCGCTCGCGGTCCATGTCGACGTCGAGGACCTCGACAGTAACCTCCTGGCCAACCTCTACTACCTCGGACGGGTGATCAATGTGCTTCCAAGACAACTCAGAAACGTGGACGAGGCCGTCAACGCCACCGAGGTCGACGAAGGCGCCGAAGTTAACGATGGACGAGACGACCCCGGTGCGGATCTGCCCCTTCTGAAGCTGCTTGAGGAAGGTGTTGCGCACCTCGCTCTGGGTCTGCTCGAGCCAAGCGCGACGGGAGAGCACAACGTTGTTGCGGTTCTTGTCGAGCTCAATGATCTTTGCCTCAAGCACCTTGCCGACATACGGCTGCAGGTCGCGGACCCGGCGCATCTCGACAAGGGATGCCGGAAGGAAGCCGCGCAGTCCGATATCGATGATGAGACCGCCCTTGACGACCTCAATGACCATGCCTTCGACGACGCCGTCCTCGTCCTTGACCTTCTCGATCGTGCCCCACGCACGTTCGTACTGGGCGCGCTTCTTGGACAGGATGAGCCGGCCTTCCTTGTCCTCCTTCTGGAGGACGAGGGCCTCGACGTGGTCACCCACGGAGACGACCTGGCTGGGATCGACATCATGCTTGATCGACAGTTCGCGAGAGGGGATGACACCCTCGGTCTTGTAACCGATGTCGAGGAGGACCTCGTCGCGGTCAACCTTGACGATGATGCCTTCGACGATGTCACCGTCATTGAAGAACTTGATGGTCGCATCGATTGCGGCGAGGAAGTCTTCCTCTGAGCCGATGTCGTTGATGGCGACCTGAGCGGGGATTGCGCGAGTGATTACGGTCATTGAGTAGGGAATCCGATGGATAGGAGGAGTGCTCCGCGGGCGCGCAGCCCCCCAAGACTACGCCCATCCCGCACGACCGGTCATTCCGGGTGAGCCGGGTCCCACGCCTCCTCCAACTTCGACCCGCCATTGCGTGTCGCCCTCTAGTGAGCAGCCTCATGCCACGACGATCCCAGACCCACCGATACATCAAGGGGGACCGTGAGGTCGCCCGCACTCGCCATCGCTGATCGCACGAGCGCCTCGAGCCGATCCGCCTCGCCTCCAGCCACCTCGAGCACCAGTTCATCGTGAACTTGCAGCAGGATCCGGCTGCGAAGTCCGGCCGACCGAATGCTCTCCTCTACACCAAGCATGGCGATCTTCATGATGTCCGCTGCCATGCCCTGAATCGGCGCATTGAGTGCCATGCGCTCTGCCATCTCGCGACGCTGGCGGTTATCGCTCTTGAGGTCAGGAAGGTACCGGCGGCGTCCGAACATGGTCTGCGTGTACCCGGTGCCGCGCGCCTCGGCCACGACCTTAGCCAAGTAGTCGCGGACCCCGCCGAATCGAGTGAAGTACTCCTCCATGAGAAGCCTCGCCTCCTCCGGCGAGATGCCGAGTTGCTGAGACAGGCCATACGCAGACAGGCCATAGGCGAGGCCATAGGACATCGCCTTGATCCGGCGGCGCATCTCGGCATCGACAGCCGAGGCCGGCACACCGAAGACCTGGCTCGCAACGGTCGTGTGCAGGTCCTCGCCGCTCTGGAATGCGGCGATGAGCCCAGCGTCAGCCGAGGCATGCGCCATGATCCGCATTTCGATCTGACTGTAATCGGCGGTCATGAGCGACTCGAATCCCTCGCCCAAGATGAAGCAGGCCCTGATGCGCCGGCCCTCATCGGTGCGCACCGGAATATTCTGCAAATTCGGGTCGGCGCTCGAGAGTCGTCCGGTTGCAGCGACGGTCTGATTGAACGTTGTGTGGATTCGATGGGTCGCATCGGCAAGCGGCACGAGGCCCTCGACGGTCTGGCGTAGCTTCGATCGGTCGCGCCACAGGAGGAGCTGCTCGAGCAGCGGGTCACGGGTCTGAGTGAACAGCGACTGAAGCGCATCAGCATCGGTCGTGTATCCGGTCTTGATTTTCTTTGTCTTCGGGAGTCCTCGCTCATTGAAGAGGATCTCCTGGAGCTGCTTCGGAGAACCGAGGTTGAACGGGCGCCCCACGAGCTCGTGGGCCTTCTCCTCAGCCTGCCTCATCGACTCACCAAACTCCGCTGAAAGGCCGCGGAGGCCCGCCATGTCCACGGCGATCCCATCGTGCTCCATCTGGGCGAGGAGTCCTGTGAGGGGAAGCTCCATATCGACGAGCAAGGAACGCACGCCCTCCGCATCGATGACCTCGCCAAGGGCACCGACGAGCTCACTGATTGCAAGCGCCTGCTGCGCCAACTCCTGGTGGGCGACCTCGGAGCCCTCGTCGAAGGTGAGCTGATCCGCCACGGACTCGACCGTCAGCGAGCGGTGGAGTACCCGGTGCACGACATCGGGGAGCGCATAGGAGCGTTGCTCGGGCGCCGCGAGATAGGCCGCAAGTGCGGTGTCCATGACGAGTCCCTCAATGGTCCCTCCGGCCGCAATGACCGCAAGGGCGGGGCCCTTGACATCGTGCCCCTGCTTGGGAATATCGGGGTTCGCCAGCCAGCCAAGGAGGGCTGCGGTGGACGACGCGTCGTCGCACTCGATGACGCCAGCCACGCCGAGGCCGTCTATGACGCATGCGGCATCTAGCTCCCCAGTCCCCCTGCCCCATCGACCGGCGAAGGCGATTGAGCACGGAACTTCGAGCGAGGTCAGCCACTCGGCCACCTTGGCTGACTCGATCACCGGCGCCTCGAGTAGTGGGGTCTGGACAATCGGCGGAGCACCACCAAGGTCCTGAGCCAGCAGTCGCTCCCGCAGGGCGCGGAACTGCAGGGTGTCGAAGAGCTGGTCGACCGCCGGAATATCCCAGGGGCCTCTTGCGCAGTCACGCAGGTCAACCTCGATGGGCACATCGGCGCGCAGCTGGGTCAGGCGCCTGTTCGTCATCACCTGGTCAAGGCAGGCGCGCAGGGCCTCGCCCGCCTTGCCCTTCACCTCACCGACGCGATCGATGAGCCCATCGAGTGATCCATATTCCTGAATCCACTTCGCGGCCGTCTTCTCCCCCACGCCCGGAATCCCTGGCAGGTTGTCGCTGGGGTCGCCTCGGAGTGCCGCATAGTCCGGGTACTGCGTCGGGGTCAGCCCGTAGCGTTCCTCAACTGATTCGGGTGTCATTCGCGCAAGATCGGATACGCCCTTTTTCGGGTACAGGACGGTCACGTTCCCGGTCACGAGCTGGAACGCATCGCGATCTCCGGTGACGATGAGGACTTCGGTGCCGACCTCGGTCGCCTGCCGGGTGAGCGTCGCGATGATGTCGTCCGCCTCAAATCCGTCGAACGAGACCGACCTGATGCCCAGGGCCTTGAGGACTTCCTCGATGAGGGCCACCTGCCCCTTGAACTCATCGGGTGATGACGATCTGTTCGCCTTGTACTCCGGGAACTCCTCGCTGCGGAACGTCTTTCGGGACACATCGAACGCAACGACAATCTGGTCGGGCTGCTCGTCGCGGAGCATATTGATGAGCATCGACGTGAATCCGTACACGGCATTTGTGGGCTGACCTGTTGTGGTGGAAAAATTCGCGACGGGCAGGGCAAAGAAGGCCCGGTAGGCGAGGGAATGTCCATCGAGGAGCAGCACGCGGGTCACCATGCGATCCTAGGGCGCACCCCGCAGCGGCACTCGAACCGCGCTCTCACCTCGCCTAGAGTATGGCGATGGTCAATGACATGGTGGAGCAATTCAACGCGGCAAGTGCGGGCGGCCTCG
>CAMAWO010000297.1 GCA_945861925.1 Bifidobacterium breve | reverse complement strand
GAGCGAGCTGTCGGTTCACCGGGCGGATGACGGCGCGTTCGTGCGGTCGGTCGCACTGCCAGGCGTTGGCACGCTCGCGGGCCCCGTCGAGCACCCGGAGGGCGGCCCGCTCGCCTGGTTCGTCTACACCGACCACACCACCGTTCCGCAGATCTACCAGTACGATGCCCGCACGGGGGACTTCGAGCACTTCGCAAGCCCGCCGGGAACCGTCGACGTCCCGAAGGTTTATTCGCGAGTGGTGACGTATCCGAGCAAGGACGGCACCATCGTCCGGATGTTCATCGTGTCACCGGATGAGGCCCCGACCGCGCCACGTCCGACAGTGCTCTACGGGTATGGCGGCTTCGGCATCCCCATGTCGCCCGGCTACTCCGCGGCCATCCTCGCCTGGGTGGCGGCTGGCGGCGTGTGGGCGATCGCGAACCTACGCGGCGGCGGCGAGGAGGGTGAAGAGTGGCACCGCGACGGCATGCTCGGCAAGAAGCAGAACGTGTTCGATGACTTCCACGCGGCGGCCGAGTATCTCACCGACGAAGGCTGGACGACCGCGCGCCAGCTCGGGATCTACGGCGGCTCGAACGGAGGACTCCTCGTCGGCGCCGCGATGACCCAGCGGCCTGAACTTTTCAACGCCGTCATGTGCGTCGCTCCGCTTCTCGACATGATCCGCTACACGACCTCCGAGCTCGGGCCGACCTGGACCGTCGAGTACGGCGACCCGGAGGTCGCGGAGGAGTTCGGTTGGCTCATCGACTATTCGCCATATCACCGGGTGGTCGACGGAACCGACTACCCCGCGACGATGATCGCCGTGTTCGACAACGACACCCGCACCGATCCGATGCACGGTCGCAAGATGTGTGCTGCACTCCAGCAGGCCACGAGCGGAACGCGACCCATCCTCATTCGGGCCGAGGGCGATGTCGGGCACGGGGCACGGTCGATGTCAAAGTCAGTCGAGGAGGCAGCCGACACGCTCGCCTTCCTCGCTCGCTGGACGGGTCTGGAGTAGGACGTGACGGGGATGCTGGCGATCGTCGCGACCCTGCCCGTCGCTGCCGCGAAGGACGACGACTGGTGGGTGACGCTCTGGGAGTGGCTCATCGGCACCCCACTGGAAATCATCGCGACGATCATCATCGCCCTCATCCTCCAAAAGGCGCTCGGCTGGATCATCAGAAGAGTGGTCCTGCGCACCTCTGAACGAGCACGTCGCGAGCGGCTCGAGCAGACGCGAAAGGTCACCCGCACCGCTGAACTCTCCGTCATCCTCCTCACCCAGCGCACCGAGCAGCGGGCCGCCGCAATCGGCTCCCTCCTCAGCAGCATCATCGCGATCACTGTTTGGGGTGTCGCGATCATCGTCATCCTCGAGGCCCTGAATGTTGACATCGCCCCGCTTCTCGCGAGTGCGGGCGTCATCGGGGTGATCCTCGGCTTCGGGGCCCAGACACTCATCAAGGACTACCTCTCGGGCATCTTCATCATCCTCGAGGACCAGTTCGGCGTAGGCGACATCGTCGATGTCGGGCCTGTTGTCGGAACCGTGGAAGAGGTGTCCCTGCGGTACACGCGGCTCCGCGACATGTCGGGCGTCGTCTGGTACGTCCGCAACGGCGAGATCCTGCGCGTCGCGAACAGGTCCCAGGGCTGGACCCTTGCCATCGTTGATATCCCGGTGGATTACGACTCCGATCTTGACCGGGTTCGCGATCTCATCGAGAAGGTCGCGATCGACATGGATGAGGATCCGACCTATGACGACATGCTCCTCGGCCAACCGGTGTTCGCCGGCGTCGAGTCGATGAGCGGCAATGCTGTCGTCGTGCGCGTGACCGCAAAGGCCGTGCCCGAGATGCAGGTCCAACTCGTGCGTACGATCCGTGAGCGGATCAAACTCTCCTTCGACCGCGCCGGCATCATCGTGCCGGTGCTGCCACCCCAGCAGATGCCACCGATATCCGAGCCCCGGCGCCAGTAACCAATAGATTCAGTCCGATCAAGCAGGCCAAGGGAATCACCCGCTGGTGTCTGGCCGTGATCCGTTTGTGGAGACGGGGCGTCGAACAGGGCTTCCTCGTATGTGACAGAACTGAGAGCAGGGAGTAACCTCCCCCTAGATCAGCGGACTAATTGTTTTCTCAGTCACCGTCGTCGTGCGTTTTCGAGGAGTCGAAATGACCGAATTGTCCATGAACGGGAACCGCCGAGGGCTAACCGGATTTCTGGTACTCACGACAACGATTGCGATGCTCATTACTGGCTGCGGCGGATCCGCAAGCTCCGCAGCAACCTCGTCTGCTGGCGAAGTAGTAGTCGTTAGTAAGGGTGGCTCAGCGACGGGATTTTCCAAGTCTGCGGCGCTGCCTACCTGTGCTGATGCGGCAGTAAAGGCCACCGTCGCACTCGCAGATGCGGTGAGCTCGACCCCGACGCCTACGGTGTCCGCAGCAAGCACATCAGCTCCAGTCCCGAGCGCGTCGGCCACTCCCGCTCCCAATCCCACAAGCAGTGGCTCGCCGTCTGCGAGTGCCTCGCCGTCGGCAAGTGCCTCGCCGTCGGCAAGTGCATCCGCTTCGGCAAGTGCATCCGCTTCGGCAAGTGCCTCTGCGTCGGCAAGTGCCTCACCGCGAGCGCTTTGCCCGGCGGTCCCCAGCGGGCTGAAGGCCTCACCAGGGATTTCAAAAATCGCGGTCAGCTGGGCAGCGCCAGACCTCGCTTCACCGACCGTCACGAGTTATGTCATCACCCTTCTCCCCGGCGGGCGGATGGTTCAGGTCGCAGCGGGTCGCAACGGAACGACGATCCAAGATCTTGACAACGGTATCGAATACTCAGTGACCATTCAGGCGGTCAACGAGGTCGGAGTTTCGGAGTCGTCCCAGCCTGTTCTCGCGACGCCGACGCTGGGTCAGGAGCCCGAGGTGCAGCGGCTTATCGTGGCGTACGAGCCCGGAGTGCCCAATGTCGAGGCACCGGGTAGGGCGACCGGCTCGGATGCGGTGAACGAGGTGGCCCTGCTGCCGGACAAGCCGCTCGGCGCGGGAATGCGCACGGTCGAGATCTCCGAAGCAGTGAACGAGAACACCGCTCGCGAACTGTCGGCAGAACTTACGGCCGATCCACGGGTGAAGTGGGCGCAACCAGATTACTTCGTCCCAACGCTCGCGACCGCCCTCCCCGACGACCCCCGATACACGAGCGGTGAGATGTGGGGCCTGAACGGTACTTACGGTATTCGCGCCCCCGAGGCGTGGGCGGTGACGAGGGGATCTCCGTCCGTTGTCGTCGCCGTCCTGGACACCGGCATCACCGTGCATCCGGATCTCGCTGGTCAGACGGTTGCAGGGTACGACATGATCGTCGACACTGCCGTAGCGAACGACGGCGACGGGCGCGATGCCGATCCTGCTGACCCGGGCGACTGGGAGTCCAGCTATACAAGCAGTTGGCACGGAACCCACGTTGCGGGCACCATCGCTGCAGTGACAAACAACGCTGAGGGCATTGTGGGCGTGGCCCCGAATGTCAAGGTTCAGGCGGTTCGGGTCCTCGGCACCGGGGGAGGCTATACGTCTGACATCGTTGCCGGAATCACGTGGGCATCCGGTGGAGCCATCACGGGAGTTCCAACGAATCCGACACCTGCGCGAGTGATCAGCATGTCCCTTGGCGGCGCGAGTGCCTGCAGCATTGCGGAGGCGACCGCGATCTCGGCGGCGATTGCGCGAGGAACAGTGGTGGTGGTTGCAGCTGGAAACAGCAATGCAAACACCTCAGGTTTCACGCCGGCTAGCTGCTCGGGTGTGATTGCCGTGGCGGCAATCGGGAGCGGTGGCAAGCGTGCGTCCTTCTCGAACTACGGGCCGATCGTCGATATTGCTGCTCCGGGGGTCGAGAT
>CAMAWO010000296.1 GCA_945861925.1 Bifidobacterium breve | reverse complement strand
GGGATGATCCGCCACGGGGTCGTCGTCACCACCCCGCACTACGTGACACGCAGCGGTCCGCGGAGCAAGGTCGTCCCCGAGCTCGTGACCGAATGGGCCGGCTTCGATGCCAAGTCGGCCCTTGAGCGTGCCTTCGGCTACGAGGTGCGAGTGCTCAACGATGCTGAGGTCCATGGCGCCGGGGTCATCGCTGGGCAGGGGCTCGAGGTCGTCATGACCCTGGGCACCGGGCTCGGTTGCGCTATTTACGACGGCGGCCGGCTCGCACCCCATCTGGAGATGTCCCAGGCTCCGCTCCGGTGGGGCCTCTCCTACGACACCTACATCGGCGAGCATGAACGACGCCGACTCGGCGATGCCCTCTGGTCACGGCGCATCGCACGTGTCATAGAGGGGCTGCGCCCAGTGTTCCTCTGGGATCGGCTGTATATCGGCGGAGGCAACTCGCGTCACATCACTCCGGTCGTCCTCAACCGCATCGGCGATGATGTCGTCATCGTGCCAAATGCCGCCGCACTCGTCGGGGGCGCCCGCGCCTGGCTCCTCCACATGGACTGATGCAGGTGAGTGCATGGCGATGAGAGCAAACCGATCATGGGTCCGTAGCCCCGACACCTTGGGGGTCGTCATGTACCTCCTCGCCGCGTTCCTGTTCGCGTTCAATGGCTCCATCGCCAAGCTCGCAATGGCCGCCGGGCTCGATGCCATGCGTCTGACTGAGTTGCGCAATGCGGGCGCCATGGCCGTCCTCGTCCTTTTCGTCCTTGCCACGAACCGCAGTGCCTTTCGCATCAAGCGGGGCGAATTTAGATTCCTGCTCGCCTACGGAGTCATTGCGTTCGTCCTCGTTCAATTCCTCTACTTCTTCACCATCTCTAGGCTGCCCCTCGGCGTCGGCACCCTGCTCGCCTTCCTCGCCCCCGTGGTCGTTGCCCTGTGGGCGAAGCTTGGTAAAAGGAGCACCGTCTCGAACAGGCTCTGGATCGCGATCACCCTCACCCTCGTCGGGCTGGCACTCGTGGCACAGGTCTGGAACGGACTTCGCTTGGACCTCATAGGCGTGTTCGCTGGCGTTGGGACCGCCGTGGCACTCGCCGTCTACTGGCTACTCGGCGAGGCCGGCCAGCGGCATCGAGACGGTGTCTCCCTGTCCATGTGGGGGTTCGTCTTCGCCACGGCGACGTGGACAGTGCTGGCGCCCTGGTGGTCCTTCCCCTGGGACGTCCTCATGCTTCCCACCGACTCCCCAATGGTCGGCTTCCCACCCGTACCCGTGTGGGCGGTCATGGTCTGGGGAGTGCTGCTCGGTACCATCGCGCCGTTCCTGCTCGTCCTCGGATCGCTGCGGCGCATCGGCGCGCAACGTGCCGGGATCGTTGCGACAACCGAGCCACTCTGGGCTGGGCTCATCGCCCTATTCGTCTTGAGCGAGGCGGTGACCTGGCTCCAAGCACTCGGGGGTCTCGTCGTCGTGGCCGGCATCGTCACTGCCGAGACCTCACGACGCAGCGCCGCTACCGACCCGGAGGAATCTCTCCCGAGCCCCGTATGACGAGCACCGACGGCACGACGTGGATGGCGGTCGGAAGTTCAGGTGCTTCGATGCGGGCAAAGGCCAGTCGGGCAGCACGGCGCCCGATCTCCCGAGGGTCCTGCGCCACCACGGTGACGCCCGGGTCGAGGGCATCTGCCATTGAGAAGTCGTCAAATCCGACGAGGGCGACCGAATGCTGGAGCCCACGCAACTGCAGGCCTCGAACCGCCCCCATCGTGATGAGATTCTGCGCCGCGAAGATGGCCGTGGGAGGCATGGGAGAGTCGAGGAGTGCGAGCACCGCTTCAGTCGCAGAGTCCAACGTATGAACATCACGTCGGACGAGGTCTGAAGCATCCGGCGCTCCGGAAGAACTCATTGCCCTCACATATCCGGCATGTCGTTGGCTCGCGGTCGTGATGTTCTCGTAGTCACCCACGAAGGCCACTCGTCTGTGGCCACGTTCAAGGAGATGACCGGTCGCTACGGCGGCGCCGGCCTCGTTATCGGTGACGACGCAGTCCGCATCGAACCCACGAGGTTCGCGATCGACGAAGACGATAACGAGTCCGCCCAGCCGCTCATGGTTCAGATAGGACTGCTCTCGCACCGTCGGCGTCATGATGATGGCATCAACCCGGCGCTGGGTGAATGCCACGACGAGGTCCTTCTCACGCTCCGGGCTCTCGTCGACGCTGGCCGCGAACACTGCCGTCCCGTGCTGGCGAGCAATCTCCTCAATCCCTCGGTGCACCGAGGAGAAATGGGGGTTCGATACGTCCTCGAAGATCAGCCCAATCGTCGCCGTCTTGCGGTCAGATCGGCGCAGGTTGCTCGCGGTGAGATCGTGTCGGTAGTCAAGTTCGTCAGCCGCTCGCTCCACCTTCGACACGAGATCTCCAGAGACTCCAGATTCACGATTCACGACTCGCGAGACGGTCTTGAGGCTGACTCCAGCCAGCGCTGCCACATCGCGCATCGTGGGGCGCGACCGAAGCGCCTCGTCCGGTGTCGGGGGATTTGATAACGTTGTCATTACGAAACGCAGTATCGCAGATGTAGCGGTTGACAGCGCAGGTGTCTGGCAATAGGAATAGGCATCATCATTGTCATGCACGTACTTTTCTTGCCACACCAACGTGCACGACGGCGATGGGAGTCCAAGGACTCCGAGCACCACAACCAACCAACCCCTTGAAGGGACACCACATGATCAACCGCGTTTCTCGCGGGCGCGCCTTCGCCGCTGTTGCGGCATTCGGCGTAGCTTCGATGGTGCTGGCGGCATGCGGCGGCGGTACCTCGTCGACCGAATCCTCCGCAGCACCGGCAGATTCCGCAGCTCCGGCAGATTCCGCAGCTCCCGCTGAGGGTGGGGCGCCCGTCGCCGTCTCCCTCATCACGAAGGACTCGACGAACCCGTTCTTCGTCGCCATGCAAGAGGGTGCGAAGGCCACCGCCGCCGAGATCGGTGTCGACCTGACCGTCGGCTCCGGCAAGACCGAGGGCGACGACCAGGGTCAGATCGACCTCATTGAAAACGCCATTGCGCAGGGCCAGAACGGCATCCTCATCACGCCGATGTCGGTCAACGTCAATGACGCCATCAAGAAGGCTCGCGACGCCGGTCTCTTCGTTATTGCCCTCGACACCCCGACCGATCCGCCGGACGTCGTCGACATCACCTTCGCGACCGACAACTGCCTCGCCGGTGAGGCGATTGGTCAGTGGGCCGCAGGCAAGTTGAACGGCGAGAAGGCCGTCATTGCCCGACTGGTCATCTTCAACGACCGCATGGTCTCTGTTGACTACTGCCGCGACAACGGCTTCCTCAAGGGTATGGGCATCGATGTCGTTGACCCCAAGGTCATGGGCGACGAGGCTCTCACAGGCACGTACGCCACCGGTGCCGGCGGCGACTACGAGATCGTCTGCCTCGAGGCCACTGGCGCCAACGAGGAGGGTGGCCGTAAGGGCATGGAGACCTGCCTTTCCAAGAACCCGGACATCAACGTGATCTACACGATAAACGAGCCGACTGCGTTCGGTGCCGCTGCGGCACTTGAGGCTGCCGGAAAGGTGATTGGCAAGGACGTCATCATCGTGTCGGTTGACGGAGGACTCGCCGGCGTCGAGGCTGTTAAGAAGGGCCAGATCCAAGCCACCTCGCAGCAGTACCCGCTGCGCATGGCAGCCCTCGGTGTCCAGGCCATCTTCGACATCGTGAACTCGGGCGCCAAGCCGGAGAACACCTCGGCTGACGGCACGTTCTTCGACACGGGTGTCACCCTGTGCACCGACGATCCCATGGAGACGGTCACCTCCGCTCCGCAGGAGTCGGCGCAGTACTGCATTGACAACGCTTGGGGCTAAATCCCAGCCGGTCAACCGCGGGGCAGCAATCTTTTCG
>CAMAWO010000295.1 GCA_945861925.1 Bifidobacterium breve | reverse complement strand
CCACTCGGGGTTATTCGGCCAATCGAGTTGTTGGCGTTGTTCGTGAACCACATGTTGCCGTCCGGGCCAGAGGCAATGGCATTCGCACCTACGCCCGCAGGGCCAAGGTCGAACATCGCGAACTCACCGGCCGGGGCTGCCGATCCACTGCCCGCTGGAATCAACGTCAGGGCCGCGCCTGCAAGCAAGGCCAGGCCGACGTTTCGCAGGAATCCGGCCTTCAGCGAGGGTCGCGATACTCCGGCTGCCGTAAGGAGGGCCTGCTCCATCGTTGAACCTCCTCGTAGCGTCGCAGCGAATAGGGCTGCGAACTTATTGAGATCTTAGGAGAGCGACTCATCAGACGGCGGCCTCTTGCCTGCGAACTCGTGCACGCCCAAGCGCCCACGTCCCTGCAAACCCAATAACCAGCGCAGCAATGACCCCGAGGTCTGAGTCTCGCCATGTCGACGCCTGCGCGACTCCAAGGAGATCGAAGAGGAACCCCTGCCAGGCGAGGAGCGGTGCGCTGGTATCGGAGGTGACGAGCCCCCAGCCCATGACGGTGCCCACGATCATGCTCCCGAGTGCTGGCCAACCCACCGAGCCATAACAGCCACGCACGTCGAAGAGATCGGCGCTGGAGTAGTCAGCCCGACGGTAGGTGGCGTCAGCAATAAACACGCCCGCCCAAGCGGCTAACGGCACTCCCAGAAAGATGAGAACGCTTTCGAACGGGCCGAAAACGGATCCGGCAAACGACAGCAGGTAGAGGCTGCCGAGGATCATGAGGACCCCATCGAGGCCGGCTGCAACCGCCCGGGGGACCTTCAGACCGAGGGTGAGCAGGGTCAGGCCAGAGGAGTAGAGATCCATCGCACCAGAGCCGGTGGTGCCAAGGGACAGCACGAGAAGGAAGGGCAGGAGGATCAGGGCAGAGGTTGGCAGCAGCGACACCAGGGTGCCGATGGGGTTATCTCCGAGTTCGCTGGCCAAGGCGGGGTTTGACGTGACGAGCATGAGCCCGTAGACGACGAGGACCACCGGCATCAGGCTGCCGGCGAAGGTCGTCCAGCCGACGATCGCCTTTCCCGAAGATCCCCTCGGCAGGTAGCGCGAATAGTCGGCGCCGCTGTTGGTCCATCCGATACCGAACGCGGCGGCGGCGACAACCATCGCTCCGATGAATCCTGAGGGGGTGAACCCGTCAATCCCACCAAGGGCCGACCAATTCACGTTCCCGATCGTGAGCGCTGCAAAGCAGGTGATCATCGCGATGCTCGCCACCGTCACCACGCCCTGAAACCGGGTGACCAACCTGAATCCGAACACTCCTGCCACCACGACCACACCGACGACGATGATGAAGACAATGACCTCGACAACTCCGCCGTCAGCCCACCCGAGGCGGGAGAACACCGTGTTCGCCGCCATCACTGTCGTAACGACAACAACGATCTCCCAGCCAACGAGGGTTAGGTAGGAGATAAAGGTGGGTACGGCATTGCCTCGGATACCGAAGGCAGTCCGAGAAATCACCATTGTTGGGGCCGACGCCCGCTTGCCAGCAAGGCTTATCTGGCCCACGAGAAAGAACGAAGCGATGATCCCCAGAGCGCCCGCGACTGCAGAGGGAATGAAGTCCATGCCGAACGACGTAAGCAATGCCGCGATCGAGATGTTGAACAACGAGATGCTCGAGGTAGCCCATGGCCAAAAGAGAGAGCGCGGGGTTCCGTGTCGCTCGTCCTCGGGAATGACGTTGATGCCGTTTGTCTCAACCTGCAAGGTGGGAGGTGACGACACTGACCCGGGTAGCGACGCGAGGCTCATGGGCGTGAGCCTTTCATAGACGTGTGTGCAGGTCATCGCTCACCTCCCGACAATCACTGCACGCCGATATCCTGTCGCCCGTGAGCACATCAGCCGAGGCCACGGCTCCAGCACCCGACCGAAATCCGCTCCGCGTGCTCATCGGTGGCCAGCGCGGCGCCCTCGAGAGTGTCCTGCCTCCCCTGATGTTCGTTGCCACATTCGAAGTGACGAGCAGCATCAGCTGGGCCATCGCGATCGCTCTCGTGATCGCGGTGGGTTTCGCAATATGGCGCATTGCCGAGGCGAAGCGTCCGACCCGGGCGCTCAGTGCCCTGCTCATCGTCGCGGTCAGCGCCTACGTCGCCGTGAAGACTGATAGCGCGGTCGCGTTCTTCTGGCCCCGCGTGCTCGTGAATGTCATCTCGGCCCTTGCCTTCGCGGTGTCGATCCTCATCCGCTGGCCCCTGCTCGGTGTCATCGTCGGGCCGATCGTCGGCACCCGCATGCGCTGGCGCCAGGATCCGGATCTCATGCGCGCCTATGCGCGCGCCTCGTGGCTGTGGGTTGCCCTGTGTCTCATCCGAGCCGCCGTGCTGGTGCCGCTCATCGAGCAGCGGCTTATCTGGGGCCTCGCCGTCACCGGCGCCCTTTTCTACGTCCTCGTCATCATCACGGTGCTCCTCTCGTGGGTCGTCATCCGCCGCACCCTGCCATCCGACCACCAAGGCATCCGCCACCCAGTCATTTCATCCAGAATCCGGTCGAACTGACCAAGAATTTGGTCAGGTGACCACGGAAATGGTCATTTCATACAACGCGATCGATTGCGCAATCACGATTCCTGCCCCCACAGCCCGCGCAACAGATCATCCGCCGCATGTCGTAGCGCACCGGCGATCTCGTCGACCAGTTCTGGAGTGAGGTCCGGGCAGGGCGCCGGATCGGCCGCCTCGACTTGATCCCTATCGGCCTCGCCTTACACCAAAGGAGCGCGGACGAGGTTGGTGCCCACGAACCAGTGGGCTTGTTGACCGGTGTTTGCCATAATGGCGCTCCGCCCGAGGTTGGTGAGGGTGGAGAGCGCGACGGTGAGGGCGGACAGTGCTTGCGCCCGCTGCTGACTCTCGCGCCTATCCCTCACGATCTTCCACCACAGCATCGCGACGGCGACGACCAGCAAGACCTCCACACCTTGAACTGTAAGAAGGTGCACGGACAATCCGGTTCGGGTCGTCCAAGCGGACGCGGAGTCGCTCACACTCATGACCTCGCCTGGCCTCCGAGCGGCTCCCACGGTCTCAGAGAGCAAATTTCCATCTCAATCGACGTGAATTTCCCACCGTCAAGGCGGGTGCTGAATGAACGAACGCGAATCTAGGTCAGATGGCCACGCACGTGGTCATGCCGTCCAGCATGATCGCCCGCATCTGAGATCCATCTGGAATCAAAGCGATGTCGTGGCGATATCGTGGCCATGTGGATTGAGACGCAGCTACCTGAAAGAATCAAGTGGTCGGTGGCCGCCGCGCTCAATCACCTTCTTTCAGGTAGCGCCCGTGCAGGAAATCATCGGCCGCCTGTTCAAGAGCATCGGCGATCTCAGCCACCAACTCTGGAGTGAGGTCCGGGCAGGTCGCCGGATCAGCAGCACCCGATCGATCCAGGTCCGGGTCACCATTCACCAAAGGAGCGCGAACCAGATCATCGCCCGCGTACCAGTAGGTGTAGCCATCAGAATTCGCCCGGATTGTGCCCCGCTGAAGTTCGTGACTCGGGGCGGACAAGAACGCGGACAGGCGAGACAGGGTCTCCTGTCGCTCGGCTTCCATGATCATTGCAGCGCGTCTCGCCCTCCTGTTGTTCTGCCAAAACAGAATTAAAAGAAAGATGATGAGGAACAACTCCATATCAGAACACTACGACCAACCCCTGACACTTGAGGCCGATCACTCATTCTGTCGCCCAGTAGTTCCTTGCCGCGAGCGGTTCTCCGGGTGGACATGCGGATCCCTCGGCGGATCAATTGGGCGGCTCTCAGCCCGGTGAAGGGAAACCACCGCGTGGATGACCTGACCAGTTTGCGGGTCAAATGACCAAAATTCCGGTCATTTGAGCCGGATTCCGGACGAAATGACTCGGGGGCGGGGGTCGGGGTGGGGGTGCGTCTCGGCTACCCG
>CAMAWO010000294.1 GCA_945861925.1 Bifidobacterium breve | reverse complement strand
CAGGCCCTCCTCGAAGGCACTCACCACCTCGAGGTAGCGCTCAACCGCGAAGATCAGGGTGACATTGACGCTGATACCTGCGGCGATCGTCGCGGTGATAGCGGGGAGCCCCGCTTTGGTCGCGGGGATCTTGATGAGGGCGTTCGGTCGGTCGACTGTCGCCCAGAGAGATCGGGCCTGCGCGATGGTGGCCTCAGTATCGTCGGCGAGCCTTGGGTCGACCTCGATCGACACGCGACCATCGACATGCCCGCTGGTCACCCAGACCTCGTGAAGGACATCGCATGCGGCGCGGACGTCGTCAGTGGTGAGGCGCCGAATGGCGGAATCGACATCGGCGCCAGCCGCAGAGAGGGTCGCGAGGTCGGCTGCGTAGGCGGCAGCCCCATCCGAGATGGCTTTTTCGAAGATCGATGGGTTCGTCGTGACACCTCGAACGCATCGAGTATCGACGAGTTGGGCAAGTCCACCGGAGTCGATCCGATGGCGGTCAAGATCATCGAGCCAGATAGACACGCCGAGGGCGGTCAACTCGACCAGTGGTGATGCTGTTGTCATTCAATACTCCCTCGTGGACTGGTGCTACCGGCGAATCGATTGGACGGCGGCCGCGACGACCGCGTCGACGGTGATGCCGAACTCCTCAAACAAGACCTGCTGGTCAGCGCTGGCGCCGAAGTGGTCGATGCCGATGATGCGCCCAAGGTCGCCGACGTACTTCCACCAGCCAAGGGTGCTGCCAGCCTCGATCGCAACCCGGGCCCGAACTGATGGGAGCAGCACGGAATCGCGATAGGCCTCGTCCTGCTCATCGAACCATTCGAGGCACGGCATCGAGATGACGCGACTGCTGATGCCGTCGGCCTTGAGTCGCTCGTGCGCCGCCACCGCAAGCTGCACCTCAGAGCCCGTGGCGAGGAGCAGCACCTGCGGCTCTGACGAATCGACAAGGACGTAGGCACCCTGCCGAACGCCGCTGCGCGCAACGTCCGCGTCGACGAGGGTCGGCAGGTTCTGCCGAGTGAGGACGAGGCCGACCGGAGTGCGTCGCGACAGGGTGGCGTGCCACGCCGCGGAGGTCTCATTTGCGTCGGCGGGGCGGACAATGCTCAGGCCGGGTACGGCGCGCAACGACCATAGGTGCTCGACCGGCTGATGGGTCGGGCCGTCCTCGCCGAGGCCGATCGAGTCATGGGTCCAGACGAAGATGCTCGGCAATTGCATGAGTGCTGCGAGTCGGACGGCGCCCCGCATGTAGTCACTGAAGACCATGAACGTGCCGCCGAATGGACGGGTGAGCCCGTCGAGCGCGATGCCGTTGAGGATCGAACCCATCGCGTGTTCGCGGATGCCGAAATGCAGGATGCGTCCGTAGGGTGACGAGCCGGGCACGGTCGATCCGAGGGGTAGGAAACTGCCGCCGCCTTCGATGGTTGTGTTGTTTGATTCGGCGAGGTCGGCTGAGCCACCCCACAGCTCGGGCATGATGGCAGCAACGGCGTTGATGACGTCGCCGGAGGCCTTGCGGGTCGCAATCGAACCACCGAGGTCGTAGCGCGGGAATGCCGAATCGAACCCGGGCGGAAGCTCCCCGGAGACGAGCCGGTCGAGCAACAGCGACCGCTCCGGCTCGCTCACCCGCCACGCATCGAATTGAGCCTGCCAGGTGGAGCGATCCGCCGCGATACGCGAGGCGAGGGCTGATCGCACATCGGCGAGTACCGCCGGTTCGAAGGCGAAGGACGCCTCAGGATCCAAGCCGAGTGCGGTCTTCGTAGCAGCCACCTCTGCCGCACCTAAGGCTGAGCCATGCGCCTTTGCGGTGTTCTGGGCGTTGGGGGCCGGCCACGCGATGGTGGTCCGCATCCGGATGAAGGTGGGTCGGTCAGGCTCGACGGTCGCTGCTGTGAGCGCGGCGAAGACACCCTCGCGGTCGATGTCACCGTCGGGGAGCCGGTCGACACTATGGGTCGCCCAGCCGTAGGCGGCGTAGCGCGCGAGGACATCCTCAGTGAAGGCAACCGCAGTATCGCCTTCGATCGAGATGTGGTTGTCGTCCCAGATAACGCACAGGCGGTTGAGTCTCTGGGTGCCAGCGAGGGACGATGCCTCTGAGGTCACTCCCTCTTCAAGGTCCCCGTCGGAGGCGATCACCCAGATTCGATGGTCAAAGGGGCTGTCGCCGTCCGGGGTCTGGGGGTCGAATAAGCCGCGCTCATATCGAGCTGACATGGCCATGCCAACCGCGGTCGCCAGACCCTGCCCGAGTGGACCGGTGGTCGTCTCAACACCGGCTGTATGGCCGAATTCCGGGTGTCCTGGTGTGCGACTGCCCCAGGTGCGAAAGGACGCGAGGTCTTCCATGCGCAGGCCATAGCCGGAAAGGAACAGCTCGCTATACAGGGTGAGACTCGAATGGCCGGCGGACAGGACGAATCGGTCGCGGCCGAGCCATCCGGGGTCACTCGGATCGTGGCGCATGATGCGTTGGAACAACAGGTAGGCCGCGGGGGCGAGGCTCATGGCGGTTCCAGGGTGGCCATTTCCGACCTTCTGAACGGCGTCCATCGCCATGGCCCGTAGAAACCGCACGGCTGATTCATCGGTTTGTGTCCAGGCCAGGCGGGCTATCTGGAAGTCCAGGGGTTCAGGCGGCGTCATGGTGGAACCCTAGCCAACGAGCCTCACCCAAATGCTGTCCCTCCGAGGACCGACGATGCTCATTGGGCGACATTTGACTACGCTCGTTCTGTGACGCTTGCAGCCGCCCGGCTAACTGTCCCCGGAGGATCGAAATTCCGGGCTCATCTGGCATTGACGAAGCCCAGAATCATCGAGCTTCTTCTCGTCACTGCTATTCCGACGATGTTCCTTGCTGCCGATGGCCTGCCGAGTCTGACGATCACTATTGCAGTCCTGCTCGGCGGCGCACTCGCCGCTGGGGGCGCAAATACTCTCAATAGCGTGTACGACCGGGATATCGACGCCCTCATGCATCGGACTGAGTCGCGTCCGGCGGCCGTCGGCTCAATTTCTGTCCGTGCCGGGGTCATCCAAGGTCTCGTGCTCAGCTTGCTGAGCGCGATCGTGCTCGCGTGGCTGGCGAACTGGCTCTCAGCCGCGCTGGCCCTCTCCGCCGTCCTCATGTATGTCCTCGGCTACACCATGATCCTGAAGCGCCGTACCTCGCAGAACATCGTCTGGGGCGGTGCAGCAGGGTGCATGCCAGTACTCATCGCCTGGTCCGCGGTGACCGGTGGACTGTCCTTGACCCCGGTTGTTCTGTTTCTCATCGTGTTTTTCTGGACGCCACCGCACTACTGGCCACTGGCAATGAAGTATCGAGATGACTACGCCAATGCCGGTGTTCCCATGCTGCCGGTCGTGCGGACAGACCTGCAGGTGACCGCAAGCATCATCCGTTACTCATGGGTCATGGTGGCGGTGTCAGTGTCGCTCGTGTGGATTGCCCCGATGGGCTGGGTCTACGGCGTCACGGCACTCGTCGTCGGTATCGTCTTCATCGTGATGGCCTACCGCCTGCGGGCCGCGGCCAAGCGCGAGGATCCAACCATCAACGACACGGCCATGCGCCTGTTCCACTGGTCGATCACCTACCTCTCGCTCCTCTTCCTAGCCGTGGCAATAGACCCCTTCCTCAACTAACCCCCCCCCCCTCATTTCGCCCGGATTCTGGGTCAGATGAAGGGAATGGAACCGATTCACTGCGAATGTGTTCATCTCGCCCAATCGACTTGATGGTGGGCGCGGTTTCATGAAGTCGTTACCCTGACCGAATGAGCGAGATGGCGATGTGCCCCGAATGCGCGAGCGAGTTCACGTACGAGATGGGCGAGCTGCTGGTGTGCTCACTATGCGCTCACGAATGGTCGCCGGTTGCAGGTGGCTCCGACGGTGACTCGGGATTTGGGTTGCTGGACGCACCGGTTATCAAGGACTCGGTGGGCAATCCCCTAGCGGACGGCGACACAGTGACGATCGTCAAG
>CAMAWO010000293.1 GCA_945861925.1 Bifidobacterium breve | reverse complement strand
GCGCTTGTTCCTGAGTCACAGGACGAGGACGTTCACACTGCGATCGAGCGCCACCTGATCGCGAGGCTCGGCGATCTCGGCGGGAAACTGCGGGCGGGTCGAAGCCGAAACGATCAGGTGTCGACTGATTTCCGGATGTACTTGCGGGCCCAGGTCAGGGTTATTGCACGTGAAGTGATCGAACTCGAAGAGGCGTTCATTGAGCAGGCGTCGCAGCACATCGCAACGTCATCACCGGGCTTCACCCACCTGCAGCATGCGCAGCCGGTGTCCTTCGGGCATGAGCTTGCCAAGCATGTCCATGCACTGGGCCGTGATCTCGAACGCTTCTCCGATTGGGATGCAAGATGCGCGAGATCGCCCCTCGGTGCGGGAGCGCTGGCGGGCTCGAGTCTGGGGCTGGACCCAGAGGCCGTGGCGAGGGACCTCGGTTTCACGTCAGCGCTCGGCAACTCGATCGACGCGGTGAGCGACCGAGACTGGGTCGCTGAATTTCTCTTCGTTGCGGCGATGCTCGGCGTTCACCTATCGCGGATCGGGGAGGAGGTCATCTTGATGACCTCACGCGAGTTCGGCTGGGCCACGCTCGATGATGCATGGTCGACGGGCTCGTCGATCATGCCGCAGAAGAAGAATCCTGATGTCGCTGAGCTCGCGCGCGGCAAGTCCGGCCGTCTCATCGGCAACCTCACCGGACTCCTCGCGACCCTCAAGGGACTCCCGTTCGCTTACAACCGCGACCTTCAGGAGGACAAGGAACCGGTCTTCGACACCGTCGAACAACTCCTCCTCGTTTTGCCCGCGATGACGGGGATGATCTCCACCCTGCGATTTGATACTGGGCGAATGGCGCGCTCGGCTCCTGAAGGGTTCGCTCTGGCGACGGATATCGCAGAGTGGCTGGTCCGTACGGGCGTTCCCTTTCGGGAGGCCCATGAGATCGCTGGAGCGTGCGTTCGGCGTGCGGAATCTCGAGGAATCGAGCTATGGGATCTCACTGATGAGGAATTGGAAGGGATTTCAATTGTGCTGACCCCAGCTGTGCGCTCAGTACTCTCAGTGCGTGGGTCCTTGGAATCGCGTTCGGCATTCGGCGGAACGGCCCCCGAACGGGTGACGGAGCAGATCGACGCCCTACGCCAAGCGGTCGCAGCAGAGACGAGGCGCTGGGCTGAGCCTTCCGTCGAGGTGAGCGCCGTGTCCGTGCCGCCGTAGCTTGACCTCATGGATCCGCGGAGACTGACGTCAATGCATGCAGTGCGGGTGGCGCCTCGCGTTCTCGGGGCGCTCATCACATCGCGGATCGACGGTGCTGTGGTGACGATCCGGGTGACGGAGGTCGAGGCTTACGGTGGATTGGGAGAGGACCCGGGTTCCCATGCAAACCGCAGCCGAACTGCACGCAATGCAACGATGTTCGGCCCGCCAGGTCATGCCTACGCATACTTCACCTATGGCATGCACTGGATGCTCAATGTGGTGACGCAGCCCGAGGGAACTGCCGGTGCCGTCCTCATTCGAGCAGGGCAATTAGTCGATGGGCTTGAGGCAGCGAGCGCGCGCCGCCCCGCTTGCGCCGTGGAGCGCGACCTTGGCCGCGGACCTGCGAGGCTCGCCGCAGCACTGGGGATTGACGGGAGATGCGATGGACTCGACCTCTTGACGAGCGGGGGGATCCTCGAACTAGAACTCGCTGCCAGGCCCCCCTCGCATGTCCTCACCTCTGCGCGCACGGGGGTCGCTGGGGAAGGAGCGTTGACCCCTTGGCGGTTTTTCCTCCCGGATGAGCCGACGGTAAGCCCATACCGTGCAGCGGTGACGCGCGGGAGGGACGTGCGGCCGTCGTGATGACCGTCCCCCTGCAGATTTCAGGCCGGGGACCAGACGGATGGGCCCTGCAGTCCGTGGAAGGTCGGGGTGCGAAAGGATGCACAGGTGATGAACTCAACGATCCTCGACGAACTCCTCTGGCGTGAACTCATCGCGCAGAGCACGGATCTGGGGGCCCTTCAGGCCGCAGTGGACGCTGGACCGATGACCCTGTACTGCGGATTCGACCCAACTGCCCCGAGTCTGCATCTTGGAAATCTTGCGCAGATCCTTACTGTTCGACGATTCCAGCAGGTTGGCCATCGGCCGCTTGCCCTCGT
Organism: Bifidobacterium breve; assembly: GCA_945861925.1. Lineage (GTDB taxonomy): Bacteria > Actinomycetota > Actinomycetes > S36-B12 > S36-B12 > WLND01. The sequence continues at coordinate 1,860 of CAMAWO010000293.1, read as the reverse complement.
CGGAGGCGCGACGGGGCTCATCGGCGACCCGAAGATGACCGGCGAACGACAGTTGAACCCGCGCGACATCGTGGAGGACTGGGTCAGTCGCATCCGTGGCCAGTTGGAGACCTTCTATGACTTCACCGGCACGAATGCAGCCGTCATGGTGAACAACTATGACTGGACCGAAGGTGTGTCAGTGCTGGAGTTCCTCCGGGACATCGGCAAGCACTTCAGCGTCAACCGCATGCTGGACCGCGAGGCTGTGGCGACTCGTCTAGCGAAGGAGGGTATCTCCTACACCGAATTCAGCTACCAGTTGCTGCAATCCTTCGACTATCTGCAGTTGTTCAGAAAATATGGATGCACGCTCCAGACTGGAGGTTCTGACCAATGGGGCAACATCACGGCAGGCGTCGACTTGATTCGACGGGTGGAGCAGGCGAGCGTCCATGCCTTGACAACCCCACTCCTGACCAAGGCGGATGGCACGAAGTTCGGTAAGACTGAGTCGGGGACAATCTGGTTAGACCCTGGGCTTACGAGTCCCTACGCGTTCTTCCAGTTCTGGTTGAACGCCGACGACCGCGACGTGCCGACGTTGTTGCGAACGTTTAGTTCTTCAGCGCGACTCCGAATCGATGAGCTCCTCTCCGCGACGGCTGAGCGACCACATGAGCGGGCCGCGCAACGAGCGCTGGCGCAGGAATTGACCACGCTCGTTCACGGGGAGGCGGAGCAGCGAGCGGCCGAATCGGCAGGCCTCGCCCTATTCGGCCAGGGGGATCTCGAGGCCATACCAGCCTCAGCCCTGGCAGCAGCGCTCACGGAGGCACCGAACGGGGTTGTCTCCGCGGAGGAAATCGTGAATGGCGCACTCCCGGCGGTGGAGGATCTCCTCGTGAGGTGCGGACTGGCATCGAGCAGGGGTCAAGCTCGTCGAACAGTGAGCGAAGGGGGTGCCTACCTCAACAATGAACGGGTCGCGAACGAGGGTCACATCCCGATGTTGGGGGATCTCCTGCACGGTGAGTGGCTGGTACTCCGTCGAGGCAAACGTACTGTAGGCGGAATCCGAGTCGAGCAATAATCTATTGCAGCGTATGAAGAACTTCGGCCAACAGCCTCGATGCAACACATGCCCGACATCGCGATTTGACCTTGACGTCATGACCACGTAATGTTTGCACTCCCGCAGGGGAGGAACGGACACCAAGCCGCACTGAGTGCGCCAAGCTAGGCCGGTTCCCGCGGGTTAGAAACACAAGATCATCCACGAAAGCGTCGAAATAAGACGAGTTGACCGGATGAGATGAACCAAGTAAGTTAGGAACGCTGCCCCAAAATTCGGCCGAAAGGTCCAAATGAGGTGCGCGCCCGTACCTTGAGAACTCAACAGCGTGTCACATGTCAATGCCAATTACCCCGTTCTTGGGGTGTGGACAGGTTCGCCTGCTCACATCGTGAGACGGATTCCTTTGGTAGAAATATGAGCACACAGCTCATTCTCTGCCAGTTTCAACTCATACATTTATGGAGAGTTTGATCCTGGCTCAGGACGAACGCTGGCGGCGTGCTTAACACATGCAAGTCGAACGGTGACGGAGAGCTTGCTCTCTTGATCAGTGGCGAACGGGTGAGTAACACGTGGGCAACCTGCCCCTGACTTTGGGATAACGCTTCGAAAGAGGTGCTAATACCGAATATGAACCCTCATGGCATCTTGAGGGTTGGAAAGTTTTTCGGTCAGGGATGGGCCCGCGGCCTATCAGCTTGTTGGTGAGGTAATGGCTCACCAAGGCGACGACGGGTAGCCGGCCTGAGAGGGCGACCGGCCACACTGGGACTGAGACACGGCCCAGACTCCTACGGGAGGCA
>CAMAWO010000292.1 GCA_945861925.1 Bifidobacterium breve | reverse complement strand
GGCGCGCGCGCCAGATCACTCAGTACCACCGGCGCCGCGCACATACAGTTCGCGCCCTCATCGCGTATTAGGCGCCAACTCTCGGACGGGATGACTCGCCTCTGGCACACCTGGGTGCCTCCAGCAGCCACGACGGCCCATGGGAAGGTCCAGCCGTTGCAGTGGAACATCGGCAATGTCCAGAGGTACACGGTGTCGACGCCGAGTCGCAGGTGGTACGCCATCGCAACAGATTGCAGGTAAGCACCTCTATGGTGATACATCACCCCTTTCGGCAGTCCTGTCGTGCCACTGGTGTAGTTCAAAGAGATGAGTGACCTCTCGTCCTGCACCGGTCTGTGCGTGAAAGGAGCGTTGACTGCACTCTCGCGAAACTTACCCGCGGTGATCACCCTGCTGCGAATGTCGGCCGCTTTCGAGAGAAGTTCCTCCTCAACGATGATCACCTTCGAACCGCTGTGCTCGACGATGGCTGCGAGTTCGTGGGGTGCCAGCCGGGTGTTCAGCGCTACGAGCACCGCTCCAGCCATGGGGATGCTGTAGTGCGCTTGCAGCAGGGCCGAGGAGTTCGGTGCTAGCACCGCGACACGATCTCCGGGTGCAACACCTAGGTTCACCAGGGCGCCAGCTTGGCGACCGCACTCGTCAAAGAGTTCGGCGTATGTTAAGCGCAAGTCCCCATCCACAACAGCGAGTCGACCCCCGTGGACGCTGGCAGCGCGAACGAGATGGTCGACAGGTGTCATCTCGGCGTGTGAGGCGATAGGAAAGAGGGGCGGTTCCGAAAGCACACTCATCAACCCTCCGATCATCGTGAAGGCATCGTGCCTCTGAGTGTCGGTGCCATCGTCGTGTAGGATTGGGACACCCATGATGATAGTGGGTGCGGGAGTATTCGTCTGCGGAACACTCGAGCGCTCCCACCTACCCCAGCGAGGTGAACGTGATTCCCGCCGTTGACCTGAAGTTTCTGCACTCCCCGTCGAGCGTCGCCGTAATAGGCGCATCCGACGACTCAGACAAGATCGGTGGCCGCCCGATCGCCTTCATGAGGAGATTCGGCTATCGGGGAACCATCTTTCCCGTCAACCCTACGAGAGCCACCGTGCAGGGACTCCATGCGTACCCCAACATAGCGTCACTGCCATTCGTGCCGGACGCGGTGATCGTGGCGCTTCCCGGACAGGATGCCGTCAATGCCGTGGACGAGTGTGCGCGCCTTGGGGTCAAAGGCGGCGTGGTCATGGCCTCGGGTTTCAGCGAGACAGGGCGCGCCGAAGACGAAGAGCGGCAGCGCGACCTCGTCGCACGTGCCCGGGCGGGCGGAATGCGCCTTGTCGGCCCCAACTCTCAGGGACTGGCGAACTTCGGCACCGGCGCCATCTTGAGTTTCTCGACCATGTTCGTCGAACAGGAGCCGCTCGATGGCCCGATCGGCATCGTCAGTCAGAGCGGGGCAATGTGCTCCGTCCCCTACGGACTCCTGCGCAGACGCGGACTTGGTGTGCGTTACGTCCATGGCACGGGCAATGACGCCGACCTGGGCGTGGGCGACTTGGCAGCGGCAGTCCTAGCAGACCCGGAGATCCGACTGTTGCTTCTCTATCTGGAGGACATTCGCGACTGCAGTTCACTTGAGTGCGCGGCACGGATGGCTATCGAGCGCGATGTTCCGATAGTGGCCATGATGGGCGGACGAAGCGCAGGGGGTCGTCGCGCAGCGTCGTCACACACCGGTGCGCTCGCGAACGAGCAGCGGGTGGTCGACGCATTCTTCTCCCGCGTGGGCATCTGGCGTGCTAGGACTCTCACCGGAATGGTCGACACGGCCGCGCTATACCTGCAGGACTGGCGCCCGCGCGGTCGACGGTTGGCCATCGTTAGTAACTCAGGGGCCATCTGCGTCCTCGCGGCAGACGCAGCGGCCGACAATGACTTGAGCCTTGCGACCTTCCAGACCCAAACCACGCAGGCGCTCGAGGAAGTCCTGCCTCCTTTTGCAACCAAAGTCAACCCGATCGACATCACCGCAGCCCTCCTTACGGATAGCAGCCTCTTTGGCAAGGTGCTCCCTATTCTGGCTGCGGATTCGGGAGTTGATGCCGCCTTTATTGGTATCCCAGTTTCAGGGAAGGGCTATGACTTCCCCCAGTTCGCCTCCGATACAGCAGAGTTCGCGAACAAAGACAACAAGCCAGTAGTAGTTGCCGTCCCCCAAGCGCGGGTTGCTGACGAATTCCAAGCCAAGGGTCTGGTCGTATTCGACGATGAGGCGAGTGCCTTGACAGCTCTCGGTCAGTATCTCCACCACCGGGAGCTCAGGCAGCGCGTGCGCGAGGCCGCCCCGTTGCCTCCCCGCAACATCTGGTCCGGGGAAAGTAGGGTCTTGAGTGAGGCAGCTGCCTTGACACTGTTGCGCGAGGCTGGCATTCCATCCGCTGACGTGAGACTGTGCACGAGCGCAGAGGAAGCTGAGGCCGCATTCGCGGACCTCGGTCAGGTCCCGACCGCAGTGAAGGGTTGCCCACGTGAGTCGACCCACAAGAGCGAACTGGGGCTAGTCAAGCTAGATTTGTGTACTAGCTTACAGGTCCGTGAAGCAGCCCAAGAACTGCTTGACCTGATGGAACGGCTAGGACTGGAAGCCGACGGGATTCTAGTCACTCCCATGGTCAAAGGCGTCAGAGAGGCTCTCATTGGGGCCCATGTGGATTCCGTCTTTGGGCCCGTCATTCTCGTAGGCGCAGGGGGCAAGTATGTGGAGGCCTTGGATGATGTGCGCGCGCTGATCCCACCCTTCACCGTTGACGACGCACGTGAGGCGATCCAGTCACTCCGGGTAGCTTCTCTACTCGCAGAGGTCAGGGGTGAGCCGGCCGCCGACATTGAGGCATGGGCGCGCGCTGCCGTGGCCCTTGGCCAGCTCATGATTGCCGACCCATCGCTGCGTAGCGTAGACGTTAATCCGCTCATGATCGGCGCCGCTACGGGTGAGCCGTCATTCGGGGCGCTGGCTGTCGATGCCGTAGTCGAGCGCTTCGACCCAACGGTGTGCTGTGTTCCAACCTAGAACATCGATTTTACCCACTCTTATGGTCGGATCAATGAGATCATGGACCGTCTTACCGACAGGGAGGAGCACGGGGTGAGGGGTCGTCTCGTCGCATTGGTTGGACCTGATCAGGTAGAGATTCATGAGTATGATCTACCGAGCCTGCCGGCAGGTGCCGTGCTGCTCAAGGTCCGACGAGCGAACGTCTGCGGATCTGACTTGCACATCTGGCACTTCCTCAGCGTCGCCTTTCGTGACGTCGCCATGGGTCACGAGTTCGTTGCCGAAGTCGCCGAGCTCGGCCCTGAAGTATCAACCGACTCCGCTGGACAGCCTCTGGCCGTCGGTGATCGAGTGGCCGCGGTCTATTACCACACGTGCTTGAAGTGTTCGGCGTGCGGACGAGGCGACTTCGCCATGTGCCTCAACTCCGGACGCAATATGGGACTGCCCCCCACAACCCCCCCGCACTTCAACGGAGCCTTCGCAACGCACTACTACGTCAGCCCCGGGCAGTTCTTCTACAAGGTTCCCGACATCGTGAGTGATGCGGCCGCTGCGGGAGCCAACTGCGGCCTCGCGCAGATGCTCTACAGCCTCGACAAACTAGGTATCCGTCGCGGTCAGAATGTCGTAATTCAAGGCGCTGGCGGGCTTGGCCTCTACGCGGCAGCTGTCGCCAAGAGCATAGGCGCCCGAGTGATTGTTGTGGAGAAGGAGGCGAACCGGATTGCCTCTGTGTTACAATTTGGGGCAGACGATATTGTCGACATTCAGGAGTTTCCGACCCCGGAACAGCGCACATCGCGGGTTCTGGAACTTACCGATGACATCGGAGCCGATGCCGTCATCGAGGTCACTGGGAGCCCTAGTGCTTTTGTCGAGGCCATCGGCTACTCCCGAATTGGCGCAAGCATCGCATCGATTGGAAACCTTAATGTCGGCAAGAAGTTCGAAATCTCCTTTCC
>CAMAWO010000291.1 GCA_945861925.1 Bifidobacterium breve | reverse complement strand
CCCACGTTGCCCTCATCTATGAGGGAATCCATGCTGACCTGCGTGCTCGTGCGCCTCCATGAATGCGTGGTCCTGCTGACGGCGTCAGCAGACTAGCTGCCCTATCCGGCCATTCCGCAGGGGGGATTCGACGTGAACGTCGACTGCTGTTCGGTGTTCGGTATTGACCGAACACCGAACGACGTGGGAGTATCTCACCATGAGTGAAAGCAGGGTGAGCGAAGCTGCGGTCGAGTTCCGCGACGCCTTGAAGCAGGTCGGACTCGACACGATCCGGGAGATCGGCGAGCCTGACGAAAGGGCTGACCTCGTCGTCGTGGGTCCCCAGGGGATCCGAATTCCAATAGAGATCCAGCGGCGGTCCTTGTTGACGGAGCGGGAACTGCCCTCGCTCCTCCTCGAGAGGGCAAAGGGCACTCCGTCACAGGCGACGCATGTGGTCGTCGCGGACAGAGTCACGGAGCGGGCGCGCGTAGAACTGCGCAGCCGCGGATGGGGTTGGCTGGACCTGCGCGGGCACGTGCACTTGGAGGCTCCCGGTGTGTTCATCGATGCGCGTGTGACCCCGTCGGCCGGCGCCACGGAGTCGTCGAAGGAGTCGCTCGCAGGGCGCGTGGGTCTCGAGCTCGCCACGCTGCTGCTGATGCGGCCGGACGCGGCCCTGGGCATCCGAGCGTCGGCAGCGGAACTGGGAAGGGCGCCCAGCTCGGTCTCCGAGGAGATGTCACGGCTCCGCGGCGCGGGTCTCGTCGACCAGGATCGTCGCCCCGTCGTGCCCGACCTGTTCAATGCCCTCGCGGGTCGGTGGCGCCCCGACTCGGTGGACGTCGCCGCGCTGCCCGCCCCGCACGAGGACCTCCTGGACCAGGCGCTGCGCATCGCCGCAGCGGATCCCGAGGACCAGCCTGGGTGGGCGCTGGGTGGCAGCCTGGCAGCGGTCGCCTACGGTGCGCCGCTCCATGTGTCAGGGGCCTACCCTCCCGATCTCTACGTCCCGGACACGGTCACGCTGAGGCGCGCGATGCAGCTCCTCGGCACCGCCCGGAGCCATGAGGACCGAGCCGGCACCCTGCGCCTTGCCCCGGTGTCCGCCGTCTGCCGCGGGCGCGTCGACGGGAAGCCGTACGGCAACAGCGCGTGGCCCCTGGCCCATCCGCTGTTCGTGGCCCTGGATCTGGCAGCGGATCCCGGTCGAGGCGCCGAGGTGCTCGCGTCATGGGACCCCCCGGAAGGCTGGCACCGTGTCTGGTAGCCAGGAGATCCCCGCTCGTGGTCGGAGGGCTCGCTGTGCTCTGCCGGCTCTCCCGCCCCTACCGGGTGACCACCGATCTCGACCCCGTGTCGCGCCTGCAGCACGGCCAAACAGGCCAGCTCCCGCTGCTGGTCGCGGCAGGCGCGACGCTCAGCGGCCCCTCCGGTGTCCGACTGCCCACGGGACTGGGACCGGTGCAGATCGACGTCCTGCAGGTGAGCGACCCAGACTTCGACCCGCCGTCCGTCGACGCCCTCGTCGCGCAACCGGTCGCTGCCGGCCTGCAGCAGGCAGGACAGCACCTGAAGGACGACGCCCTTCTGCACGTGGCTCGTTGGTTCAAGCAAGGACGTGATCGCACGCTGAAGAGGATCAGGAGCATCCCGGAAGGTGCGACGACGACGCAGGACGATCAGGAACTGGTCGCGGAGCAGCTCACCACGGCGCTTACCCGCCGAACATGTGCCAAGCCACGGCTCGGCCTAGCAGCTACGACCGAACCCGTCCCCTCGGAAGGTGGGTCCAGATTTGATGAGCAGTCTCACATCATCGCCGTTTCACCGTGCTCGGCGCTTGAGGTGTGCGAGTTGCGTGTTGAGCCATCCGGCTGCCGGCTCGACGTCGGCGATCACGTCGAGACCGGTTGCGGCTTCGGCATAGGCGGTTGGCCAGTCAGGTGTGACGGTGCAGGTGCCGGGGAACGCGTGGGCACGTCGGAAGGCGAACAGTCGTTCGGTTGTCACGGACACGAGATCGACCCCCGCCTCGTCGGCGGGCCACAGCAACTGCAGGTCCACCAGGTCGTGTGCTCGTTCGCTTCCGGGCTCGGTGCATGCGTGGATCTTCTGCGCGATCTGGTGGTGCGCGGCCAGGACGGGCACCGGCTCAGGGCTGGGCAGGCCCAGTGCGGCGAACATGTCGGCGATCTCGTTTGGCAGAAGCGTGTCGGCGGAGCCGTCTGACGTGGCTCCGAGCTCGTCGTATCCGACTTCGAGGACGACAGTGGCGAACGGCCTGCCGTAGGCGGTCAGCTTCACGATGTATGGCTGCATTGAGTACGACGCAGGGACGCCATCGCGCGGGCGAGGGCTCTTGGCAAGCAACTGGCCACGGAAGGGACCCCATCCCTGAGCGAGGGAGGGGCGCAGTGCATCGTCGAACAGATGCTGAGCATCGCGCCAGGCCACGTCGAGATCCTTGGAGTCCCGGGCAAAGTCCAGGCCGAGGCGGAGCTTCATGCCGGATCCGCCCTTGACGAGCGCACCAGGCAGCAGCTGGGTCACGACGACCTGCCCGATAGTGACGCGGATGCGGCCCGCCTGCTGCTGGGTTGAGTCCGCGTACGCGCCAATGCGACGCTCGAGGATGGGGAGGCTTCCGGGGTCGGTGATGCTGGCACTCATGTGCTTACCGGTTCGAGTCGCTGAAGTACTTCGGCGGCATCGCGCTCGTCGATGAGGTCTCGCGCGAGGGCGGTGTGGGTGGCCTCGGCTAGGCGCTCGCGCATGACTCGGCCGCGGCACGCAAGGAGGGCATCCTTAAGCGGCATCGTCGCCAGGCCGTCGACGACCTCGACCGTGTCGGTCGTCACGCGGTGGATGAGTTCGATCGTGGCCGGCAGGTTGGTGCGTACTCGGCGGTTGGTCGCGACCTTGATCGCTCTCGGGTTGACGAGCGCGAGCTCGTGCAGTGCGAGAACGGATTCGTCGGCCAGCATGGAGCCGGGCCCGACGAGGGCGAGGGCCTGCGCGTAGGGGGTCAGCGGGGTCGTCGGCGCTTCCTCCATCCGGTATACCCCGAAGCCCACGCGGCTCAGGGCGCCGCGGGCAGCGAGCTTGCGCAACTCGACGGCAGGCACCCCCGCAGCGACAGCCTGGTCGGTGGTTACGATGCCGTGGTGATCGAAGGCTAGCCAGCGCAGCTTCTCGCGGTTATTCATTCCGCCTCCTCCCTTGGCGTAAGCGTACCAATATCGGTACGAATGCGCCATCGGTCACGCCGTAACGTGAGGCGACTGCCATGAAGCGAGGCGTCGATGGGATGGCGCGGTTAGGGAAGCGAGAAGCGCCTCCCCGAGACCTCCACGTCCTCAAGAACCCCAGTGGCTGCGGTCGCCTACGGGGGCCGAAGTTCTCCAAGCGTGTCAGGTCAAAGGGCCGGCGGGCAGGCTGTCAGGCAGACGACGATGCTCGTTCCGGTCGCAGGGAGGCACGGCACGGTGATTGACGGGTCCTGGCCCTTGACTCTTGAGGTCCAGAATCGGGGTGTAGAGCCCGAGACGCCCCATCTCGGCCCCCACGCGGGACAGAGCAAAACAGAGAGTTGTTGCACTGCAACAACTATTGGTGGGGTGAGTGACGGGACTTGAAGAGGGCCCCGAACGCCCATGGCCGTACTTGAGTTGTGAGGAAAAGGCTACCCCTAGACAGTGACATTCAGCAGCTGCCAGTCGCGGTCAGTGTTGCTCAGTTGCTGGCCCCCGCGGCCCTTCGGCCGGGGCCTGTGGGCGATGGTCCAGCCCGAGCTCGTCCGCGAGTGCGGCCGTAAGGCCGGCAGCCGCATTGACGCACTCTGCGCAGCGACCCCCTCAGCGACTGGAACCGGTACGACGCCGACATGGCGTTGTGGACGATCCTCAACTGGGAGCACCGCACGTCCGGCGCACGGCACTGCAGGGGTGGCGTCAGATGCGGATGCGAGGGCGAGCGTACGAAGGGGCGTTCCTCGGCCCGATTCAAGTGGGAACGCTCAACCACGCTTGACGATGGCCATGGACGGACGGC
>CAMAWO010000290.1 GCA_945861925.1 Bifidobacterium breve | reverse complement strand
GACGAGTCGGTCATGATCTGTGCATTGCGCGCCGACATGTTGCCGAGGAATCGGTGCAGGAAGAAGACGATCCCAGAGAACACGGCAATTGCGATCAGGGTGAGCGTCGGGTCGAAGAGGATGAGCGTGACCCCGAGGATGAGGAACAGGAAGACCTCGGACGCAATGATGATCGATGCGCCGAGGAGGGCGACTGTGGCTGCGCCGACGCCGCCTCCGAGGGCGTAGATGGCCTCGGAGGTCGTCCATCGCTGAACGTCGATGAGCGGACGGCTGAGGAAGTCGCGCGCAAGACGCACCGAGACGTCGGCCTGCCGGTTCGCGAGGAATCGGAGGATTCGCCCGGCCATGAGGGCCGAAAGGGCGGTTTTGCCGACAAGCACGGTGACTGCCGCGATGGCCACGATGATCGTCTTCTGGGTGAGGGTGAGACTGCCCATCCCGACGAGATTCAGCAGGGTGTCGACCTGGGTCGGGAGCCCAGATACCCCGACGGATGTCACGGCGATCGCGGCGAGCAGGCCGACGAGCGCGATGCCGAGCAGATCGAGGAGCCCGAGTGATGCCTGAATGGCTGCGGCTGCCAGGAGGAGCCGGCTCTGGCCAGCAGGCAGAAGGGCGATCGCTCTGCGGATGGACGCCGCAACCCCGGGGTTCGGAAGATCCTGGATCCCGAACCCGGGTCGGTTTACCAGGATTGCCGGCTGCTCGTCAGCCGAGTCGATCGCCGGTTCTTCCGGTTCGGGGGTGGGGTCCACGGGACAGCAACCTACCCTGAGGGCGAATTCGATCAGCGCCTTGAAGTCTCACCCACGCATCAGGATGAAGCGACCTACTCAGCCGAGTGGGTGAGCCCGGTCCCGGACCAGTGCCCAAACGAGGTTGCATCAAGCTTGTATACATCGAATTTGCGCCAGATATCGACCATGGATAGCAGACGAATATCGTCCCAGATGACGACCTTGCCGGTACCAGCAATCGCCTCGTAGAGCCGGGTACCGAAGACTCGTTCAAAGGTTCCGTCCTTTGGGCCATCGACGAAGATGAGATCGGCAGCCATCAGGGTGTCCAATTGAGAGTCGAAATACTCAGGGTCACTGAGGTCGCCGATTCGCTGCTCGATCCCAGTCTCGAAGTCGGACTCCAGGAGGACGGTGGAGGGGAATGCCGTCCACGCTGCGATGTCATAGGTAATGACCTTCTCGGCGCCGAGGGCCAGCGCAAGGGTTCCCTGTCCGAGGTAGGTGCCGACCTCAACCACTGATGTTGCCTGAAGCGTTTTCGCCAGCGCGGGGAGCAGACGGTAGTGCTCGCCGGGCCACGTCTCGACAAAGAGTCGGTCCTCGGGAGTCTGGCAGCGGCCAGCGAGAGGGCTCAGATCGATCAGCGTGGCGGCGCGAGCGGCATCGAGGAGGAGCTCGATGAGGAACCCGTTGCTGCCCGGTTGGAGGTCGTCAATGGAGCTGATGACACTCAACTCAGCATGACGAGCCGTCACCATTGTCGACGGATTCAGTTCATTGCTGCCTCGCCACCGTGGGCGCAAGAATCGAGGGGATGCCATGGATGTCTCCTTTTAGCGTGAGCCTATGGAACGGACAAGGACGTGGGCGCCCGACTCCCTGAACATGCGGGCATCGTCAATCAAGGGCGGAGTGTCCTCGCCGTGAATCCAGATGGTTCGGGCGGGCGAGTGCTCCGTGAGGAGTTCATGAGCAATAGCAAGATTGCGCGACACGCTGCCAACGACGACGAGATCGGCTTCGCTGTCAGATGCCGTCGTCGGAGCATTGGAGGCGAGGCAGGCTGTCTTGCCCACGAGCACGGTGACTGCCGCGATGGCGGCGAGCAGGCCAACGAGCGCGATGCCGAGCAGATCAAGAAGCCCGAGTGACGCCTGAATGGCTGCGGCTGCTAGGAGGAGCCGGCGCTGGCCAGCAGGCAGAAGGGCGATCGCCCTGCGGATGGACGCCGGTTCTTCCAGTTCGGGGGTGGGGTCCACGGGATAGCAACCTACCGTGAGAGTGAATTCGATCGGCGCCTTGAAGTCTTCGCTACTCCTCAAGATGACCTGATTGCCCTCGTCGGGTCAGCAGTCAACCGTTCGCTGAGCGCGTGACTGACCCTTGTCATCTGCGCAGATACCTGTACAGTTTAGGCCATGAGTCTGATAGCTTTTGAGCCCCATTCTGTCTCCGTGACCGAGGCAGCAGCCCGTGGCCTTCCCCGGCTGGTGCGCGACGCTGAGATGGGCGAAGACCTGATCGTCGAGCGCAGAGGCCGTGCAGTGGCAGCCGTGGTGGGCATGCGCCATCTCGACGAGATCCGACGACTGGAAAGCGACCTCCATGACGCCGTTCTCCTACTCGCCCGGCTTGCGACTGACACTGGCGCACGCACGCCGCTGGACACCGTCATCTCCCACTTCGGGTTCGACCGGGCCGGCCTCGAGGCCGAGCTAGACGCCGAACTCGCCGCCAGTCAATAGTGGCGTCTGGGAAGCTCCCGTCGGCCGAGACCAAGCGAGCCACCCGCTCCGGCAGGCACCACGAGGCGCGTCGAGTGCGAGTCCGGTTCACCGACCCAGCCTTCGAGGATCTGCAGGTCATTGCGCGCAAGAAAGACCCGCAGGTCGTTCGCGCTGCACTCAAGAAGTGTCTGCTGCTTGAGTGTGACCCAGAAGCCGGGGAGCCGCTCAAGGGAGGTCTGATCGGCTATCGGAAGCTGGTGGTCGGCGACCGTGACTGGCGAATCATCTGGCGAGTCACGCATGATTACACTGGCGCCATCGTCGTTGACGTTGCCGAGATCTGGGCGGTCGGTGCGCGAAGCGACGCCGAGGTCTACGACGAGATGATGCAGCGGGTCAAGGTGCTGGGCAGAAATCCCCACACCATGCCGCTCGCTGAGGCGATCGATGCCATGGGCAAACTCGCCCACGGGCTTGAAACGCAACCGGAACCTGACGATGAACTGCCTGCGTGGTTGGTTGGCGTGCTGACCAGTGTCGTCGGCATGCCCGTCACTGAAGTGCGGCATCTGAACGTATCGGAGGCGCACAGCATCTGGGACTCGTACAAGGGCCGGACCCGGTAGCCCCACGCAGGCAGCAGGAGTCGCGGGGATACTGCATGTGCGTCCTGCCTATCGCGAGCCTATTGATCGGACGAGGACGCGGGCGCCTGAGGCTCTCAGCATGCGGGCATCGTCAATCAAGGGCGGGGTGTCCTCGCCGTGAATCCAGATGGTCCGGGCGGCCGAGTGCTCCGTGAGGAGTTCATGAGCAAGGGCAAGATTGCGCGACACGCTGCCAACGACGATGAGATCGGCTTCGCTGTCTGACGCCGTCGTCGGAGCACCGGAGGCGAGGCACGCGGATTCGGCAGCCGACCGGGCAGCAGCCGGCAGCACCCGGGTGAAGCCGAAGCCCCGGCCATACAGGTGCGATATCTCGCCCTCGTAGTCCTCGTAGATCCAGGGGGCCGGATAGAGCGGCCGGCAGGCGGCGCCGTAGATCTCCTTGAGGCCGATGAGGGCGAGCGTGCTCTGGTAGTCGGAGATCCCCGGGTGCTGCTCGTCCACGAAGAACACCGACTCGGCGTCCGTGCAGCCGGTGACGGTGAGCATGTACTCAGCCATGGCTCGGGTTGTGAGGTGCTCCTGAAAGTAGCGCTGGAATTCAGCACGAGTGGTGTCGTCGGGGACGCCGGAGTGGTTGAGTGCCTGGTCGGCGACGAGGGCGAGGGCACGCTTCGGGTAGTGGATCATCGAGTATCGGGGGATGTCGGCGGCGTCGATCATGAGGGGGACGGAGCCGCTTGCGAGGATCTCGACATGACGAAAGCAGTCCCAGCCCGCCTTGCGGTGGGTGATCCCGAGCGAGGCGGAGTTGTAGCAGCGCATGTATTCGTCATGATCGACGAAGGAGTACGGAAAGCCGGGCACGATGGGGCTCAGCGCCTCGACCGGCGGATCGGCATAGTGCTGCCATGGGCGCGGGTAGTTGAAGGAGATGGGCCACACGCCGTGCCTGTCGAAGCA
>CAMAWO010000289.1 GCA_945861925.1 Bifidobacterium breve | reverse complement strand
AATCAGGTGGCGATCTCTATTACCTCGCGGGGTCCCACGCGCCACCTAAATGAGCTTCGCATTACTGAGATTCTGCTCGATGCGCTTCTACGCGCTGGGCTCGAGCACAAGGCTGCCGTACTCACGTACCACGTGTTCATTGAGTTCACCGTTGGCTCCGCGGCCCTCGATGCGCCGCTCGCAGTGAGCGCTGCGGTCCGACGTGAGACCTACCAGCGCTGGCGCAGTGACTACCGGGCGCTCCCGGCGGATGAGTACCCCGCGATCAGCACCCTCGGTCCCGGGCTCTATCCGTCGAGTGATGCTGTCTTCGAACTTGGGATCGACGCACTGATCGACAGACTCGTCATCGCGCCAGGCAAACGCTGATCGCTGGCTAGTACACGCGCGAGTACTCGGCCTGCTCCCAGTCTGTGACAGCCTGCTCCCATCGCTTCCACTCATCACGCTTGAGCCCGACGTACACCTCGACGAGGTCCGGCTCTAGGTAGGCGCGCAGTGCGGTGTCCGCCTCGAGGGCGTCGAGGGCGCCGGAGAGCGTGTGGGGAGTATGCCGATCGGTGTTCGGCTCACTGTCGGCGTCGCCCTGCTGAGGAATGGCAAGCTGCATCCCTTCCTCGACTCCGTGGAGGCCGGCGGCGAAGAGTGCTGCGCTCAGCAGGTGCGGGGATGCGGTGCCGTCGGCCATGCGGTGCTCAAGTCGAGTGGTTGCACCGCGCTGCCCGGGGACCCGCACGGTGCAGATCCGATTATCGAGGCCCCAGTTCGCCCAGTAGCCGCTGAGCATCCCAGGTGTCAGGCGCTTATAGGAGTTGACGGTCGGTGCTGCGAAGGCGGTAAGCGCCTCGTGATGATGGAGGAGCCCGGCGATGAACTGCCGTGCAAGAGCAGATATGCCGTCAGCGTCGGAGACCTCAGCAAACATGTTGTCGCCCGCGGAGTTTGCGAGGCTCATGTTCAGGTGCAGGCCGCTGCCGACGGCATCGGCGAACGGACGTGCCATGAAGGTTGCGTCGACGCCTCGCTCGCGGGCAACCCCGTGGACGAGTTCGCGGAACAGCAGCGCCGCATCGGCAGCTGCGCCCGCGGGTTGGTAGTGCAGTGCCGCCTCGACCTGGCTCGGCGTGAATTCGGCGTTGACACCCTCAACTTGCAGTCCAGCGAGTTCGGCGAGTTCGGCGATGACATCGAGGGTCCCGGATGGATCGGCGCCGGCGCCGATGCCGTACACGCGGTGGTCGGGAACGGGGAGCTTTACAAGGGGCTGGCGGGATGCGAGGAGGAAGAACTCCATCTCGAATCCGGCGATCGGGGTAAGGCCCCGGGCGGCCCATCGGTTGCAGATGAGTTGGAGTTGGCGCCGAGAGTCGAGGGGCAGGGGTTCCCCATTGGTGCGGTAGAGGGAGGCCATTGCAGTACGGCGACCGCCAATCCACGGGCGCAGTGTCTCGAGATCGACCCTCGCCTCCATATCCGGGAAGCCGGAGCTCGTCGAGTAGGTGGGTACATCGAGGAACTCAAGGTCTAGTCCCTGCACCATCACCGTGATGGCGTAATGGGTCGGGTGGTCGAGGCGATTGGGTGGCACGGTCTTGCCGTGGGTGAGCCCGAGCAGATCGGGAAAAATGACGTCAATCTGGTCTGCCACGTCAGTTCGCCTCTCCGGCTGCTACGCCGACCAGGGTTCCCCGGTCGACGACCTGATGGGTGTCGAGGAAGACGCTGCAGTTTCGCATCGGGATGTCGAAGTGGCAGACGCTGAAGCGCTCCGCGTTCTCGTTGGCACCCGTGCTATACATGAAGTTTCCTTCGAAGGCCCGTGCCTCGGTCCCGTTCACCTGCGAGCGGTCGTAGAGCTCGAGATAGTCCCATCGGGCCGATGGATTCATGCCCCACCCGACATGTGAGGTGGCGTAGGCATCCTGGTCGAAGGCTGACATGTACGACTTCAGCATCTCGGTCTGGTAGCCGTCGCCCTCGATCGCAACGACGTAGTCGTCCTCGATGGTGAAGGTGATCGGTGACTGGACGTAGTGCTTGAAGGTGATGTTGACGTCGCCGGGAGCGAGGACGACGGTGCCGTTCACTCGGTGACGGGCAGGGAATGCCAGAACAAGCCCGCCGGGCCAATGAGCGATTGACCCAGGCCCGGAGATGACGCCGGTTGAGCCCGCGGTGAAGGCGCCGTCGAGTTCGACATGCAGGTCGGTCCCATGAGCACTCGTCACCCGCATCGAGGTTGACTTCGTCATCACCTCGTGCGACTCGAAGACCCGCTCGGCCATGCCGACATCGTGCGGGAGTCGTTCGAAGGTCTCGGGGTGTTCATTGCTGATCATCAGCACGCTCGTGCCGGAACCCAGAATGGTGCGCAGCTCCTTGGAGTGAAGGAGCCCTTCGACGGTGATGTCGATGACGAAGGAGACTGAGGTGAGTGCGGCCACTGCACCGGCCTGCCCATTGAGGGCCAGCGACGTACCGGTTGACCGGAGCGCGACAGGGGTGCTGCTCGCCGGGGTTCGCATGACGACCTCGAAGGGCTTGGCCCCGAGGGACTCCGCAGCGAGGATCGCGGTGGCTACCAGCTCAGCACGACTCGAGCTCTCAGACAGGATGACGCATTCGTCACCAGGGCCGAGTCCGTTGAGTCGGAACTGCTCGGCGAAACGTGCGATCCAGCGCCATTCGGTCGGTGCGTGTGATCCGCTCATGTGCTCTCCCAGTGTCGAAGGATGGCCTGATTGACGGCGTCGGGTGCCTCGAGGTTGAGCAGGTGTCCCGCGGCGGGGATAACGACAAGGTGGGCGTTGGGCATGAGGTCGACGATGGCTTGAGCGTATGACGGCGGGGTCTCATCGTCATCAGCGCCGACTAGCACGAGGGTCGGGATAGAGACGGTTGGGAGGATCGCCCGTGAGTCGTGGGTGGTGATCGTGGCGAGTGATGCCAGCAGGCCATCCATCGGCACTCGGGTCATGGCCTCGACGGCCTCGGGCACGACGTGTGCGGCATTTGGGCCGGCGAGCGAGGTGAGGATGGCTGGTGCCGCGGCGGCGGGGGACCCAGAGGTCTTGAGGCCGGCGAGGCGGGCGGCCCGCCACTCGACTGGGTCTGTGCCGTCGAGGCCGAAGGCCGGGCTGGTGCAGAGCAATGTGAGGGAGCGGACGAGTTCGGGGAAGCGATGTGCCGTGTACTGGGCGATCATCCCCCCGAAGGACATCCCGACGAGGTCGACTGGTGCATTGGGTGAAACCACGCGAATGAGGGCTGCGGCGCGATCCGAGTAGTCATCGAACGTGGGGGTCGATATCGGCGAGGACGCTCCGTAGCCGGGGCCATCCCATGCGATCACCCGATGATGCGCCGACAGTGGGCCGAGCTGCGGCCGCCAGGCGATGCGGCTTCCGCCGAGACCATGGAGGAGTACTGCCACTCGGGGGCCAGCACCCGCCTCGCGCCAGGCGGTCGGCGCGGAGTCGACGTCGAGCACGGACACTTCGTCTTCCATTCCCGAACGGTAGAGGCAGACGACCGAATAAGTCAACGATGTTGACATTTGAGATCGGGATCAAGCGCTGAATGCGCTGCCTCGACTACTCCAAGCCGCGAACCATGCCGTAGACGCGCGTGCGCAACTCGGCGAACCGATGGTCGTTGCGAGTGGCCATCTGCGATCGAGGGAAGGGGATGTCGATCTTCACTATGTCGCGAACCGCTGCTGGCTTTCCGTACAGGACCACAATCTCGTCACTGAGGTAGACGGCCTCATCAATGTCGTGTGTGACCATCAGGGTCGTGATGCCGAAGTCGTCACGGACCTTGAGCACGAGATCCTCGAGGTCGAATCGTGTTTGGGCATCCACAGAGGCGAAGGGCTCGTCCATGACGAGAATGCTGGGCCGAACGGCGATCGCCCGGGCGATGGATACTCGCTGCTGCATGCCGCCGGATAGTTGCCAGGGATAGGACCTTCCGGTACCTGTCAGGCCGACCTCGGCGAGGGACTCCTCGACCCGTTCTCGCATAGCGGCCCGGGAGAGCTTCGCGTTGCGGAGGGGCAGGGCGATGTTCTTCTCGACGGTGAGCCAGGGCATGAGTGAT
>CAMAWO010000288.1 GCA_945861925.1 Bifidobacterium breve | reverse complement strand
TGGGCGAGGGCCTGGAAGATCGGGATGACGGTGAGGTTCTGGCCGCGGCCGTCGGCGAGGAGCGCGGGCAGCGATGGGATCGGTGCGACGTTCGCGCATTCGTCGAGGAGGAACAGCACGGGCGGGTCCATCCGCCCGCCGG
The DNA here is from genome assembly GCA_945861925.1 of Bifidobacterium breve. Lineage (GTDB taxonomy): Bacteria > Actinomycetota > Actinomycetes > S36-B12 > S36-B12 > WLND01. The sequence continues at coordinate 3,981 of CAMAWO010000288.1, read as the reverse complement.
GGGAGCGGGCGGCAGTACGGCGGGCGATGTAGGCGATGTCCTCGATGAGCGCGGACACCAGGCCCGATGCGGCGGCCGCGCCCCGGTCGGTCGCGATGGCATACAGGGTGCCGCTGGTGGCGAGGAGCCGCTCGGCGGTGATCGCGGGCCGGCCGGGCGCGGGGGTGAGGGCGGCGCGGACGGTGGGCAGGGCCAGGGGGGCGATGGCGGCGGCGACGACGCTCATGACGGATCCGACGAACCGGGGGTCGGGGTTGTTGATGATGCCGCGCAGTCGCGCATCCCACGTTGGGCAGGCGCCGGGGTGGCGCTCCAGGGTGTCGAGGGGGATCTCGAGGGCGTGCTCGGACTGCAGCCACCGGTAGGCCGTCTCGATGCTCGCTCCGGTGAGGGCGGCGGCGTGCAGCGTCGTCTCGATGACGGTCTTCGCGTGGCCGCGCCAGATCCGGTTCTCGCTGCCGTCGGTGATGCCGGTGTTCGATGCGAGGGCGTCGGCCCTGGTGGCGGCGCGCATCGGGTCGTCGCATCCGGCGATCGCGTCCCAGGCGACGTGGTGGGCGAAGCCCGGGCTGAGCATTCCCTGGGGGTCGAACACGCCGACTGGGCCGATGGCGGCGCGGGCGGTGAGGGTGGCTTTGAGGTTGTCGGGTTTCGTCGATGTCGTGATGACCGGGCCGGGGGCGTCGAGGATCGCGTTGATCGCGATGTGGAGGCCCTTACCGGAACCCGGGACCGGCTACGTCCACTCCGTGACCGCGACCGCTGCCAGCGTCCACGACCTGGACCAGATCACCCACCTCGTGCGGGCCGATGACGACGTCGTCTACGCCGACGCCGGCTACCAGGGAGCCGGCAAGCGCCCTGACTTCGCCGACGACCGGCACCTGTCGCAGGTCGAGTTCCGGATCGCGGCCCGCAAGTCGAAACTCGCTGCGATGGCCCAGCCGGATCGCGTGGCGGAGTCACGCAAGGCATCGGTGCGGGCGAAGGTCGAGCACCCCTTCCTCATCGTGAAGCGGGACTTCGGATTCACCAAGACCCGCTACCGGGGCATGGCCAAGAACCTCAACCACTTCAACGTGTTGTTCGCATCGGCGAACTGGGTGATGCGGGCCCGTGCCGTCGCCATGATGGGGTGACGGCTAGCGCAAGCCTGCCCAAAACACCCCAGAACCACCCCGAAGCACCACCGCAGAGACCGAAACAGCCCCTCCTCAGCTCATCACGCGTGCCCGGAGGCAAGGTGGCCCGCAAACCCCTTGATGATCAGTGGTTCCCTAGATCCCGATTTGGCGGAGGTGAGCGTCTCGGGGCGGTGTATCATTCAAAATGAATAGAAGGGTGTGACATGGCCGCGAGGAAGCGCAAGTCCGTACATGCCGGTAGGTCGAACGCGTCTGCTGGGGCTAAGTCCAGTTCGACGAAGCCGATCGCGGCTAGCAAGAGCGCGAAGTCGGCAACGCCGCGGGCGAAGAAGGCGAGTAGCACGGTCAAGGTGAAGTCGGCGGTCGAAACAGTCATGGCGACCTCATTGAGGATCGTCGAGCCGGCGGTCTTCCTCAAGGGCAGGAGCAAGAAAGCGCCATCCGCGGACGAGGTCAGCGAGGCAGCCAGGGTGGTCCGTGCGCAGAAGGCACTCCTCGACCTGGTCGTATTGCGGCTGATCCATCAGGCGGCGAGGGCACGGACGTCACAGTCCGCGATCGCGGCGCTCCTGGGCACGTCGCAGCCAACGGTCTCGCGGATCGCCAAGCAGATCGAGCAGAACCCCTCAATCCTCGAGCCGAGTCCGAGTGAGGTCATCAACCGTCGCGCGGTCGGCCAGGTCGACACCGACGCGATGATGACCGCGCTTCTGTCGTACACCTACGCACCCGGTCAGTACGACCCAACCGGGGGTGACGGTTTCCTCCGGGGCGACTGGCGGCAGGTCGAGGACGCGCTCGTGGCCGGGCTCATCTCCGACGAGGAGTACGAGCGCGTCGCCCGCGAGGCGCCCGCCGGCACGTTCGCGCGTGCCGCCCGCTGACCTGCGTGAGGAGGTCGCCGCCGCGCTTGAAGACCTCTGCGCCCCCGGCGCCCCGCTCCACGTAGACGCTGGCGGTGCCACTTGGCGTCTCCACGCCGTCAGTGGGACCAACCCGTACACCGCCCGGTACCTGCCCAGCCGGCTGCGCGTGCACCAGGCGCTGGTCGAGGAGTTCCTCGGTAGCCACACCGGCATCGCCATCGACGGGCTCGCCGCGGTGGTGACAGCTGGCCCGCCTGCCGGCGGCAAGTCGACCCGACTCGGAGAACTCGGGTACGGCGCCGGTTGGCGGCGCATCGACTCGGACGTCTTCAAGCTCATGCTCATCGAACATGACCTGCACCGTGGGAACCTGGCACTGCCGGCCGACGTGGCCGACCTTGCGCTGCCCGACCGCGGGGTAGTCATGCCGTTGGAGGTCTCTGGGCTCTACCACTACGAGTCGACCGTCCTCGCCGACAAGGCGCTGGAGATCTGCATGGCAGCTCGCGAGAACGTGATTGTCGAGGGCACCCTCTCCTGGCACGGGCTTGTGCCCCAGCTGGTCGGCGACCTCGTCACGCACGGCTACGAGAGTCTGGACGTTGTCTTGGTCGAAGTACCACTTGTGACTGCTCTCGAACGCGCGCTCCTGCGCTGGTGGTCGGAACGCCAGGAAGGCGGCCTTGGCGGGCGTTTCACTCCCGCCGCCACCATCCGTGGCCTCTACCGGACCGACACTGTGACCGCATCCGCCGCGAACGCCCAGGACCTTGTCGAGAAGGCACGAGCGGCCAACCTCGACGTGAGACTCACGTCATGAACGAAGATGGGTTCAACGACCCCGTGTGGGCACGTAACGTGCCGGTCGCGAAAGTGGGCGGAGGGGGTGCAGGCCTGCACCCCCAGGGGGGTGCAGAAATGGCTGTTTGTGAGGGTAACTCGCGGGGTTCGCAACCCGGTGATCGTGCATCCTCAGATTCTCCCCGCTACCAGCCAAATGTGCTCACGCACAGTTTGAACAAGGCCTCCCAGAGGAATCTGGGGGGCTTTGTGCGTTCCCGGGGCCTGTTTGCGCCTCGCCCGGGCGGTGCCCGAGTTCGCTGGGACATCCCTCGCTGAACCCTCCGCGCCGGGTCATCCGCCCGTGGACCGGGGGTCAAGCCCCTGACCTCCTCCGCTGGAGCGGGGCGTTCCCGCGGATCAAGGCGGGATCACCGGCGGCATCCTCGTGCCCGGGGCTCTGGCGATCGGCCCGCTCCGGCCCCAACGGTTGCGCATGCCGATTCCACATGCGGCGTCGCCGGTTGGTGCCGGATGCCGTCTTCTCGAAATTTCGCACCGGTCCTCCCGCGCGGACCGAGGGTGTCCTCGCGGACAGGAGCAGGGCATGACGACCACCACGGAGACCTACACGGAGATCGGCACGGCGATCGGCACCGAGATCGCCACGGCGATCGACACGTGCATGGAAGCGAACGCGGACGCTGGCACGGCCACTGCGGCGGACGGGGCGCTGGACACTGCCGAGGAGTGGCTGACGCGGCCGAGGATCGGGCAGCTGGCAGGCAAGAACGAGCAGACGATCGACCGCGACATCAAGAAGCACGGATTCGAGTCCCGCTCGCTGCCTAACGGCACCAAGCTCTTCCGGGTCAGCGACTTCATCAGGATCGGGCGGATCAAGGCGACCGACATCCCCAACGGGCTGACCGCGGGGCAGGCCGTCGAGGTGCTGCGCCGGCTCTGTTGCTTTGACGGATCGCCGTCTTGCGGTAAGGCTGAAGCGATGAGACGCAACCGCCGCGCCAGGCCGCCCGTGCCGGCTCCTTCGGCGTTCGCCGGGTTCCGGTTCCCTCCTGATGTGATCCTGCTGGCGGTCCGCTGGTACTTGAGGTAGGGACTGTCGTACCGTGATCTGGAGGAACTCCTCGCCGAGCGCGGTATCGACGTGGATCACGTCACCTTGTTCC
>CAMAWO010000287.1 GCA_945861925.1 Bifidobacterium breve | reverse complement strand
CCGCGAGGGCTGCGAGGGCATGCCCTGGGTCAGCGACGAGCGCCGCATCATCGTGGATGACCTCGACTCGCGAACCCGCCTCGCTCAGGCGCTCCGCGTATGCGGACACATTGCGACGCGTCCAGACAATCGCATCATTGCTGAGTTCAACCCCGTGAATAACCGAGCCCTTCGCCTCAGTGGCAAGCGCGATGGCAATCGCGCCGCTTCCGGTGCACAGATCAACGGCGATCCGTGCTCCCTCAGGCTGAAGCCTTATCTCCCGGATAGCGGCCTCGGCCACCAGTTCAGTCTCGGGCCTTGGGATGAACACGCCCATGCCCACCGACACGTCGAGGTATCGAAAGCCCACCGTGCCGATGAGGTGCTGAAGCGGCACCCGGGACAGCCGCTTGGTGAGCAGTCGCTCGATCTGCACCCGTTCGTCCGACCCGATGGGGTCCAAGAGGATGAGGTGACTGCGCGTAGTACCCATCGCGAACGCCACTATCTCCGCCGCGTCGACACTCGGGGATGGCACACCAACAGCGGCCAAGCGATGCTCGGCATCAAACAGGACATCGCGGATGGTTTGGCGCCCACCCATGGTCCGGTCGATGTCGATGCTCATCTACACACTCGAATCGGCGAGCCGCGCCGCATTGTCAGCCGCGACGCACGCGTCAATCACTGGATCAAGATCGCCATCAAGAATCTGGTCGAGGTTGTGGGACTTGAAACCGACGCGATGATCGGCCAGCCGGTTCTCGGGAAAATTGTAGGTACGAATGCGCTCGCTTCGATCCATCGTGCGCACCTGGGATCGACGGACGTCGGACGCCTCCTGCGCGGCCTGCTCCTCAGCTGCCGCCAGCAGCCGGGCGCGGAGGATCCGCATCGCCTGCTCCCGGTTTTGCAACTGACTCTTCTCGTTCTGGCATGACACCACCAAGCCAGTGGGGAGATGAGTGATGCGCACGGCGCTATCGGTCGTGTTCACGCTCTGGCCACCGGGACCCGATGAGCGGTAGACGTCGATGCGGAGATCACCCTGATCGATGACGACTTCAACGTCCTCGGCCTCAGGCAGCACGAGCACCCCGGCCGCAGAGGTGTGGATGCGCCCCTGCGACTCGGTGACGGGCACGCGCTGAACCCGGTGCACCCCACCCTCGAACTTCAGCCGGGCATAAGGGGACTCCCCCGGCTCCTGAACACCCTTGGCCTTCACGGCGATCGCGACGTTTTTATAACCCCCAAGATCTGATTCAACGGCGTCGAGAATCTGGGTGGACCAGCCGTGCCGCTCGGCGTAGCGCACATACATGCGTAGCAGGTCGGCGGCGAAGAGCGCCGACTCCTCACCACCTTCGCCGGCCTTCACCTCAACGATGACGTCCTTATCGTCGAGGGGACCGCGCGGGAGGAGGAGTGACGTGAGCCGCTCGGCCGCGATGGCCTCACGTTCGACGAGTCCGGGCAGCTCGGCGGCGAAGGAGTCGTCCTCCTCTGCGAGTTCGGTGGCGGCGGCCACGTCGTCGGCGAGCGCTGCCCACTCGCGGTAACCCGCCACGACAGCACGTAGTTGCGCATACCGGCGACCTAGCCCCCGAGCGAGCACCTGGTCGTCATGCACCTCAGGAATCGCGAGTTGCCGCTCCAGCTCGGAGTATTCGTCGATCAACTCTAGGCAGGATTCGAACATGGTCGCGCATCCTTCCCACGAGAGCCTCGGTGCGGGTTACTGCTTGCCAGATGATGGCCGGAAACATTTTGAAACATTGACCGAAATAGCCCCGGGCGCCGGTCGGGGGTCGACCGCGCGACGGGGGAGACACGCGGCCGACCCCGGGCCGGCGCCCGGGGGGAGAAACTATTGGTTAGGGGTCTTGCCGTAACGCGTTTCGAACTTCGCGACTCGCCCACCAGTGTCAAGAATCTTCTGCTTACCCGTGTAGAACGGGTGGCACTGCGAGCAGACATCCGCATGGATCTGGCCGCTCTTCGCAGTGCTGTGCGTCGTGAACGTGCTGCCACAGGTGCATGTCACCGTGGTTTCGACATACGCGGGGTGAATATCGGCTTTCACAGACTCTCCTTGATTGGGTGCCGGGTCGATTCGCGTGCCGAACCGTGAACCGGAACGTGACAAGTATGCACGGTCATGTCCCGCTGATGAAATCCGGGCCCATCAGTCGTCGTCGTGTGATCCACCGGACGACGGTGTCGTCTTTTGCACCTGCAGCAGGAACTCCAGATTCGTCTTGGTCTCCCTCAGTTTCGAGAGGAGCAATTCAATCGACTGCTGCTGATCGAGAGCATGGAGCACCCGGCGCAGCTTCCAGACGATCTTCAATTCATCGGGCGCAAGCAGGAGATCCTCCTTGCGCGTACCCGAGGCATCGACGTCAACCGCAGGGAACACCCGCTTATCAGCAAGCCGACGGTCGAGTTTGAGCTCCATGTTCCCGGTTCCCTTGAACTCCTCGAAGATCACCTCGTCCATGCGCGAACCGGTCTCGACGAGCGCGGTGGCGAGGATCGTGAGCGAGCCACCGTGTTCGATATTTCGGGCCGCACCGAAGAACCGCTTCGGCGGGTACAGCGCAGTGGAGTCGACACCTCCCGAGAGGATGCGTCCCGATGCCGGAGCCGCGAGGTTGTATGCACGACCGAGTCGGGTCATCGAGTCGAGGAGCACGACCACGTCGTGGCCGAGTTCAACGAGGCGCTTCGCGCGCTCGATCGCGAGTTCGGCGATGATCGTGTGATCCTCCGCCGGACGATCGAATGTCGAGGCAATGACCTCACCCTTCACCGATCGCTGCATATCGGTGACCTCTTCGGGGCGCTCATCAACGAGGACCACCATGAGATGCGCTTCGGGGTTATTCACGGTGATGGCGTTGGCGATGGCCTGCAGCACCATGGTCTTTCCCGCCTTCGGCGGGGAGACGATGAGGCCACGCTGGCCCTTGCCGATCGGCGCCACTAGGTCGATGACCCGCGTCGTGAGATTGCCCGGCTCGGTCTCAAGGCGAAGGCGGTCTTGCGGGTAGAGCGGAGTGAGCTTGGAGAATTCCGGCCGATTTCGGGCCGAATCAAGATCACCGCCGTTCACGGTGTCGATGCGAACGAGCGGGTTGAACTTCTCGCGACGGTCGCCCTCTTTCGGCTGCTTCGTCGAGCCGGTGATCGCATCACCCTTGCGCAGGCCGTGCTTACGGACCATCGCGAGGGAGACATAGACATCGTTCGAGCCAGGCAGGTAGCCGGTCGTGCGCACGAAGGCATAACTCTCATGCACATCGAGGATGCCCGCAACTGGCACGAGGATGTCATCGTCATGGATCTCAGTGTCGATGTCGTTGTAGGCGCCACCTCCACCGCCGCTGCGCTGGCGGTCACCCCGGCCACTGCGGTCGCGGAAGCGGTCACGGCCCCGGCGGCGACTGTTGCCACCACGGTCAAAGTCACGGTCCTGATTGTCGCCCCGCGAATTATCGTTCCGCTGATTATCGTTCCGCTGATTGTCATTGCGCTGGTTGTCACCCCGCGAGTTATCGTTCCGCTGGTTGTCATTGCGTTGGCTCTCGCCGCGCTGATTGTCTCCCCGCGAGCCCTCGCTGCGCTGACGATCCTGGCGCGGGGGCCGGTCACGGCGCTCCTCGTGCTCGCCGCGCCGCGGCCGCTCGACGTTGCCGCCTGCTTCAGGTGCCTGATCGCTCGCGGCCGCAACGGGCGCTGCTAATTCGGCGGGCGCGGTCTGCGTTGGTTCTTGCTTCACCCTCGGGGGGCGACTGCGTCCGGATGATGCGGCCGCGGGGGCTTCCTGGGATCGGCCCTGCCGATCGCCGATCGCGGTGACGAGGTCGCCCTTGCGCATTGCGCTTGAGCCGGTAATTCCCAGCTGTCCTGCGAGCGCCTTGAGTTCCGGGAGGAGCATGGAGGACAGGTTGTCGCCGCGGCCTTTGGCCCGAACGGCTGACGTTGTTTCAGTCACGTATTTCCTTCGTGTTGTTGGTTACCCAAGGAGGCGTGAACGAAGGTCCGAGCCCAATCGGCTTCACATGAACCGATACTTGCGGGCGAACCTTCGCAATTCAGTGCGGTGCGATGTTGTTCGGTGCGCTTCAACGCGGTGCGAACCACTGCGTACGGCATCGTTG
>CAMAWO010000286.1 GCA_945861925.1 Bifidobacterium breve | reverse complement strand
CCCGGAAGTCGTGCTGACATCGTCAGCCTGAATGCCCCTAGCCACATCCACCTTGCCTACCGCCCGGGCGTCGATCTCATCGATCGCGTCTGGCAGGCACCCCTCACCCCTAAGGTCGCGGCATGAGCAGTCCAGCGAGCTCCAACCCGGTCACGATTGGCACGAGCGGCATGACCCTTGACGATGTCATCTCCGTGGCTCGAGGCGGGTGCCAAGTGGCGCTCGCCGAGGAGGCAGTCGCAGCGATGTCTGCCACCCGCGTCCAGATCGAGGCTCTCGCCAATGCACCCGAGCCCGTCTACGGGGTGTCGACCGGCTTCGGCGCCCTGGCAAACCGCCACATTCCCGCCGAGATGCGCACCCAGTTGCAGCGTTCGCTCATCCGCTCGCACGCCGCCGGCATGGGTGCGCCGATTGAGCGCGAGGTCGTGCGCGCGCTCATGCTCCTTCGACTCAAAACCCTTGCCAGCGGCCGCACCGGCGTTCGGCCGGTCGTGGCCGAGACCATGGCCGCGCTTCTCAATGCGGGCATCACTCCGGTGGTCCGCGAATTCGGCTCCCTCGGGTGCAGCGGCGATCTGGCGCCGCTCTCCCACTGCGCACTCGTCCTCATGGGCGAGGGCGAGGCAACCGGTCCGGATGGAGTCGGTCGGCCCGTCCCCGATTTGCTGGCCTCCGCCGGAATCGAGCCCATCGAACTACAGGAGAAGGAGGGCCTGGCCCTCATCAACGGCACCGACGGCATGCTCGGCATGCTGATCCTCGCGATCGCAGACCTCGAGCATCTGTGCGATGTCGCCGACCTCACGGCGTCGATGAGCGTTGAGGCGTTACTCGGAACCGATCAGGTGTTCCGGCCCGAGCTCCACCTGCCCCTTCGACCGCACCCAGGCCAGGCCCTCAGCGCCGCGAACATGTTCGCCCACCTGCGCGGCTCGGGAATCGTGGCATCGCACCGGGTCGACGATGTCCGGGTCCAGGATGCCTATTCACTGCGATGCGCACCACAGGTGGCAGGCGCTGTGCGTGACACCATCACGCATGCTCGCGTCGTCGCGGGCAGGGAACTCGCCGCGACGATCGACAACCCGGTCGTTCTCGGCGATGGCACCGTCTCGAGTAACGGCAACTTCCACGGAGCACCGGTTGGATACGTGCTCGACTTCCTCGCGATCGTCGCCGCGGACCTCGGCTCGATCTCCGAACGACGTACCGACCGCCTGCTAGACCGACACAGGTCGCACGGCCTCCCCCCGTTCCTCGCTGACGATCCCGGTGTCGACTCAGGGCTCATGATCGCGCAGTACACACAGGCTGCCCTCGTCTCGGAGAACAAGCGGCTCGCCGTTCCCGCGAGTGTTGATTCGATTCCCAGCTCGGCAATGCAGGAGGACCACGTCTCGATGGGCTGGCACGCCGCGAGGAAGCTGCGACTGTCCGTCGCAAACCTCACGCGAATCCTCGCCATCGAGCTCGTCGCCTCCGCGAGGGCAATCGACCTGCGCGAGCCGCTCAAGCCATCGTCCGCTAGCGCTGACGTGATAAGCCGTCTTCGTGCCACTGTGCCTGGGCCGGGCCCCGACAGGTTCCTTGCCCCCGAGCTTGAGGCCGCTGAGCACTTCGTCCGCGCCATCAGGTTCGCGTAGGGCTGGCCGTGCCAAGAGCCGTCGTCCTCTCCCATCAAGACATCGCCCATGAGCTCGGCCACCTCGAGCCATGGCTCGACGAACACAGGTACGCCATTGAACGGGTCCACCGCGGTGACGAGCACTCGATTGACCACGCCGATCTCCTCATCGTCATGGGCTCACCCACATCAGCTGCGACCGGCTACCTACTCGCGCCCGCCGAGGTTGAGGTGTCGATGGTGCGCGACTGGGTCGCCACCGGCAAGCCGTACCTCGGCCTGTGCTTTGGTGCACAGGTCCTATCGAAGGCCCTCGGCGGCGAGGTCAACCGGCTAGATCGCACCTTCCGAGGCTATGTCGATTGCACGTCGAGCCTCGCGAGCGAGGGTTCATTTGAGGGTCCGTGGGTCGTGTGGCACGACGATGCGATCACTGCGCCGCCCGGGGCGGAGGTCTTCGCCCGCCTCCCCCACGCCGACCTCGCCTTTCGCGCCGGCAATGCCTGGGGCCTCCAACCCCATATCGAGGCGACCCCTGCGTCACTGCAACGCATGGCCATCGCACTCGGTGCCCCCGAGGCCGCGTACGCACCGCTTATGGCAGCCCTCGCCGCCGATGAGATCGGACCACGTCCGGCACGGGCGAGAGTCGCTCAGTTCCTCGACGCCGCCTTCGGCACGATCACATAGGCAACCGCCGCAGTAACTGCCGCAACAAAGATCACCGACGTCCACGATCCGATGACCGTGCCGAGTGGATGCGAGATGGCGAACGACGCGACGTAGACGAGGCCGACGACCGCCGTGCGCCACGGATCAACGATCCGCAGGAGGTGAAAGGCACACCAGAGCCCGCCTGCCAGCAGGACGACGCCACCGGCGAGACGATTACCCGTGAGGAGCGCGATGGCGAACCCAACCACGAGTGATAGCGCCGCGACCGTGGCAATGAGTATGCGCATGTTCGAAGGTTAGTGCGGAGCCTCGGGCTGCCACCTGCACTGCGCTAGAGGATCGTGTCCGCCAGATTCGACAGATCCGACCTGACGTCCCACAGTTCCGGGAAGAACTTGCGATCCCGCAAGCCGCCGATCACCTCGACGGGCGTGCCCTGCGTGCCTCGAACATTAAAGCCGATCGTCCGCTCAACCACCCGAAAATGTCGGTCACGCCAGGCCATAAACGCCTCGTCGATATCAAAGAGCATCTCGGCCAACTGATAGAGGTCCTCGTGCGCCTCGTAGCCGGTGAAGAGGTCGATGAGGGCGACATTGCGCTCCTCAATCATCGCGAAAAATACGGTGCCGAGTTCCGGGACCACGGCCCTGATGCCGCGAAAGCCCGGTGAGTCGAATCCAGAGCCGTGCCCGAGCGCCTTGCGGACCTGCTGGTAGTCCCACGGGGTCATCTGCTCGAGCATGTCGAGTTGGATCGTCGAGTAGCCGAGGCACATCCGGACCCGGGTGAGGAGTCGAAGTGCGGGCTGCACGCGGCCGGCTCGAAGCAATGCGAGGCTCTCTGTCACCTCGGCGGTTGCCAGCTTGAGCCAGAGTTCGGACGACTGATGGGTGACGGTGAAGAGCAACTCATCGCGATGGATCCACTCCTGCGGACCCTTCTGCAGGGCGAGGAGTTCATCGGTGCGGATGTATCGCTCGTAGTCGCTGCCGCCCTGGCCATCGAGGACCTGCTCTGCTCCGTGGCTCATCGGCGCCTCCGCTCGTCAAGCGACGCACCGGCGCACGTCGATGCGCGAAGTATCCCGCGGCAGGTCACCCAGAGCAATGATGATCACGCATCAATTCCGTCATCCGACCTTACGCATCGACGTTGCTAGACGATATTCACCTTCGAAGCGTAAGGCGGATGGGCGAGGCGTCAGGCAGTGCGGGCTGCATGCACCTCTGCATCGCGGACAACCTGCTCGAGCACCGTCAGGGATGCGGTGAGCTTGCCGTTCCAGCGTTCGGCGCGAACGCACCACATCACCGTGTCGGCGGCCTCAAGCACGCTATCGCGCACACCCTTGGCGCCGCCAGCCCCAAGGCGAGTCACGACCCGCTCAGCTGCACTCACCCAACGCTCCGCAAGTTGGAGGTGCTGGATCTGCTTGTCGAGGTCGACCACCATGTTGCGGGCGTCGGGAGTGTCCAAGGTGATCTCGTGAAGTTCGCGCATGACGTGCTCGGCTGCGCGGAGCAACTCCGCGGTCGTGGCCTCGTGCATGTGGGATCGCCGCACATCGACGATGAACTGCTCGCAGTCAGCCTTCGCGGACGATTTCGCGGCGAAGAACCTGTCTGACTTGCGATGGGGGACTTCCTTCGCCGCGATGCGGGCGAGGCGGGTGGGACCGGTGGACTGCTGTGACATATTCGCTCCTTCGTCATCGATGGATGCTGCGAACGCTGTACGGCCCCTTTCTACTCCCATCTGCGCCGTTATGCCGGATGGACACCAAGGATGTGCACAGTTTTCCAGCGGGTGCCTCCGACGCGATTTGGCCCTAGGGTTACATGTCTATTCATTCGCCCGAGCTTGG
>CAMAWO010000285.1 GCA_945861925.1 Bifidobacterium breve | reverse complement strand
GCAGGCTGGCGGCCGCCGCATCATCGGGTGTCGTGCTCTACGACATGCCATTGCTCTTCGAGACTGATCAGGCGCAATTGGTCGATGTGGTCGTTGTCGTAGACGTTCCCGAGGCGCTACAGGTCAAGCGTGCTGTAGGACGCGGATTGGATGAGGAGGATGTGCGGCGGCGCATGGAGGTGCAGGTGTCCCGTTCGCTGCGGGTGACCGAGGCGGACTTCGTCATCGACAACTCGGGCTCCTTGCATGCCACGGAGCGACAGGTGCGTGGAGTCTGGGATGAGTTTCAGGCCGTAGTGTGATGACATGACGAGGCCGGTGACCGACCTTCAGCGACGGGTCGCCCCCTTCGAGGTCAAAGCTCCCTTCGAGCCGTCCGGTGACCAACCGGCGGCCATCGCCGCCCTCGCAAAGCGCATCCGTTCCGGGGAGCAAGACACTGTGCTTCTCGGCGCGACCGGCACCGGCAAGAGCGCCACAACGGCCTGGCTTGTCGAGGAACTGCAGCGGCCGACACTTGTCATGGCACCGAACAAGACCCTTGCCGCACAGTTGACCTCGGAGTTCAAGGAACTTCTCCCCAACAACGCAGTCGAGTACTTCGTCTCCTATTACGACTATTACCAGCCCGAGGCTTACATCCCGCAGAGCGACACCTTCATCGAGAAGGACTCGTCGATCAACGAGGAGGTTGAGCGACTGCGTCACTCTGCGACGAACAGTCTGCTCACGAGGCGCGACGTCATCGTCGTGGCGAGCGTGTCTGCCATCTACGGCCTCGGCACGCCCCAGGAGTATGTCGATCGGATGGTCCGGCTCAGAATCGGAGAGTCGATTGAGCGTGATGTACTCCTTCGAAGGTTCGTCGATATCCAATACACCCGAAACGACATCAGCTTCCAGCGGGGCACCTTCCGGGTGCGCGGCGACACGGTGGAGGTGTTCCCGGTGTACGAGGAGCACCCCATCCGGATCGAGATGTTCGGAGACGAGATTGAGCGACTGATGTCGCTGCACCCGGTGACAGGGGAGATCCTCACCGAGGACAAGGAGATCTACATCTTCCCGGCGACGCACTATGTGGCTGGCCCGGAGCGGATGGATCGGGCGGTCGCAGGCATCGAGGCCGAACTTGAGCAGCGACTTGCCGAGTTCGAGACCCAGGGCAAGTTGCTCGAGGCGCAACGGCTGCGGATGCGGACCACGTACGACATCGAGATGATGAGACAAGTGGGATCTTGCGCAGGTATTGAGAACTACTCACGGCATATCGACGGCCGTGAGCAAGGGAGCGCCCCCAACTGCCTCATCGACTACTTTCCCGAGGACTTCCTCCTCGTGATCGACGAGTCTCATGTAACGGTGCCACAGATCGGCGCAATGTATGAGGGCGACATGAGCCGAAAGCGCACTCTTGTCGACCACGGATTTCGACTCCCGAGTGCGATGGACAATCGGCCATTGCGCTGGGACGAGTTCGTCGAGCGGGTGGGCCAGACGATGTACCTGTCGGCCACTCCGGGTCCTTATGAGCTTGGCCGGGTCGGGGGCGAGTTCGTCGAGCAGGTGATTCGGCCGACCGGACTCGTCGATCCGGAAATCATCGTCAAACCTTCCAAGGGGCAAATTGACGATCTCATGGATGAGATCAAGCAGCGGGCTGCACGGAGCGAACGCGTCCTTGTCACGACCCTCACGAAGCGGATGGCTGAGGACCTCACGGACTACCTCCTCGAGAATGGGGTCCGGGTGCAGTACCTCCATTCAGAGGTCGACACCCTCCGGCGTGTTGAACTGCTGCGTGAACTCCGTCTGGGCGTGTTCGACGTCCTCGTCGGCATCAACCTGCTCCGGGAGGGCCTTGACCTCCCAGAGGTGTCGCTCGTCGCAATCCTTGATGCCGACAAGGAGGGCTTCCTGCGCTCAGAAACCTCGCTCATCCAGACGATCGGCCGCGCGGCGCGCAACGTGTCTGGCCAGGTCCACATGTACGCCGACAGGATCACCCCCTCGATGGAGCGGGCAATCGACGAGACAACGCGGCGCCGCGCCAAGCAGGTTGCCTACAACGTGGCGCACGGGGTCGATGCGCAGCCACTTCGAAAGAAGATTGCCGACATCACCGACCTCCTCGCGCGCGAGGACGCCGACACGGCGGCTCTCCTTCAGGAGACTGCGGCCGGTGCCGGATCGAATCGGCGCAGGCCGAAGGCACAGGATGAACTCGTGACACTCATCGATGACCTCACCGCTCAGATGCACCATGCGGCGGGCGAACTGCAATTCGAACTCGCCGCGCGCCTACGAGATGAGGTCGGCGACCTGAAGCGGGAACTACGGGGCATGAGGGAAGGTCAGGGGTCTTGAACGTTCCGGCATGGCTGTGGGCGGTAACGCTCATCGGAATCATCGGGGTCATTCTCCTCGACCTCGTGATCGTCGACCGGCGTCCGCACCCCTTCGGTTCCAAGGAGGCGACCCGTTGGGTCATCCTCTACGTTGGGCTCGCAGCGCTGTTCGCCGTGTTCATCGGCTGGTATTTCGGCATCGCCTACTCAGGTGAGTTCATCGCCGGCTATCTCACCGAGTATTCGCTCAGCGTCGACAACCTGTTTGTCTTCCTCGTCATCATGACCTCGTTCGCGGTGCCTGCTGCCTATCAGCATCGCGTGCTCCTCGTCGGCATCGTTATCGCCCTCATCCTGCGCGGCATCCTCATCGTCGTCGGTGCGGAGCTCATCGCGCGGTTCTCTGGCATTTTTTACCTATTCGGAGCCTTTCTGCTGTTCACCGCGTGGAAGGTGTGGGGTGCCAAGGAGGATGAAGAACCTGATCCGGGAGGCAATGGCCTCGTCCGCTTCGTTGCGCGGCGGTTTCCAACCTCGACTGAGTTCAATGGGACGAGGCTGACAGCAGTCGTTTCCGGCCATCGAATGCTCACGCCAATGGCACTCGTCATGCTCGCGATCGGGACGACCGATCTACTCTTCGCCCTCGACAGCATCCCAGCTGTGTTCGGAATCACAAGCGAGGCCTACATCGTGTTCACCGCGAACGCCTTCGCACTCATGGGTCTGCGCCAACTCTTCTTTCTCCTCAAGGGCCTGCTCGGCAGCCTGCAGCATCTGGGCAAGGGCTTGGCCGTCATCCTCGGGTTCATCGGGGTCAAACTCATCCTCCAAGCAATCCATGAGACGACCACACTGCCGGTACCCGTCATCCCGGTCTGGGTTTCCCTCACCGTGATCGTCACCGTCCTCGCCGTCACAATCATCTGGAGCTACCTATCAGCTCGATCAACAAGGGAGAAATGAAATGTCACTCACCCTGTGGGCCATAACGGTCGTGGGGATCCTCCTGCTCATCGCCTTGGATTTCGTGATGGTGAGCCGCAAGCCTCATGAAGTGAAGTTCCGCGAGGCGGCACTGTGGTCGGTGTTCTACGTCGGCGTCGCGATTGCGTTCGGCGTTGCGCTCATTGTGTGGCAAGGGAGTGCCGTAGGAACGGAGTACTTCGCAGCTTACCTCGTCGAGAAGTCACTGAGCGTCGACAACCTGTTCGTCTTCATCATCATTCTCGCGCAGTTCGCAGTTCCCGCCGCACTTCACCAGCGAGTGCTGCTCTTTGGTGTCGTGCTTGCACTCATCTTCCGTGCGATCTTCATCGCGATCGGCGCGGCAGCCATCTCGGCATTTGCCTTCACCTTCGTGATCTTCGGTGCGATCCTCATCTGGACGGGGATCCAACTTGCCCGGCACCGCAATGAGGATCCCGATCCAATGGATAACTTCATCATTCGACGCGTCCGGTCCCGTGTCCCCTTCAGTGACGAGTACGACGGAACGCGCATGTTTACCAGGATTGACGCACGTCGGGTGGCGACCCCGCTCCTTCTCGTCATGATTTCGATCGGTGCCACCGATTTGCTCTTCGCGCTCGATTCAATTCCGGCGACATTCGGCGTCACTCAGGACCCGTACCTTGTGTTCACCGCGAATGCATTCGCACTGCTTGGCCTGCGGGCCTTGTACTTCCTCCTCAAGGGTCTCCTTGACAAGCTCATCTATCTCTCGACGGGACTCGCGGTCATTCTCGTATTCATCGGCGTCAAACTTGTTCTCACCTTCTTCCACGAGCAGTTCCCGGGCGTGCCGAAGATCTCGACCGAGGTCT
>CAMAWO010000284.1 GCA_945861925.1 Bifidobacterium breve | reverse complement strand
CCGATGCGAGGGCTGAAGACCGACCGAACGGCCAGCGTCGTGATCCAAGGCCACGCGTTCGTCCAGAACCTGCGGCGCGGCCATTACGAACTCGGAATCGACGCCGCGCCGGTGTTCCGGTTGGCGACCGCATTCGACGAACTCCAGCTCGCAATCGATGTGATTCTGTCTCCGCCGACGATCCCGCACGCCCTACGATCGCCAAACGCAACAGTGCCCTCCCGGCGGCGGATGGCCTGGCAAGCGTCAGGTCGGCGATCGCGGAGTGGAACCAGCTGCCGGTCTCGACTTCCTTCCAGGGGCCCTGATGAAGCTCCCGGGTTGAGCCAACGGAGAAGTAGGTAATCTCACTGGGCTACTCCCGGGCGAAGGCCATCAGGTTTCCCATGTCCATGAGGTCGGCCCGCTTCAGCGCACGAAGGTAGTTGTCGCGAGTGTCGCCAGGGGTGACGAGATCTCCACGGCCCAGGTGAAGCGAGGTTGACCAAGGGACATGACGAGTAGGTCCCCGACCATGCGTGACCAGCGCCCGTTGCCATTGGGGAACGGATGTACGGACACGATCTTGTGCGCGAACCGAACGGCAACCTCGTCGGCCGTCATCCCGCCCGAGCGGAACTGCGAGATCCAGACATCAGCGTACGCAAGGGAGTCCGCCATCTGAGTCGAAATCTCAAACGGCGGACAGCCCAGATCTCCGCGTTGGCGATGCTCTCGAACTCCGCCCGGTCGAGCTCCTCGCGCGTGTAAATGGCGAGCTTCAATCCCGCTCGCTCCTCCTCATCAAGCGGGGTCGCCCGGGCGACGTCATGTCAAACACCGCGGGGGTCTTCTTCCTGCCAGATCGCCGTGCCGCTAGTGAGGACCGCTGGCAGCAACACGTCGATGTCCCGGGCGATCGACCTGACTGCCTGGTCCTCTAGGAGCATCGAATGGTTGACGGCGGCGAGGCGCGACGCAACGAGCCATCGCGCCTGCCGCTCCATCGTCTCTCCCAGCGGTTCACGCGGCACCAGGGCGTAGACAAGGTCGCACCCAAGCGCGTCCGCCGCCCGTCGCAGGGTCTCCAACCGGATGCCCTCGGAAGCCTCGCCCTTTTCCATCGACTGCACCGATCGCTGCGTCACGCCCAGCCGCTTGGCCAACTGCGCCTGAGACATGCTCAGCGCTTCACGCACTGTCCTGATCCACCCCCGTTGGGGCTTCTGCATGCATCGCCTCTAGCACGGATGCGACTTTTGGAGGGCCTTGGATGCGACTTTTGGAGGGCCAATGAGACACGCTGCCCTAGACATCTCGCGCAAGGTCCTACTAGCCGCGTTCGGATATCGCACCTCATCCGGAGCGGGACAGCATGCAGCCGCACCCCTCGGACAGTCCCAGGCCGACCTCGCTGCAACCACAGCTTCATCCCTGCTCTCGCATGCGCATGAGGTCTTGGGACTGTCGGCCAACTAAGACGGCGTATGAGCCCGTCAGCCACTAGAGGTGAAGGCTCGTGCCGCAGACATTGCCTCCCGATACTGGTCGCTGGCAATAACTTCTGCCGGTGACAGGTCATCAAGCTGGGGATTCATGCCGATGAACCACGCGCGAATTGTGGGCTCGGCTTCGCACGCCTCAAGAAGGCGGAAGACCTGATATGCGGCACGAATGCGCCTCTCTGCTGCATCCGGAGGGCTCACTTCGCCATTTGCCCACCGGTTTACCGTGCGCACATCAACGTCAGCCATGAGCGCGAACGGCCCCATCCACCTGGGAAGTCATGGTGTGGTGTCCCTTCTCCAAGGCCTCCAGAGTACGCAAATGTCCCGCGAATATCCAAGGCATGCCCAATATTTTGCTTCATATTCACTGGCGCCGACAGTCACTCTTTAACCAGGACCTCAGTAACGACCCGGTCGGCCCGCCCAGCCATGGATTCTCATCGCGATCGACTGGGACTCATCCGTGACGCCGGCGTAAAAGCGGCGAACAGTCTCCGCGCCGCGGCCTCTTCGCATCGACGATAGGGCCGTCCATTTGGCACCTGCCGGCCGTCGTTCACCTAATCCGTATGGTCGTCACTCGACAGCGTTCAACTGAGCAACGACTTATACGAATATCTACCTACCTATTGGGAAACCCAATAATGGCCCATAAATTGCTATAGTTTTCAGATGGATGCGGTAAACAATCCGTTCGAACCCGGTGCAGGCCGGCAACCTGCGACGCTGGTCGGACGCGATGACTCAATCAGGCAGTGGCAAACCAACTTAAGTCGCATGGAGCAAGGTAGGTCAGGTAGACCTGTAGTTCTCTACGGGCTTCGCGGAGTCGGCAAGACCGTCCTACTCACCCGCCTTGCAAAAGAAGCCGAAGGTCGGTCGTGGATCGTCGCCCAACTTGAAGCCGGAACAGGCAAGACTCTGCGAGAGGGCATAAGCGAAAAACTTCAGGGACCACTCGCAGATCTCGTTCTTCCAAATGCCGGCCGTAAACTGCTGCAAGCACTAAAGACGGCAGTCAGCTTCTTCCGCGTTTCATACGACGCTGGCACGGGCACGTTCAGTTACGGCGTGGACCTCACGAACGTCGCAGGAGGCGGAGCGGACACCGGACAACTGGAAGCGGACTTAAACAAGTTAGTCCACGACATCGCGGCGGCTGCAGCGGA
Source organism: Bifidobacterium breve (assembly GCA_945861925.1). GTDB lineage: Bacteria > Actinomycetota > Actinomycetes > S36-B12 > S36-B12 > WLND01. The sequence continues at coordinate 1,521 of CAMAWO010000284.1, read as the reverse complement.
CCAGAGGCACGGTTTAGCCATTCTCATCGACGAGGCACAAGACTTAACTCCCGAGGAACTTCGGGCTATCTGTGTAGCCGCTCACCTCGTCAGTCAGCAAGGCACAGCCTGCCTGTTCGCCCTTGCAGGCTTCCCTAGCCTGCCGCGCGTCCTCTCGGAAGCCAAGTCATATGCCGAACGCCTTTTCGATTTCCAAGAGATCGAGCGGCTTGGAGACACACCGGCGCGTCTTGCCCTCACGGAGCCCGCGGGACTAGAAGGCGTTGAGTGGGAAGCCGATGCCATCGATTTTGTGGTCGCGAGAACTCTGGGCTATCCGTACTTCTTGCAGCAATACGGCCAAGAGACATGGAATGCCGCCGAGGGGACTGCCCTCACCCTTCCCGATGCCAAGGTTGGGGCTGAGCGTGCCCAGCTCGTCTTGGACACAGGATTCTTTCGATCTCGTTGGGAGCGTGCCACTCCCAGTGAAAAGCGCTACCTACGAGCCATGTCACCGGATGGAGATGGCGGCAGTTCAACTGGTGACATTGCAGGTCGCCTGAATACCAAAGCGACAAGTTTGGGGCCAGTGCGTGCGGGCTTGATCGGCAAAGGACTCATCTACGCCCCCGCGCACGGCCGGGTGGCGTTTACGGTTCCGGGAATGTCGGGCTTCATCAATCGGCAAGTGCTCGACTGAGTAAGAGTACTGCGGCGCCACCAATCGCACTCTCGTTCCGATTACCTTCGCACGAACAAACGCCTCGGTGCCCCAGAGGTTTGCTGCGTTTCTTACCTCACCGAAAACTCGTTCAGCAATATTCTTGAAGAGGCAGAAACTCGAACGCATTTGCCATCTAGCGCGAGGCCCATCCGCCATGGCAACTCAACTGTCGCTCGAAGCCAGCGGCATCCAATATGACTTGGCCCCACCTGGGAATTGGTCAATGTGCAGCATTCGCCAATGATCACTCAGGTCTCGACGATGAACGCCTGGTGCCAACTGCAATCCTCGCTATGGATTCGGACCAGCCATGGATCCTCATCGCGATCGACTGAGACTCATCAGTGACACCTGAATAGAACCGTCGAACAGTCTCAGAGTCCTCCCACGACCCCTGCTGCAGGAGCACATCCTCGGGGTACTTCCACTCATGGATTGCCGTGTTGGCATACCGGTCTCGTAGCGCATGGAGCGTGAAACGAAATAGTCGACGCTTCTTGCCCAGAGCGGTGACGTACTCCTCCATAGCCCAACCGAGTGTCTCCGCCGCCGGTGCCCACACCCTGTTGCGAAGGTTCTGCTCCCCGAACAGGCCACCGGACGGATTGGGAAAGATCAGCGCGAGCGGGTTCTGGCCTCGAGCCTGCTCAGCCAGTGCCACTGGCACACGGTGGGCAAGCCAGCGGTCGAGCCGGAAGCCAGCAGGAGCTGCTTGCGGGATAGTGACATCACGAAGCTTGTTGTTCTTTGTAAGATGTTTAGCCTCGCCTTCGGTCGTCGCTTGCCAACGGATCCGAACGACGTGGTTATCGAGA
>CAMAWO010000283.1 GCA_945861925.1 Bifidobacterium breve | reverse complement strand
GGGCGCGAGGTGCCCGCCATGGCCAAACCGCGACCTGGAGTGCCGGAACCTCTCGCAGGACGCGCCGCCGGAATATGAATGAGAACTCCAGGCTCGGCCGGCCAGAGTGACGCTCGCCCGTCATCCGTCAGGCGTTCGGTGGACGCTAGTCGGTAGTGAATGGTGTCGGAGGTACCGCCAGGAAACTCAGGTGGCTCACCGTCCCAGACGGCGATCAGCACATGGGATTGATCCGAGATGAAGCGTGCGCAGCGCTGGTATGCGTAGGCGCGAGCAGACTCGGGCGTCGTCCCTAGATCGCTCGAAACTCGAGCCGTGGACTTGATGAAATCGTCGGCCTGAACCACGTGCTCGGAGCGAGCGAGGCAGCGTCGAAAACTCTCGAGGTCACCGGGCTCAGAAAAGTCGAGTTCGTAGTCAGCGATGGCCAGTGGCAGCACGGCGACCAACGCGACCGACTGGAGTCCTGCGCACGCTTCTGCAGCCAACCGATCGGCGCCCTGTGCCAGGGAACTGAGCAGGAGTATGGGTGTCAGGGGAAAGCGGTCACGATAGGACACGAGCACGTCTCGAATACTCGATGTGATGGCGGCGACCTCGTCCGAGCGGAGATCTCGATGGCCAATGACACCGATCGTGAGGGGGACACGTGGCGCGGTCAATCCCTGAGCGTCGCTAGACATGTGCCGTTTCCCTAGTCCTGTCCATTGTCGCGGTCCATCGGTGGCTACCGGGCGCCCAGCGTCCGTTCGACCTTCTCGGCGAGGTCGTCCTCTGAGCGGAACATCCCGCAGGAGTGGCTCTTCAGGACGGTCTCGCGAAAGGCGTTCAACTTCCCCAAGTTTCCGGGGTCGCGTTCGACCATCGCCCCGGTGATCGGTGCATCCTCGTCCATCACGAAGACTCGGATATCCTTGTCGCTGGCGATGGCCTGCCGGTACTCGAGTTCTGTCATCGATAGCCCGGTCACGTCGTCGACATAGCCATACCGCATGCCCAGGATCCCGAGATAGACCTGACTCTCAAGGACTTTGCGCCGGATCATCGTAGCTGGTGGTGTCCCTTCGGCGGCGAAGTCCTCCATGCCGATGAACTTCAGGTCGAGGCGGTCGATGACCGCTCGCACCGCTGCTCGATGTCGCTCGAGGTCGCGGCTCGTGGAGCTGACGAACACGGAGTTGCGGTCACCGTCCGACTGGGACCCCTGCCGAGCGAGCTCTGTCTCGTATACCGATCGCAGGCGGTTGATCTCGTCAAGGGTGCGGGTCAAGCTTCCGCTGACATCGTCCTCAAGATGGGTGCCGCCGGAGACTGATTCGAGAATTTCGGACTCGAGAGAGTTTCTCCGTTGATCGAGTTGCCGGAGCATGGAGTAGATCTGCTCCTGGCGTCCGAAGGACTCATCATGGATCGGCGACTGGCTCCGTGAATGCTGGCTCAGATTTCGGACAGTGGATCCGTCGCCATCAGGAAAGGCGTCGAGGCCGAACTTGCTCAGTGCTGCAGCCTCGAACGTCTCGAGGAAGGTCTCGACCCCGGAGCCGCCGAATCGATCGAGGAGGAACAGTTCGACATCGATCGCCTCGGGGTTGTCGAGGAGTGAGTCGAGCAGGGCGAAGCCCATCTCGGTTGCGACAACCTCGTAAGGGATGCCCGCGACGCCGGCGCCGATTGCCGGGAAGGCGACCGAGGTGCAGCCAAGCTCTGGGAGGAGTCGCATCACCCGATGCGTGGCCTGGCGAACCATTGCCCCGGGGGGCAACTGCTCGGCCTGGCCCCAGGGCCCGATCGTGATGGCGTGAAGGACGTAGCGGGCGGTCAGGGTGCCTGCGCCTGACACGACGATATCGCCGGTGGCCCGAGGCACCATCTTGCGGGTATCGGACATGATCGCGGGCCCGCCCTGCCGAAGGATGGCCGCTGAAACGCCGCCTCCCATGGAGAGCATGTAGTCGTCTGAGCTCACGAGGGCCTGTGAGCCAGATCGGGTGAGGTCGCCGACGCGAATTTTGATGGTCGACGGACCTATCCGATACGTCATCGCGGCGACATCGTCAAATGGCATTGAATCCCCCGCAATTTCTCTCGGTCATCGACCGGTGGTCATGCCGACCAAAGACACTCGATTTTGATGCATCGAACCCTAGTCGCTGTTGAATCGCAGGCGAGACGGTCGCGAATTTTGTCATGGATGGAGAGTCAGCCACGGATTCTGCCTGATCGCCCTACGATGCAGCAGGGCTCCATCCCACCGCCTATCGAGCTGCAGGGGCCCCAAGGGGGAATCGCTCATGTATCCGTTGCTCATCGTCGGCGTTGGGGGTGCGGGCGGAAAGACGGTGCGCGCCCTGCGGGAGACGCTCATGCGCAAACTGCGTCGTGCGGGGTGGACGAAGGACTCGCTGCCGGAGGGCTGGCAGCTACTCTGGATTGACTCGGTCTCCGTGCAGTACGCGGATGGTTTCGCTTCGCCGCTCCTACCTGTTAATCAATACCTGGGGCTCGTGCCGCCGGGAGTTCGCTACAACGACCTGCAAGCCAAGCTGGCTCAATCTGTCCAAATGGATGAACGACAAGCGGCTCTCGCGGGTTGGGTACCCGAGATGCTTCCCATCGACGTCAACTGCGGTGCGGGGCAGTCGCGGGTCATAGGCCGCGTGGTTTCTGCTTCGCAATTGCCGTACCTCAAGGCGGCCCTTCATGGGGCAAACGAACGACTGACCGGCGCCGCGGCATTGTCCGAATCTCAGGCGGTTGCCGAACTCCTCGGCATGGCTCGTGACCACGTGCCCGGCGCGCCGCTCGCAATCGTTGTGTCATCGCTCGGCGGTGGTTCAGGGTCGGGGATGTTCCTCGATGTTGTTGAGGTACTCAAGTCGATCAATCCCGCATTCGGCAGCCCCAAGGGTGTCATCACCGTTCTTTACACGCCGGATGTTTTCAGCAGCCTCGGCGGGGCGAGCACGCAGATTCCGTCGAACACCCTCGCGGCCGTCATGGAGGTGATGTCTGGAGTGTTCGCCGAAGGGCTTTCGGCGTCATCGCAGTCGATCTTCTCCGGCATTGGTCTCACCGGCAGGTCCCGTCACGGGTTCGGGTCGAAGTGCAATTTCCTCGTGGGCGCAGGCAATGAGTCCGTGTCCTTTGGTAGTCAAGAGGACGTCTACTGCGAAGTCGGTGAGGTGATCGCCCTGCTTGCATCTGAACCTCGCGTGCGTGAGCCATTCGAGCACTTCTACTTGGGAAACGTATTGCTCCAAAGCGGTCAACGAATGTTGGTCAGCGATGAGTCGCGTCTGACCGTGGAGTCGGACGAGGCGCAAACGATGCCGTTCTCGAGCCTGGGGATGGCCCGGGTGAGCGCCGGTACTGATCGCCTTGCGGAGTACCTGACCCAACTCGTGAGTCGCGATGTCACCGAGATGCTGCTGTGGCCGGACTTTGATCCCGTCCTGAGTGACGAAGCGGTTGGCAAGACACGCGATGAGATCATCGACGATCGCGTGACTGACTGCTGGGAGATGTTCCTCAGGCGTTCCGGACTAAACCAGCGAGAGCCTGCCAGCGACGTGACCAATGCGTTGAACGACCCGCAAGTCGAGAAGCGGTTGGAGTTGTGGACGGCTGCAGGGATCGCGGAGGCAGGGGGCCACTCACTCACGCCGAACGACTGGATGAGCTACGTCGCGACCTACTTCGACGGTGGCATCGCAGCCGTCCGGGCTCAGGAAGCGGCATTTCGAGACGATCGGGCGAGAGTCTGGACCGCGGGCATCGGAGGACGGATCCATGATCTCTTTGCCCAGTCGGCGATGTCGATGGGACTCGTCGTAACTGCCCGACTTCTTAACTTCCTGATCGATGAGATGGCGTTCGTGCAGTCTGCACTCATCCACGAAGCGGCGACGAAAAGTAGCCCGATGCTGGCGATGCCAGATCGGATCCAGCAGGTGCTCGACACCGGACTCCGTCGGCCGGTGGAAGGCGACGAGTCCCTGACTCGGGTTGCGCAGATCATGCGCATAGGAGCGCAATTGCTCGTGGACGCCGATGGCCTCGAGTTCACCGCGAACCTGCTGAAGGACCTCACGGACAACATGCTGAGACCGCTATTGATGGCGGTGGAATTCTCTAGGGCTCGGTTGAGTGAAGGGGCCAACTCCGACCGGTTGCTCGACGGTCTCCCAAATCGCTGGGGAGCGATGCCGCGTTACGGAAGCCCCGTC
>CAMAWO010000282.1 GCA_945861925.1 Bifidobacterium breve | reverse complement strand
TCCCGGCGGCTGATTTGGTCTGCGAGTAAGGGCGAATTGCACCGGCCGGTAACATGGGCAGGCTCCTCATGAGCGCGCCGCCTTAGCTCAGTGGTAGAGCAACGCACTCGTAATGCGTAGGTCCGGGGTTCAAATCCCCGAGGCGGCCCCAATGAAAAAGTCTTGAATACCAACCACTTTTGAGCCTAACCGCCTCCTAAAACACGACGAGTTGACGAGTTCTAGCCCCAGAAATAGCCCCATAGCGAACAGGCCAGCCCCAATCGTGTGAGGGAACTAATCGGCTTAGATCTGCCCTTGGGGCTATCTAGCCCCACAACTTGGACCCTCCTGAAGCATCCGTCAGGAGGGAAGCGGAACTGAAGAACTCCCTGAGCTCAGCCCTTGAGCGTTCTGAGGCACGTCGACGCATAATCTGGCCACCCTCGCAGGCTCCATGTCTTGCGTCCACGCAACAGCGCCCGCGGAGTTCCGAGGTGCCGCTCCAAGTCATGGGACCCGAATCCAATCATGTCGCTGGCGCCAAGTGCTTGTGCGCCGCTGGAAACTCTGCAGCGTAGATTCACACCACGGCAGCGTTCGCCAGAGGGGAGGTTTGCGTGGCGATTGACGAGTTCCCCGATGCAAGCCTCGAAAGGCTGTCGGTGGTCATCGGTGAACAACTGACGGGTGGTCGGATCACCCAGATCCTTGATGCCAGCAGGCTTCCACAGCCCGAGCCAACAACTGGCACCAAGTGGCGCCGCATCTACGCGTCGCTGGCGGCAGAGCAGCGCCGTTCTCGTTCCGGTGCGTGCGTTGTCCGCCTCGTACAGGAGGTCGGTGCGCCGCAGCGATGGTCGAGCAAGGCGGAGTTCGACGCCATGCGTGACCAACTCAACCACGCGCTGGCATTCAGCGGACTGACGCTCCACTCAGACGGGCAGGTCGGGACGCGGGCGGTAGCGACGACGCACGACGAAGCAGCTGCGGCGAGCGCCCGGCGTCTACAGGACGAACTGACCCGCCGAGGCGGCCACAGCGACGTCTTCCGATACTGCTCGGCAGAGCTTCTTGCCGAGGACTGCTTCAACGCGGTGCTTGAAGCTACGAAGGGCCTTGCTGAGCGGCTCCGCGGCCTGACGGGTCTCGATGTGGACGGCTACAAGCTGGTCGACGCAGCCCTCCTCGGGAAGGACCCGATGCTCGCTCTAAACTCTGGACGGACGGAGACTGAGCGGAACGAACAGGTCGGGGTGGCCAGCCTCATGAAGGGCTGTTTCAGCGCGTTCCGCAACCCGACAGCGCACGAGCCGAAGGTCAGTTGGCACGTTAGCGAGGCCGACGCCCTGGACGTGTTGAGCACTCTCTCACTCATCCATCGACGACTCGACGGTGCCGTTGTGCTCCGCACGGCTTGACGGGAGGAGTTCGCTTCGAGCGGCCCGCGAGAGCTCCAAGCGCTCTACCTTGACTGCCCGCCGGTGTGTGCTGCCAACCGTTCCAGGGTTGTTGGAGTCAGCGGTGAGGACTCCGCGAGCCAACTTAACACGGCGACGGCCTGCTGGCGGTCCGCGGCTCGGCCCTCAGGGATCCCGTAGGGCGTTGCCCGAATCACATCCTCGAAGATGGCGTCGATCTCGCCCGACGCATTCTCAACGGGCGCGATCACTTGCAGCGCCAGTGGGATCCACTGAGTGGTGGCCGTGCAGCGACCGCCGGGAGAGAACATGAGGCCCTGCGCGACGCCGATCCGGTAGTCGGCGGGCCAGTTCGTGAGGTCGTCCGTACCTACGCACGGATCTACGCCTTCGAAGCGGACGTTCACGGTGAGATTCGCCGTCCGCTGACCTACGGCAACGCCAGTGGCGCGTTGGTCGCGAGAGGGAGAGGCCCAGTGCGACACTGTCCAAGAGTAAGAGTGCAGCCTGTTCAAAGAGGCTTCCCATCAATTGCCCTGACTGATCAATTGGAACAGTGAGAACCGTGTCAGCGACTTCGGCCAGTGCGCTTTCCGGCTTATGCGTTACCGCAAGTACCCGTACACCCTCGCTCTTGGCTATCCGTGCGAAGCCCAGGCTCACCGCAGTCTCACCCGAGCCGGAAACGATGACCAAACCGTCTCCAACGCGCACGGATGGGGCAGTCGCCTCACCGAGAAAGTGCACTTCTCTGCCGAGGTGCATGAGGCGCATGGCTGCCATTTGTGCCGCTAGCCCTGATCTCCCCTGTCCAGAGAAGTACCAGCGGCGATTGATATCGTCGAACTCAGCCGTGAATGCAGTGAACTCCCCTGCGTCCACTCGCTTGAGTAGTTCGTTTACTTCGCTTCCTACGGTCAGCCATGGCCGTGATTGACCAGCCTGTCGTAAATTCATGGCGCCACCTCTCTGGGGATTTCCGTCTCGGTAAGGACGCTGACAAGGAGCCAATCACCGACGTTCGCGGCACGCCGACCAGGAAACTCGCGTGTTGCGTTCGATGCACATGAAACAACCGTCTTGGTACCCACCACCACCGGCACCTCGCTCGTCAATTCTCGAACCGTGATAATCGCACTGACGGATCCCTCGGCTGACTTCGACACCTACTCCACGAGTGTCGAGACAGTTTCATGAGCACCTCGCTCGAAGATCGATTGGAGGGCCGTCAAGTATGCGTTTCGGAATCGCTCATCGTCGACCAGATTGCCGAAGAGGTTTCGATTCTCAATGAAGGCGAGTGGCCTGGCACGCTGCGCTCCAGCCGCCGCTGTGATTTCGTCTAGCAGTTGGTCGACAACCTCAATTGGGTTCCCGTCTTCATCAAGCCCCTCGGCATACCGAGCCCAACTTGCCACAACCGCTGCTGACAACTGGATAGGGCCGCCCGTCTGCAACTGATGGATTACCACGGGAAGCAGGAACTTGGGGATCCGGTCAGAGGTGTACGCGCAGATTCGAGAAAGCGTGTCCTTGATCGCAGGATTCTGAAAACGCCGAATCCCCGAATCCACGTACTGGGCCACATCCACTCCGGGTACGGGCGGCAAGGTAGGCACGGCCTCAAGTTCCATGTACATGCGCAGGAGGCGCTCAAGAACTGGATCGGACGCGGCTTCATGGACGTACGTGTGGCCACTTAGAAGACCGAAGTACGCGAGAGTCTGGTGTCCCCCATTGAGGAGTCGGATCTTCATCACTTCGTATGGCTCGACGTCCACGACCATTTGGACGTCGGCTTCTTCATACGGTGGCCGGCCCATAGTGAAAGTGTCTTCCACAACCCATTGGAAAAAAGGCTCGGCAACCACCGGCCACCCATCGCGCATACCGATCAAGGACGCAACGTCCTCCACATCTTGCTCAGTGGTTCCAGGAGTAATGCGGTCAACCATTGAATTGGGAAAACGAACAAATTCAGTGATCCACGAAGCCAAGGCAGGATCCCGTAGCGCCGCGAATGCCCGGAAGACTCGTGAAGCGACTTCACCATTTTGTTGAATGTTGTCACAGCTCAAAACCGTGAAGGCGGGGATGCCCCTGGCTCGACGCCGACTCAGCGCTTCAGTCACATAGCCGAAAACCGATCTAGGCAACGACCCTGGCACTAGGTCAGCCTGAACGTCAGGATTGGATTCAATGAACTCACCCGTGACCTGATCAAAGTTGTAGCCGCCTTCAGTTATCGTCAACGAGACAATCTTCGTGTCTGGACTTGAGAGTTTCTCAACAAGTGCATCCGGGTCATCGGGACCGTACAGGTAGTCAACAATGGACCCAATGACGCGGGCGTCGACTGTCCCGTCACTGTTCTTTTGTACGAGGGTGTAGAGGCAGTCCTGGGTAGACATGACGCGCAGCATCCGCTGGTCATTCGGCATGATTCCGGCACCGCAAATCGCCCAGTCTAGGGCCAGACCCTTACTAAAGAGCCGGTCCATCGCCAGCGCCTGGTGCGAGCGATGAAAGTTCCCCACCCCGATGTGAACTATTCCGGCCTTCAACTTGGAGCGGTCATACGTTGGTCGCGCAACCGCAAGGGGTAGGTCCTGGACAGTCGCGTCGCTAAGCAGTGGTGTCATGGTCGAATACCGATCTTTAGTGGGCAGGTGTGCGATCTGGACTGGGTCACTTCAAAACTGTGTGTAAGTACGCGATACGTGCGCCATCGGCCGATCGAATCCTAGTCGCCGTCATCGCGTCGGCACCAGGACTTAAAGCACATCCTGCTCGAATTTCGTCACCATGAAGTGCAGCGATTCCGACACCGAAATAGCGCAAATTTGGCAAGATGACTTTGCGTTTCCGAGGTGACGGTCAATCGTCGTGCATGTTCGGCGGTCGCGATTC
>CAMAWO010000281.1 GCA_945861925.1 Bifidobacterium breve | reverse complement strand
CAACGTGCGCGACTCGCAGATCCGCGGGCGGCTGTATCGCGCGGAGGCCGACGGCATCCTCCCGCTCGTCATCTTCTACCACGGCGGTGGCTGGCTGCTCGGCAGCATCGACTCGCACGACGTGACCACGCGGCTGCTGGCCCTCGCCTCAGGCTTCGCGGTGCTCAGCGTCGACTACCGCCGAGGCCCGGACAGCCGGTTCCCCACCGCGGTCAACGATGCGGTCGATGCGGTCCGGTGGGCCGTGGACCATGCGGGCGACCTAGGCATCGACCCGACGCGCATCGCCGTTGCCGGCGACAGCGCGGGTGGCAACCTAGCCACGGTCGCAGCGGCGGTGATCCGTGACGAGGGAGGTCCGCAACTGGCCATGCAGGTGCTGGTCTATCCGGTCACAACCTGCGACCTCGACCGCGGCTTCAACATGACGTACGAAGGTCACATCCTGTACCGCGACGAGATGCAGTGGCATCAGGACAATTACCTGAGCAGCCCGGATCAGACGCATGACCCACGGGTCGCGCCGCTGCTCGCCGATCTGCACGACCTTCCGCCGACCGTCGTCATCATCGCCGAGTACGACCCGATCCGACCGCAGGGCGAGTTGTACATCGAGGCGCTTCGGTCCGCCGGCGTCCCGGTCTCCGTCTACGATGCTGCCACCCTCGTGCACGGCTTCTTCGGCCTGGACGAGCTGTTCCCCGAGGCTGCGGATGCGATGACCTTCGTGGCCGACGAACTCAAGCGGGCCATGGCGTGAGCACTGGGGCAATCCCGGGATTCGAGCCCGGGCAGACGGCCTTGGTGACCGGCGCTGGCGGGGGGATAGGCGAGGCGACGGTCAGGCTGCTGGCCGGTGCCGGGGTGCGGGTCGTCGCGGTGGACATCAAGGATCCGGCGCCGGACCTACTGGGCGCTGGAGACATCGTCTTCCGCCGGGAAGACCTGACAGATCCAGCGGCCATCCCTCGGATCCTGGGTGCCATCCCGGGCGACGGCGCCTTGGACTATCTGGTCAATGCCGCGGGCGTCGCGTGGTTCGAGCGCGACGGATCGGCGCTCGACATCGATGAGGACGTGTGGCAGTCGGTCATGTCCATCAACTTCGGCACCATGAGACGGCTCAGCGTCGCCAGCGCCGAGAGACTGCGACGCGGCACCGGCCGCAGCATGGTGCACGTGGCTAGTATCGCCGGGCTGCGGTCAATGGACTCACCTCTTGACGCCTACCAGGTGAGCAAGGCGGCGGTCATCTCCTTGTCGCGGGCCCTGTGCCTCGACCTGGCAGCGGATCGGATCCGCTCCAACACCGTCTGCCCAGGCGCGGTGCTGAGCCCGATGATCGAGCACCTTTACGAGGGGGATCCTGAGCGCCGGACCCGCATGGAGGACAAGACGCCGCTCGGCCGGCTCGGCACACCAGCGGACATGGCCGAGGCCATTGCCTTCCTGCTCTCCACCCGAGCGTCGTTCATCACGGGGACCGACCTGGTGGTGGATGGCGGCTGGATAGCCCAGATCCGATGAACCAGAATCCGGTGAACGAACAGCCGATCCGACGACCATTGATCGCGATGACCTGTCATTTCGACGAGGCGTCGTGGGGTGGCTGGACGGCCGAGGCGGTGATCACCCATGCCTGGTACGCGCACGCGGTCCGGCGGGCAGGCGGTCGTGTCGTGTTCGTCCCGCCTGACCCGGACGGCGACGACATCGCCGACCGCGTGGACGCCGTCGTGATCACCGGCGGGGCCGATCTGGATCCGGCGCACTACGGCCAGGATCCCCACCCGACGGTCTCCGTCCCGGACCCCGAGCGGGACGCGGCAGAGATCGCCCTGCTCCGGCACGCGTGGCAACTGGACATGCCGATTCTCGGCGTCTGCCGGGGACTGCAGGTCATGGCCGTCGGGCATGGGGGTTCTCTCGTGCAACATCTTCCCGAGGCGACCGAACTCGTCCACGTCGAGCAGGCCGGTTACTTCGTGTACCACCGAGCGACGATCCTCGAGCACACGCTCGCAGCGCGCATCCTCGGCAGCGGCACCATAGAGGTGAACTCCTCGCACCACCAGGCGATCGCCGATCCCGGCCCGCTGGTCGTCACCGGGCGTGCCGAGGATGGCACAATCGAGGTCTGCGAGGACCCCACGCGGACCTTCTGCATTGGGGTCCAGTGGCACCCCGAGCATCCGCAGCAACCCTCTGGACCGCTCCTGTTCGGCGCGCTCGTGGAAGCTGCGGCCGCCTACCGCCACGGTCGGGGCTGAGCCACCAAACCGACGTTCCGCCGAACGGCGTCCAGTAGCGCCTCGTTGGGCGTTCAAGAGTCCTACTGACCTGACCCCGGCTGGCTGATCCATCTGTTTTGTGAGTTCAAGATTGCACTGGTGGGTGAGGAGGATGACGCCAAGCGCCTGAAGGAGTTGGTGAAGGAAAACGCTCGACTCAAGCGGATCGTTACCCGACGCGCGGTCATCGACGTCGGTAGGATCGCGTCACCGCGATGATCATCGCGAAGCAACGCATCTTTAGGTCCGCTCTCACCTCAGAATGCACCCGGAGATGCGTTGGGGGTGCGTTCCTAGTGCTCAGAGTGGTGGCGCCTATCGTGGTCCAGACGCACGGACCCGGCAATGTGCCCATTGCACACTGCCGGGCTCAACAGGCGCCATTTAGCCTACTCGCCGCCCGCCCCCGTAGTGCTTAACTCTCCTACGTGGAGAGAACCCGTCTCCCACTCCTAGAACCGGAGTCTGATTTGGGCAGCACTGAAGACGCCGAGGCGGCCGTGCGGGAGTTCATGACGGCCAACCGGATCACGACCGTACGCATCCAGGCCCCCGATATGGACGGGCTGCTCCGGGGCAAGCGCATCCCGGTGGACTACTTCTGCAACAGCGTGGCCTTCAAGGGCAGCAACATCGCGAATATCCTGTTCGGCTGGGACATGGTGGACGAGCTCCTCGATAACCTCACCTACACCGGCTGGCACACGGGCTATCCAGACGTGACCCTGCTGCCCGACCTGTCGACGATGCGGGTGGTCCCGTGGGAGCCCGGCACCGCCATGGTGACCTGCGACATCACCGCACTCGACGGGACGCCAGTAGCGATCTCTCCACGGGAGGTACTCAAGCGGGTGATCAGGCGTGCCGAGTCCTCGGGGTTTGCGCCAATGGCGGCGTACGAGTTCGAGTTCTACGTGTTCGAGGGATCCCCGAAGGAGCTTGCGGACCGCAACTGGCGCGACCCGCAGCCCATCACGCACGGGTCGCGCACGTACAGCCTCTACAGGGGGACGGGCACGGAGTTCCTCATCGGCGAAATCCGCCAGACGCTGCACGACTGCGGTATCGACATTGAGGCGAGCAACAGTGAGCACGGCCCCGGCCAGTTCGAGGTCAACATCCACTACGCGGACGCCCTGGCCGCTGCTGACCAGGCGTCGATCCTGAAGAGTGCCGTCAAGGAGATCGCTGCTCAGCACGGCTACACAGCGAGTTTCATGGCCAAGGTCAATCAGGCGTGGGCCGGGTCCTCGGGACACGTCCACCAGAGCCTCTCCACTCTCGATGGGGAACCGGCGTTCGCGAACGCCGCCGACAGCGACCGTCTCTCCCCAGTCGGCGAGCAGTACGTCGCTGGCCTACTTGATCTGGCTTCCGCCATGACAGCGCTGTACTGCCCGACGGTCAACTCCTACAAACGTATCGGGGGTGGTTCCTGGGCCGGTTCGAGCTCGACCTGGGGGCGAGACAACCGCACCGTTGCTCTCCGCGCCATTACCTCCACCGGACCCCCCGCCCGGGTCGAGAACCGCATACCGGGCGCCGATGCCAACCCTTACCTGGTGATCGCCGCGAATCTGGCCTCAGGCCTGTACGGCATCGAGCAGGCCCTGACTCCGCCCGCGGCGGTGACCGGCAATGCCTACGAGGACCCGGAGGCCAAGAATAATCTCCTGCCGGGTTCCCTCAAGGCGGCGACGGACGCACTGCGCGGCAGCGCCGCGGCGCGGGACCTTCTCGGAGAAGACTTCGTGGACCATTTCGCACTGACGCGCGATTGGGAGATTCGCCAGTTCGGCCGCGCGGTCACGGACTGGGAGACGGCCCGCTACCTGGAGATGATCTGACGCCCGTCGTCAGCCACAGCAACTGCGACCATTCACCCTCACACACGGGAGACATCGTCATGACTGAGCGACCGCTAAGGGACTTCGACTTCCACGGGTCCGCCCTCGACACCATCTTCGACACGTATAAGGAACTCCGTGAGCATTGCCCCGTCGGGTGGAGTGATCGCTACGGCGGCTTCTGGTTCCTGGCGA
>CAMAWO010000280.1 GCA_945861925.1 Bifidobacterium breve | reverse complement strand
CTGACCCGCCGCCGACCCCCCGGCCCGACCCGACACCAAGTGGAACATCCCGGAAGAACCGTCATCCGGAACACCGCTACGCCTCCGACCGAACCCGAGCCCGAAACGACAATCAGAGCCGCAACGCCTTACTCATCGGTGCATTCAGGTTTAACACTAGTCACCTGCCACCGCCAGCAGCCCGAATACCCCAGCAGCCAACAGAAATGGGGGTCTAGTACCCCACTTAGAGGCCATTTCGGAGCAATACAGTCCATCTTCTGGACGCATCTTTCACGCTGGACTAGCGTCCTGCGCGTCGTCACTAGTGTTTCCAACGTTGGGGCAGTCCTGTCTCGGGAGAATTCCTTGGTGGCGCTCCTCCCATTGATGGGCTCTGTCGGTCTTGTCCTGTTCGTCATCACTGGATGGACCGGCCTGGACAAGAAGACTCCCGTCGTCGAGAGCGCCGGGTGGGGACTCCATGAGCACAGTCCACAGAAAGGGCCTCGGGCCGGACGGTAGCCACAAAGACTGCGCGGCAACGGACGCGGAATACGAACGAAAGGCGAGCACCGATGCAGATCCCGCGAAGAGCACAGAACACCATCTCCCCTCGACCCATCGACCGGAGAATCCCATGAAGGGTATGACGATCGGCGCCGCAATCGCGCTCCTCGTTGCCGTGCTCATGGCCGGCTCCCCGTTCCTCTTCTACGGCACCTCCGCCAACTCCGACAGTGGTGAAGCAGCCTGGGTCTTCTTGTTCGTCACCATTCCGATCGGTGTCTTCATGGGCCTGGTCGCACTGATGCTGCTGATCATCGTGTCGATCATCGGCATCGTTCGGGCACGGGGCACATCCACAGTGCGCCTCACCATCGCCATCCTCGCTCCCATCCTCATGATCCTCCCGACAGGCCTACTGATCGCGGCATTCGTCAACGCTTGGGTGACGAGTATCTGGGCGCTCATCCTCACCGCGATGATCCTCGTCGGAATCGTCCTAGCGGTCATCACCGGCTTCACCCCACGGGCGGAAAGGTTGGCAGCGGGGGGCAGCGCCGCCTGAGCGGTCATGCTTCAAGAACCGCCACCATAAGGATGGACGACGTTCTCAGCGCCAGCCGGGCTCCCTGCCGAAGTGGCGCGAGCGACGTGGACGTGCGCGAAGCATGGCGAGGAGGCGACGTGCACCGGTGAGGGTCTGAAGCCGATTGCGAATGCACCGTCTCCAAGCCCTGCTCAGTCAAGGGTGCGACGGGGACAGTGAAATCGCCAAAAGAAGTGATCGCCTCGAGAGTCCCATCTTTTCAGTGTTGAGGTACGGCCCACGGGAAGAGGCGCTCACGCCTAGGCTTGAATGTGCGGCAGCGGTCTTCTCTCACAAGACGACCCAACAAACTGTTGGTACGCAATGCTAGAAGGAGAACCTCTTGTTCTGCTGACCTTGGGCTGTCGGCTGCCATGGCAGTCGAGTCTTGACTGACACGTTCCAGCTGCCGCTGGTGAGTTTAGCTGTGCAGGTCACGGTTGCCCGGGGAGACGTCACTGAGCAGGTGCCGGTTTTCGTGGTTGAGCCTTTTGTCGCAACGATCGTGTACGCAACCGCCGGCATGAAAGAGACCGCGCCAGTCACTGACTTCGATCTTTTCGATGATGCCCAGTTCACATCCACCGTTAGCGCTGTTTGAGCGATGATCGACAAGCTACCCAACCTGCTATTGCTTGCGAAGACATCTCGAGTGCTAATGGTTGGGTTGGTGGAAACGGCGACTCCGAAGGGATTGCCTCCTGAACTGATCGTCCCAACAACAGTGCGCGTACTCGCGCTGATGACCGAAATCGTTCCACTTCCGTAGTCCGCGACATACGCGGCTGCTGATGTTGCCGTGACGCCCCACGGCTGATTTCCGACTGCGACTGTTTTCACGACACTGTTCGAAGAGATATCGATGATGGATACGGAGTTTGAGCCGTTATTGGTTGCGTACAACGTCGTACCTGCTGGATCGATGGCAATGTCACCAGGGGCGGAACCGATGTTGATCGTGGCGCTCACCGATCTCGTAGCAGTGTTCACCACCGATACCGACCCGGCCCCGTTATTCACAACATAGGCACGGGAGCCGTCAGGGCTGACTGCCACTCCCCAAGGCTTCGAGCCGACAGGAATCCGGGCTTCAACGGTCTTGCTTTCGGTATTGAAGACAAGCAGGCTGCTGGATGCATTGTCGCTGATGTAGACCCATCGTCCGTCGGCACTCGCCGCGATTCCCGTGGGTTCGCCGCCAACCGTGACGGTCTCCGGTGAAGATGACATTGTGGCTGTCCACGCCTCAATTGGGATGATCGTGATCGTGCCATCACCAGCGTTCGTGACATACGCCGCGACCGTTGGTTGACCGGATACCGCCGAAATCGCGACATCGGAAGGCTGGTTCCCAACGGTGACTGCGGCGGGTTGGCCGGGTAGGCAGTATTTCGGTCGGCAAGTGTTGAACAGCGCAACTGTGCCGTCGGCGGAGTTGGTGGCGACGCCGACCATGCCCGATATCGCGACGCCCTTTGGCGCGGACCCGATCGCGAACGTCACCGGAACATACGCATTGGGATTCACCGACATCGATGCCCGTGCCGTAGACAGCCAAGACCCACTCATCGCAACTACGAGTAGGGGAACCATTAGGAACGAACGCTTCATCGTTGCCTCTCGATACGGATTGCGCGGGGATTCAAGCATTGACCAACGTCAATTCACCAACGTCATGAGGACACCGACCTGCATGTTATGCGCTCACGCCTGCATGCAGGCGTGCCAAGCGGGTGTTGGTCGCGGCTCTCAGCACCGGGACATGGGCGGGCTCACGATGCGCTGCCGCGATGGCGCTCGTTCCGGCAGTCTTGAACATCGTGGCGCCTTTCCGTGGGCGGTCACGGTCACGCTAGTGGCGTGGGTGGGGTGGCGTCACGCGTCCGGCGCGCCTTTCGGCGAAGTGGGGGTCTAGGGAAGCGCTGATTTTCTCATTCGTGTGAGCGGCGCTATGCCTGATGCGTGGGTCGTTTCTGGGAGAGGTCGTCATGCCCAGCGACCGGATCAGCTTCACGGATGTCGAGCATTCGAAGCGCCGGCGGGTGTCGCGCCGTGAGCAGTTCGTGGACACGATGGGTGCGACGATCCCGTGGTCGCGGTGGGTCGGGCTGATCGAGCCGTTCACCTACTCGGGCCATCGGGGCAGGAAGCCGTAGGCGCAGGGGACGATGCTTCGCATGGACCTGCTGCAGGCGTGGTTCTCGCTGTCGGACGAGGGCGTCGAGGACGCGGTCTGCGACTCGTATGCGATGCGCCGGTTCCTGGGACTGGACTTCACGGTCGAGCAGGTCCCCGATGCCACGACGCTGCTGCACTTCCGGCACCTGCTGGAGAAGCATCAGCTGGGCAGGAAGCTGCTGGAGTCCCAGGGGAGATCTTCGAGGAGCAGGGCTGGATCATGCGCGGGGGAACCATCGTCGACGCGACGATCATCGCCGCACCGTCGCCGGTGAAGAACGCTGATGGTGCCCGTGATCCTGAGGTGCTCTGGCGAGGTGCTCTGGCGTTGAAGGGCAACCAGTGGCACCCCGGGATGAAGGCCCACATCGGCATCAACGCTGGCGCCGGCTGCCAGGGAGCCGAGAGGCGCCCCGACATCGCCGCCGACCCGCACCTGTCGCAGGTGGAGTTCCGGATCGCGGCCCACACGTCGAAACTGGCTGCGATGGCCGGCCCCGACCGCGCGGCGGAGTCACGCAAGGCATCGATCCGGGGCATGGCCAAGAGCCTCAACCGCCTCAACGTGCTCTTCGCCTCGGCGAACTGGGTGATGCGGGCCCGTGCCGTCGCCCTGACGGGGGTGACAGCACGGCGCAAGCCTGCCCCAAAAACCGCCCGAACCACACCAGAGCACCACCACGGAGACCAAAGCAGCGACTCCTCAGCTCATCACGCGTGCCCGGAGGCAACCGACGCCGCAAACCCCCTGATGATCAGTGGTTCCCTAGCTGTCGGCTTCGACGACGGTCGCGCCGTCAGCGGCCCGCTGCACCGCAGCGCACCCCTTCTTCGCTGCCGCCATCGTGTCGTATGCCTCGCCCACCGCGACGATCTCGCCGTTCCCGGCCTTCAGCCGGAACCGGAACTTGCATGCCTTGTTCTCGTGCGCCTCCAATGTGCCTGCCATGCCGCACCCCTTCACTCGTTGCTGGGAATCGGGAAGATTCCAGCATTCGCTGAACGGATCAGGCGTCGGCCGCAGTCGACGGGCGCGACGTCACGACCACACGTGGCAGCGACGAGGACGGCTTCTATATCACCGCCG
>CAMAWO010000279.1 GCA_945861925.1 Bifidobacterium breve | reverse complement strand
CAGGCGCCTCGGCGCCCACCTGAATCGTGTAGCGGCTGTCGGTGGCGATGACGTCGTCGGCTGAATCACTCGCGCTCACATACAGCGCTGCATTGCTTCCGCTGAAGCCCGAGAGGTACCGGATATTCGTGAGCGAGGTGACGAGCATGCCATCGGTATCGTGCTGGCTCAGGATCTCGCGGAGTCGCATTCGGCGCCCAGCCCCCGGGGTTTCAGCGACTGCGACGCTCATGTCTGGCGCGCCAGCGCCTCGAGTGCCAGGACATAGGAGGTGGCTCCGAACCCAGCGATCGTGCCGGTCGCAAGCCCGGATACGACGGACATGTGGCGAAACTCCTCCCGGGCGAGTGGATTCGACAGATGCACCTCGATCAGTGGAGCGGTGAGCATGGCGCAGGCGTCGCGCAGGGCGTAGGAGTAGTGGGTGAAGGCAGCAGGGTTCAAGATGACGGGAATATTGCCGTCTGCTGCCTCATGCAGCCAGCCGATGAGCTCAGCCTCGTCATTCGTCTGGCGCACCTGCGCGAGAAATCCGAGCTCCCGCGCGGTCGCCACACACAGATCCGCGAGTTGCGCAAACGTCATGCTCCCGTATATCTCTGGCTCCCGAGTACCGAGGCGATTGAGATTAGGACCGTTGAGCACGTACACCTCATGCATGACGCAAGCCTATTGCCGGGTCGACAGACCCACCTAGCAGCTGATCGCCTCGTATGCCCGCACGAGGAGTTCCGAGTCCGGGCCCTCCCATGTCACCGGTGAGCCGATTCCGTCGAGAACGACGAAGCGAAGGAGCGATCCCCGAGCCTTCTTATCGAGCTGCATGGCCTCGAGTAGCTCGGCCCACCTGCCCGCCGGGTAGCACGTCGGAAGGCCGAGCAGCGTGAGAATCTCGAGGTGCTCATCCGCGGCAGCATCGCTGAGGCGCCCGCCAACACGAGCGAGTTCTGCAACGTACCTGAGGCCGACACTCACGGCGGCTCCATGTCGCCACCGGTACCCCTCGACCCGCTCGACCGCATGGCCGAATGTATGGCCGTAGTTGAGTACCTCTCGCCCGAGTACTCGACTCGATCCGGTGGCCGATTCCTCGCGGAAATCGGCGCTCACGACCGCAGCCTTCACTGCAACCGCACGTCGAACGAGATCAGCGATGAGATCGCCTCGGGGGTCGATACAGGAATCAACACCACGCCGGACGTCGTCAAGGATGGACGGGTCAGAGGTGAACCCCACCTTCACCACCTCTGCCATCCCGGCGATGAGATCCTCGCGTGGCAGGGAAAGAAGCGTATCGAGATCGCACAGGACGCCGGACGGACTGTGGAATGCGCCAACGAGGTTCTTTCCTGCCGCCGTGTTGATGCCGGTCTTTCCCCCAACTGCAGCATCGACCATGCCCAGGAGCGAGGTCGGCACGTGTACGACACGGATGCCCCGGAGCCACGTGGCTGCAACGAACCCGGCCACGTCGGTTGTCGCGCCCCCGCCGACCCCGACAACCACATCGCTCCTCGTGAAGCCCGCCGAGCCGAGTCGGTCCCAGCATGAGGCGAGAACCGTGGCGGTCTTCGCCTCCTCCGCCTCCGGTATGTCGATCATCGTGATGGCAAAGCCGTGATCCGCGAGGCTCGCCCGCAGACTCTCGGCCAGTGTCCTGAGCCTGTCCGGGTGAATGATCGCGACTCGGGTGGCTCCATGTACGAGCATCGGAAGCTCGTCGAGGAGCCCACGGCCGATGACGACATCGTAGGTACCTTCTGCGACGACCGGGATTCTGCTGAGTTCAGACATCTGCCGTATCCACTTCAGCCTGCGAATGTTCAACGCGATCGGCAGGAGCGGTCACCAGAGCCACCACATCGGCGATAACGTCTCGAAGCTTGCGATCCGATGTGTCGACGATAGCGGAGCACACCTCCTCGTAGAGAGGCGTCCGCTCGTTAAGCAGGCTTGAGAGCGTCGTGCGTACATTGCCTAGGAGCAGCGGGCGCGCCGTGTTCATCCCGACGCGAGTGGCCGCCTCAGACATGCTCACGCGCAGCCACACAACACGGTGCGGGGCCAGCCGCGATCGAGTTGCCGCACTCATGACTGCTCCCCCTCCGAGGGCGACCACACCGCGATGGGTTCGAAGGGCCTCGGCAACAGCCCCCTCCTCGCGACGCCGGAACTCCGGCTCGCCGAGGGTCACGAAGATATCCGAGACGGACATTGCGGACGATGCTTCGATGAGAAGGTCGGTATCGACGAACGGCACACCAAGTCGTTCCGCAACCCGGCGGCCGACGGTTGACTTACCTGCTCCCGGCGCACCCACGAGAACGAGCAAAGGACGCGCGGCGTTGGCGTCTTCGTCGGGATTCATCACATCCTCCACCATCAGCGGATCGTCATGTTGTCACGGTAGCCACGAAGATTTCTCGCCGTCTCAGCGACCGTGTCACCACCGAACTTCTCGAGGACCGCCTCTGCAAGGGTGAGGAGGACCATCGCCTCTGCGACGACTCCTGCGGCCGGCACCGCACAAACGTCGGAGCGCTGGTTGATCGCCGGAGCCTCCTCGCCGGTCGACACATCGACCGTTCGGAGGGCTCGCGGGATCGTGGAGATCGGCTTCATGGCAGCACGCACGCGCAACACCTCACCGGTCGACATGCCGCCCTCGGTCCCCCCAGACTTGCCCGATGTGCGCTGGAGCCCATCGGGTCCGGTGACGATCTCATCCTGAGCCAAGGACCCTCGAACCGACGCGAGGGCGAATCCGTCACCGATTTCAACACCCTTGATCGCCTGGATCCCCATGAGCGCTCCTGCGAGCCTGGAGTCGAGTCGGCGATCCCAGTGCACATGACTCCCGAGACCGGGGGGAAGTCCATACGCGACGACCTCGACAACTCCGCCGAGGGTGTCGCCATCGCGGTGCGCGGCGCTGATCTCATCCATGATCGACGCGGAGGTGGCAGGATCCATGCAACGCACCGGGTCCTCGTCAATCCGATCGAAGTCAGCAGCCGTCGGGATCATCCCGTCCGGCAGACTGACACCTCCAATGCCCACCACATGGCTCAGCACCTCGATACCCGCGGCCTGCCGGAGGAAGGCGCGAGCCACCGCACCGAGTGCTACTCGAGCTGCGGTCTCGCGGGCGCTCGCCCGCTCGAGGATCGGCCGGGCATCGTTCCATTCGTACTTCTGCATTCCGGCGAGGTCCGCGTGACCTGGCCGCGGCCGCGTCAACGGTGCATTGCGGGCAAGGGCTTCGAGTTCAGCGGGGTCGACCGGATCTGCCGCCATCACGACGGACCACTTGGACCATTCGGAGTTGCCGACCTCGATGGCAACAGGCCCTCCGAGGGTCTCTCCGTGGCGGATGCCCCCGATGATGCGAATTTCGTCGCGCTCGAACTTCATTCGGGCCCCGCGTCCGGATCCGAGACGTCGCCGCGCCAGATCGAGGCCGATCTCTTCCGTTGTGATCTCGATATGAGCAGGCAACCCCTCGGCAATCGCGACGAGAGCCGGTCCGTGCGATTCACCCGCGGTTAACCAACGCACCATGGGAGACATCCTCTCAGACTGCAGCCGCGACCGCGCAGACGAGGACACCGAGCAGCATGCACGGCCCAAAGGGAATGGCTGTCGACCAGGTTCCGCGGCGGCGGACCATGATGAAAAACGCCCATGAAGCGCCAACTGCGAACCCGAGGAACGTACCCCAGTAGACCCATCCCCAGCCCAGCCATCCGAGGAACAAACCCGTGACGAAACCGAGTTTCACATCGCCCATACCGAGCCCCGATGGAGCGAAGAGGGCGAGGGCCAGCAGAACCGCCATGCATAAGAAGCCTGAGACCAGCGCCCTAACGACCCGACCCGGATCTGAACCCAAGGCAGCCGCCCCGGAGAGGAGGGCGATCGACAGGATCGCGAGGAGGAGAACAAGTCGATTGGGCAGACGGTGTTCGGCGATGTCGATGACGCAAAGTCGGGCACCGATGACCACCAGGGACAGCCAGGCGAGCACCTCGAGGACCACGGTGCGACCATATGCGCTGAGCAGCCTCGGTGTCTTGGCTCAATCCGTGCCTGTGGACAACTCTGGTAGGGCCGCAGCCATGGCCTCGAATGGCGCCGACTGTCCCGTCATCAATTCAACCTGCCGAACGGCCTGCCACAGGAGCATGTCTCGGCCACTCGCCACCCGGTCACTCGGCCACGACGCGACCAGTGGAGTGGGCCAAGGATGATACGAGGCATCTAGCAGCGTTCCGGGGGCCGCGCTTGCGTACCTGGCCCACGGCTCCGCCGCGGATCCCGGCAGGGTGCTGATCACGATGTCGGTGCGCAGGAGTTCAGGGCACGGCAC
>CAMAWO010000278.1 GCA_945861925.1 Bifidobacterium breve | reverse complement strand
GACTGAAACCACGCGCCACGCCCACGTCGTGCTCCCAGCACCATCGTCGCTCGCCCGCGGCCACTACGACATTGCCTTCACCAATCTCGCCGTGCGGAACATCGCCCATTGGAGTCCGCCGTCCGTTGCCCTCCGCCATGACGATCACGCTGACGAGATGGACGAGGCCGAGATCCTCCTGCGCTTCGCCAGTCTGGCGGCCGGGGGGATCAGCTCCCACGAATCAATGGATGATCTCGTTGCGCTTGACGTCGCCACCCGCGCAACGGAGTCGGAAGCCTCCCGCGCCTACGACCGCTCTCCAGCCGACCTCCTTGCAGCGGTCGCGCCCCGGCGCGGCGTCGAAAGACTCCTCGACCTGATGATCAGATCCGGCCCTTACGGCGACGGATTCGGTTCCGATCCCGAAGGACTCACCCTGGCCACGCTCGAGGCGGCTCCGCACGGCATCGACCTCGGCCCGCTCAAGCCGCGACTCCCCGAAGTCATGCGCACTCCGAGCGGTGCAATTGAACTCGCCCCTCCACAACTCATCGCCGAGGCGGCGCGCATGGCGGAGGTGCTGCAGCACGCCGGTACCGAATCAGATGGCCGTTTACTCCTTGTGGGCCGGAGGTCGCTGCGGAGCAACAACTCCTGGATGCACAACATTCCGCTGCTCTCCAAGGGGGCGAATCACTGCAGCCTGTGGCTCAATCCCGAGGACGCAGCCAACCTTGGGCTCGACGACGGAGGTGCGGCAACCGTGACGAGCGAGGTTGCCAGCGTCGTCGCGATCGTCGAGATCACCGACGTCGTACCGCCCGGAGTGGTGAGCCTGCCCCACGGCTGGGGTCACCTCGTGCCAGGGACCTGGGGCCCGACGGCTCTGGAGCAGCCGGGGGTCAACGCCAACCTCTTGACTCCAGCGGGAGGTCTTGATGAACTTTCCGGCACTGCCGTACTTAACGGCATACCGGTAAGGGTGGAGGCAGCATGATGGCTGCCGATCGGTCAGTACCGGTATGAGTCACGCCGATGATCGATGTCAAGGACAACGATGCGGTGGTTTGGCTCATCAATGCGATAGCGAACGCGGTACTCGCCGCGCCTCGCACGCCACAGTCCCTCGAAAGGGTCTCTGAGCGGCGCGGCGGGCGCCCGGTGCCAGGACTATGGCGTACGTCTCGCTACCCGGAGCATCAGCGTTCACGTGCTTCGCGCATTCGCCTTTCGACCATGAGTTTGGCCATTTCTTCCGCTGTGGTCAGGTCGCCAGCCGCGGCCGAGAGGAGCACGACGTGCTCGCGCCCGTTACGAGTCACGTGGACCCGTTCATGGGTGCGATCAACCTCTTCGGCTATCTCGGAAAGCCGGGCCTTGACGTCCGAGAGGCACAACGTAGTCATAGACCAAAATTCTAATCTGTGCTGGGGACGCTCAACCCGGCGAAAGCTGAATCGACGATAGTCTTCTCTGCATGAAATCTAACGGCGCTATTCGCCTCCTTCCGATCACCGCCATGCTGCTTGCCAGCGGCATCGCACTCGCGCCCACAGCCTCTGCGGCTCCCACCACGCCCATCGTGATCGCCATCGAGGCCCCCCTTACCGGCTCGCAGTCGGGCAACGGCATCGATATGTATCGCGGCGTGAAGCTTGCCGTCGACCAGGTAAACGCCAAGGGCGGCGTGCTCGGTCGTCAGGTAAAGATCGTCAAGGCCGACGATCAGGCCAACCCGGATCTCGCTCTTTCCGTTGCACAGCAGGTCAAGGCCGCGGGCGCAGTCGCCGTTGTCGGCCCGTACAACTCCTCGGTCGGCCTCGTTAACCTTCCGTTCTACGTGTCGAACAAGATCGTCCCCGTCCAGCTCACGTCCACCGACGCCACCACCGGTCAGGGCGTCACCGTCCAGCCCAAGAACAGTCAAATCTCCCCAATCGAGGTGAGCTACCTACAGTTCGGCTACGGCTACTCCGGCTGCCCGAAGGTGGTCATGCTCGTCGACCCGTCCGCCTACACAGCGGGCATGGCTGAGCGAATGGGCAAGGCCATGGCCTGCGGCAACGAAACCACCGCGGCCAGCATCCCCGTTGTCCCCGGCCTGTCCGACTACACCGCCACCGTGAAATCCGCCCTTGCCCTCTCCCCTGACATCCTCTACGTGAGCACCTACTACCCCGAGGGCAGCAAGATCGCGACCGCCATCGCTGCCTCGAAGACCTCGGCCCACTGCTTCATGGGTCTGGCCAATGTCGATCCCGAGTTCGTCACTGGCGCTGGCATCCCGGCATCCCAAAACTGCCGCTTCAGCGGGGTGCCCGAGGCCGCGCAGATGCCCGATGCGTCGTCCTATGTCACCGCCTACAAGAAGGCGTTCAAGGCGCAGCCAGGCGTGTGGGGAACCTTCACCTACGACTCCGCAAACGTCCTCTTCGCCGCGATGACCAAGGCGAACTCCACCGACTACTCGGCAGTGATGAAGAAGCTGCTCGCCACCAAGGGTTTCGCGGGACAGACCGGCACCATCACTATCGGCCCGAAGACCGGAAACCGCACCAAGGTCCCCGTGTACATCCTCGAGGTCGATAAGAAGGGCGCCTTCGTCGTCGACACCTCCGCCTGCCTGAAGTCATCGTGCGTGGTGCCGGACTAGGGCGGGCTTCGACCGTCATCCTGAGATAATGGACAACGCCAGAATGCAGGTCACCAGACTGTCGGTGACGCCGATCAAGGGACTGGCACTCAGCCACCCCCCTTCGATCGACGTCACCGACACCGGTGCGGTCGGCGACCGGGCGTTCTACCTCGTGAGCGCAGACGACCGACTCGTCTCGATCGCAAAGACCGGAGCACTCGTCGGCCTCACGGCGACGTGGGACGTTGATCATCAGGTCCTGTCAATCAGTGACTCAGTCGGCGTGGTCTTCGCCAGCGACATAAGCCTCGGGGCCCCCCACAACGCGAATTTCTTTGAATTCCGGCAGGCACGCGGAAGGGTTGTCGAGGGTGAGTGGGGGCAGTTGTTCTCCGATCTCGCCGGTCAGCCCCTTCGCCTCGTCAAGGCTGACGAGGCGAACGGTGGGCGCGACGTCGAGCCGCTCACCCTTCTTGGCGAGGCCTCAACCGCCGAACTCGCCCGACGCTCCGGTCTCGAGCAGGTCGACAGTCGGCGCTTTCGGATGCTCATCGAGTTCGGCGGGGCAGCCCCTCACGAGGAGGACACGTGGGACGGCCGCGTCATCACCCTCGGCGAAGCGATCATTGTCGGCGGTGGCCCGGTCCAGCGCTGTGCTGGCACGACCCGAAATCCCCAGACGGGCGAGATCGACCTTCGTACCCTTACCCTCATCGGCGGCTACCGGGGTCGTCAGCAATCCATCTTTGGCCCCGGGTTCAACTTCGGGGTGTATGCGACAACGCTCACGCCGGGCCGCGTGAGCGTCGGCGACCTACTCCAGATTTCCACCGCTTAACCCGCTCACGAAATTCCACGAATATACGCTCTGGAGCAACGCCCTTACCGAGAGGGCTTTATATAACAACGTGATCTGCGAAGGGACCACCGTGCAGCGCATCCTCCCCCTCATCTCGGCGGTTGCCGTGATGGCCGCGTCGCTTATCTCGGCCGCGCCAGCAGAGGCTGCCACCCTGACCGTCCAACTCAGCGCCCGCAATGGCACGGTCGGGGTGTCACAGACGGTCTCTGCCACAGTCAAGGACTCGGGGCAGGAGATCGGCGGTGGAGTCGGCACCGTGACCTTCACAGCCAACGGCGCCCAGATCGGCACCGACACCGTCGGTGGTCAGCGCGGCACGACGGCGACGATCAACTGGACCCCGCAGTCGGCGTCGCCCTCGACGAACATCACCGCGACCTTCGACGACGGGACGAGCGACACCACCTCCGTCTCCATCTCGTCAGTAAGCACCTCGGCTTCGATCACAACCCCTGGGTCAGCCGGAACCTCAACACAGGTCACCCTCGCTGCACAGGTACGCGCGAAGGTCGGCTCGTACAACCCGACCGGCTCGGTTACCTTCTACACGTCGAACGGCAGCGCGATCGGCTCCGGAAACCTCGACGGCAGCGGCCGAACCTCAATCCCCTACACGACCCCGGCAGCCGCTGGCACGGTCTACCTATACGTCGTCTACAACGGCGACGCCAACGCCGCGGCATCGGGCAAGAGCGGGTCTGACTCCATCAAGGTGTCCGCAGCTGCGAGCTCGCTCTCCCTCGTCGCCCCCCAGTCCAACTTCGTCGGATCGCCCGCGCAGTTGACCGCAAAGGTGAACCCGACGAACGGCACCGGATCGGTCGCCTTCTCCGCCAACGGCTCAGCCCTCGGATCAGCGAATGTCGCAGGCGGCGTCGCGACCATCACCTGGGT
>CAMAWO010000277.1 GCA_945861925.1 Bifidobacterium breve | reverse complement strand
GTCGCGCAGACGGGTCCATCGCCGGTGAGGTCGACCTGTCCGGCAGTGATGCCATCGCCGGTCGCGTCGCGCAGGCTCAGCAGGGTCGCAAGATCAATGGTGAGGTTCACATGCGCTTTCACCGGTGCGCGGTCGTCGCCGAGAATGAGGGCGGCGAGGGCTTGGACGCGATGCTCACCCAAACACAGCGCGGGCAGGGTCGGCCCCCTACCTGTCAGGCTGTCCCCGGCGGCGCTTTCGCGGGCGGCGTTCGCGCGGGCGGCGTGTTGGCGGGCGTGGGCGCAGGCGTTGATCTGGGTCATGACGGCGAGGGCATCCTCGGTGGCCATCGTGGCGATGAGCAGGCTCAACCCATCGACGTCGGGGCTGACCCATACATCGCGGGACCCTTTTGCCCGTTCGCGACGGCGGGCCTGTCCCTCGCTGTCGATGGCGAGGACTGCGGCCTTCGCTGCGCGGCGGGTGTCAGCGACGGTCCCCTTGATCGCACGGGCCAGCACCCGCTGCTGGAACTGCTCGCACCCGACCGTGAACTCGGCACGCTCGGTGTCGTTGCCCATCAAGGACCCGGGAAGCCGGCCCACCGCCTCGACCATGACCACGACATGACGGCGGGTGATCTGCCCCAACTCCCACGCCCGCCACGTCGCAGCGAGCGGCCCCGTCAACAGTCGAGCCATATCGATCTCGCCCTGCATCACCGACGCCGACACCCGCATCGCACACGACAGCTCTTCACGGATCACGTCACAGATCTTGATCAGGGACGCCTCATCGCGCAGCGGAATCACCACCCGGTACTCATCAATGCGCGGCTCGATCGCGGCAGCGGCCACCATCGCCGGCACCTGCTGGGACTCCCACCAACTGCGACATCGCTCATGGATCTGCAGAAATGACACCGCATCATCCGGCGACAACCCCTCAACAGCGACCGACCGCAACAACGACATCACGAACAAACCCGGCTCAAGACACGACAACTCCGCAAGCAACACACCCGCCGAACAGGTAAGCGGATCAACCATCGTGAACATAAACCCAACCTAACGCGAGGGTCTGACAATCAACCCCCACGAAAACCTGCTGCGTTCATGGTGAAGCGAGCGTGGGCTGAGAAGGCCCGCACGGGGGGCTCACCTCGTGTAGAAGCCTTGGGATTCGTCTCCCATGTGCCGTTGAGGAACTGCATCGTCCACGCGCTCTCGGAGTAGTAGGCCGAACCCTTCCCGGCACCTTTTCCAGTCGATCCGAAGCCAGAGGTCGTGTCTCCGATCCCGTTGAAATCCGAGTCCCCGCACGGGAACGCGGTCGAAGTGGCGTAGAAGACGATGCCCACACGGCTAGCGCCGGTCCCACCGCAGGTGTATCGCAACCCGGTGTTGAAGACGCGGATGCCCGCGGCTGCCGGCGCCAACCCGACCAAGAGCGTCGAGTAGCAACTAATTGTTGTGTTCTACTTTTGAGGCCCATCGGAAGGCGCTTCACCCGGAGGTCGCACGCGTTTGTTACTGTGTCTATACTCGGCGCGGAGGCATGTGCACGGATGAACCGCTCGCTCTTTTCCGTAAAAGATCGTCGGTACGGCTCTCCCACGGCGCGATGATCGACAGTCGCGTCGCCGCCTTTAGGAATGGGGACAAGCAATGAGAATGCGCGCGAATGTCTTGGCCATTGGATTGGTCTTGCTCGGTACGACTGCGGCCGGGTGCTCATCCACCACGGCGAGTTCATCAGGTGCGGCTCAGGATGACGTCGGCGTCTCTAGTTCAGCAGCAGCTTCGTCTCCAGCGTCGTCGGCACCTACTAGCGCTGAGCCTGCTCCCGCATCGTCGCCTGCCGATTTGCCGCTCCTTGGAAGTAACGACGCATGGGTGGTGTGCGACTCAGGGCTGGCATACGCGTGCGGCGACCCTGGCCCTGGTGGCGGGGTGGTGTTCTTCGCCAGCAGCAAGAGCTTCACCGAAGCTGGCTCGGTGTGTGACTCAGCCTGCCATTTCCTTGAAGCGCAAACGGTCTCTGTGGGTTCGGTCCCGTGGTGTGTTGGTTCCGGGGCTTCGGAGTATGTGCAGCCGAACGACACGACACTCGGTTCTGGATACAGCAACACGCAGGCGATGCTGCAGGAATGCACGTCAGGGGCCGCGAACTCAGCCGTTGCTCCGAGCGGTGGGCTATCGGATTGGTTCCTCCCTTCGCAGGTCGAACTCTGGGGATTCAATGACTGGAGCGGTCCGGGCGTACTGTGCGGCTTCGGTGCCGGCGGCGGTGAAGTCACAGCTTGGACCTCCAGCGAAAATGGCAAGAGCGCGGCTGATTGGGTGGGGTCAGGAGACACGGGCGGCTCGCTGCCGAAGTCCTCATATGACAATGTCTGCCCGATTCGGGCCTTCTCCTCATCATGACTACCTGCAGGATTCTGACCGTCGGATTGGTGCTCGCCATGTCTGGGCTCGCGGGGTGCTCGACTACCACGACAGGCACGACCGGTGCCGCCCAAGATGCAGTGGCAGCCTCGGGTTCCCCGGCACCAGCAACCACTGAGGATCTTGGCGGCCAATCAGCCCCGCCGCCCATCTATCCGCCCGCACAATCGTGCACGTCTGCGATAGCCGACAATGCCTGGACGGGATCCATCGGCCCGAACGGCTGGCCAACCTCGCAGTCGTACGTCACCTCTATCGATGTGGCGGTGGGCAGTAACTGCACACAGGTCACGTGGTTGAGTACGAGCGTCACTCCGGCGAGCGGCGGCGGGGTGCTGTCGTTTATCAGTTGCGTACCTAGTTGCCTCGCCAACCCGATGACGTCGCAAAAGATCCCTTCCGGGAAGAAGAATCAGGCGGTCCTCTTCTATTCCGGAGCGATCGGAACCACGGTATTTCAGGTGCAGGATTCCACCGGCACTCTCGGGGGCACCTACACGGTTAGTGTCATCGCCCAATAATCCAATGAGTGGAGTGTCATCATGAATCGTTCGTCTGCAGTTCGCATCCTCGCCACCGGTTCAGCCGTCGCGGCGGCCCTGTCCTTGGCGACAGGCCCAGCCCATGCCGCGTCGCCAACGACGACCATCACGCTGAAGGTCACCGGATGCGAGGGATGCATGGTTGGTGCCCAGCGCGCGATTACTGGCGGTAATCCAAGCAAGATCACGCCAGCTACGCCCACGTTTTGGGAGGGCACCCCGGTCAAGGTCAAGAGTGGCGTTGCCACGCTCAAGGTGCCGACCGCGAACACCTCTGGCATGTCGTTCACGATCACGGCTCCGTGGCAGACTGCGAACTTTGTCAGCAATATCGTGCTCGGTTCGGCACGGCCCGCCGGATCGACGGTGACGTCGAGCCAGCAGGCGGCAACAACGAAGGCAACGGCCTGCTGGGCGGGAACAGCGAAGACAGCCGTCACCATCAAGGTCCAGGTCGTCAAGGCCAGTTTGGGCGGAGGCGCCACCGCTGCATCTGCGTGGGCCACACCCACTGTGGCAACGGTTGGCGCCCTAGCAGACACCACCAAGGGAACCCTTGGAAATCAAGAGGCGTATTACTGCTGAGCGCACCAAGTTCGACACTCGAGACGGGCCGGGGTCCGTTGGGCGCAGTGGTTGCCGGCTGTCCATTCAGCTGGCCGTCTAGCCGCCGCCGCTCTCGAGGCACTGTTGCGTTGACGGAACGCCCGGTATCGGTGAGGGTGGCGGGATGAAGCGCAATCGCCGTTCGAGGCCGCCCGTGCAGGCTCCTTCGGCGCTCGCCGGGTTCCGGTTCCCGCCAGACGTCATCCTGCTAGCGGTCCGCTGGTACCTGCGGTACTCCCTTTCGTACCGTGACCTAGAGGAGCTCCTCGTTGAGCGCGGTATTGACGTGGATCACGTCACGTTGTTCCGGTGGGTGCAGCGCTTCACGCCGCTGTTGATCGACGCGGCCCGGCCGCGACGGCATGCCGTCGGTGACCGGTGGTTCGTCGGTGAGACGTACGTCAAGGTTGCCGGAGTGTGGCGGTACGTGTACCGGGCCGTCGACCAGCACGGCCAGGTCATTGACGTGCTCGTCTCCAGGCACAGAGATATCGCCTCAGCACGAAGGTTCTTCACCATGTCGCTGAGGGCGCATCGCACCCCGACGGAGGTCATCACCGATCGGGCTGCGGCCCTGGCGAACGTGATCAGCGAGTTGATCCCAGCGGCGTTCCATAACACCGGTCAGTACGAGAACAACCGGTGCGAGGCCGACCACGGCCGGCTCAAGTCCCGGCTGCAGCCGATGCGCGGGTTGAAGACTGACCGGACGGCCAGCATCGTGATCCGCGGACATGCGTTCGTACAGAACCT
This sequence comes from Bifidobacterium breve, assembly GCA_945861925.1. Taxonomy (GTDB): domain Bacteria; phylum Actinomycetota; class Actinomycetes; order S36-B12; family S36-B12; genus WLND01. Next base: position 87 of record CAMAWO010000277.1, on the reverse strand, counting down.
GCGACGGGGCCACTACGAACTGGGAGTCGAGACGGCGCCGGTGTTCCAGCTGGCGACCGCATTCGACGAACTCCAACTCGCGATCTG
>CAMAWO010000276.1 GCA_945861925.1 Bifidobacterium breve | reverse complement strand
GTCGTCATCGAGGAGCGCCGCATCGTCCAATACAGAATCTGAATCCTCGGCGATGAGATCAACCCAGTGGTCTGCGGCCCACTTACCCGGGCTGGTGACGGCTATGCGACCCATCGGCGCATCGCGATCGGTGCTGACAAAGACGCGGCCATCGCGGGCGAACGACAGGGAGGTCTGCGCATCGACATCGCTCTGGACGATTTCGAACCCGGGGGAGCGGGGGTCGCCCGCCGCGAGGTCGGCGACCCACAAGTCATTGCGGGGCTCGGTCCCCTCCGAACTCGAGACCTGCAGCCAGCGGCCATCTTTGCTGACCGACACCCCGTAGTAGTTCGTCATCGTCATGCCAGCGCCGAATACCTCGTCATCCTCATCTGAGGGAGTCCCCACGACGTGCAGGTACACGCGGCGATGGAAGTTGCGCTCCGCCTCGGGCAGCAACTCCGGAGCGATACGCCGGACGTAGTAGAAGGCCTCACCGCCGACAAGCCAGGCGATGGGCGAGAAGCGGCACCGGTCGATCGGTCCGTCGAGCACCTCACCGGTCTCGACGTCCATGACATGCACCTCGGACTCCTCGGTCCCGCCGACCGACAGTTGGTAGGCGAGGCGGTCGCCCTCCTTGGAGGGTTGCCAGCTGTCGAGGGTGGTGAGGCCCGTCGGATCGAGGACCATCGGGTCGATGAGGACGCGCTCGATCCCGTCGGCGTCGATGACGTACAGGACGGAAAACTGTTCCCCTGGCTCGCGCCGGGTGATGAAACGGCGCTGGCCCCGCCAGTAGGGGGGTGAAACGGTGCCGGCCCCGAGCAGGCGCTCGACCTGCTCCGCGAATGCATCCCTGGTGGTCCAGGACTCGCGCTCAGCCTGGGTCAGTTGCCGCTGCGACGTCGCCCAATGAGTCGTGCGCATGTCGTCTGCGTCCTCAAGCCAGCGATACGGGTCCGGCACGGTCGTGCCATGCAGCACGTCGACGTGGTCGTCGCGGTGCGCATCGGGATAGCCGGGGCGGGTGGCTGCGTCTGGCGTCATGGGGGAATCGTGTTCGGTCACCCCCCCACCAGAAGGTGAGTGTCGTTGAGGTGCGTCGCGCGCGTGCGGACCAGCGATTCCCGGAGGCACGGTGAGTGAGTTGGACGACGGGACGCTGGTCGGCGACGAGCCGTACGTCGAGGTCGGCGAGTCGCTGGCGCAGTTGGCGCAGGCCCACGGGGTTGCGACCGACTACTGGGATCAGTCGGGCCGCCTCGAGCGGGTGAGCGCCCGAACAGTCCATGCGGTGCTCAAGGCGCTCGGGGTTGAGAGCGAGACTGAGCCGCAGATCGCAGCCGCCCTCGAACGGATCCGGCTCCGCGATTGGCGGCGGACCCTCCCACCGACGTTCATCGGCCGTCAGGGGCAGGATCGCCGACTTCCCGTGCATGTGCCGCACGGCACGAAGGTCGTCGTTCGCGTCGAATTGGAAGACGGTTCAAGGCGCCAGTTGGACCAGATGGACTGGTGGGTCGAGCCGGTCCTCGTGGATGGAGTCCTCATTGGCGAGGCGAGCTTCTCGGTGCCTGGTGACCTCGGACTGGGCTGGCACACGGTCATCGCCCAGACCGCTGAGTCGCTGGTGTCGTCCACCCTCGTCATGACCCCGAGTCGCCTCGATCCGGAGCGCATCATCGGCGAGCGGCAGTGGGGATTTATGGCGCAGTTGTATGCGACACGCTCGCGTCGGTCGTGGGGCATCGGTGACCTTCGCGACTGCGCGGACCTCGCCTCATGGAGCGGCCGCCGCTTTGGTGCCGGCTTCCTCCTCATCAACCCCCTGCACGCCGCGGCACCGAGCGCGCCCATGGCGCCGTCCCCGTACCTGCCGGTCACTCGGCGGTTCGCCAATCCGCTTTATCTCCGCATTGAGGACATCCCGGAGTTCGTATCCCTTCCGCCGGCGACCCGCGAACGTGCGGAGGAATTGGCCGCCACCCTGCAGCGGATGAACCTCACCGATGCCCTCCTCGATCGCGACACCTGCTGGGCGGCAAAGCGGCCGATACTTGAGAGCATCGCGGCCCTTCCGCTCTCACCTGATCGCGCGGTGCGGTTTCGCGACTACTGCCTGCGCGAGGGCATCGGGCTCGTGGACTTCGCCACCTGGTGCGTCATGAGCGACATGTTCGGCAATGACCCGGCCGCCTGGCCCGCAGAACTCAGCCACCCGCGAAGCCCGGCCGTTGAAGCCTTTCGTGCGACGCACGCCGCGGCCGTCGACTTCCACCGCTGGATGCAATGGCAGCTGCATATCCAACTCGGCCGCGCCCAGCGGGCAGCGCGCGAGGCCGGAATGGCAATCGGGATCATGCACGATCTCGCAGTGGGAGTGCACCCCGCCGGTTCGGACGCTTGGGCCCTTCAGGACGTGCTTGCCCACGGGGTGAGCGTCGGCGCCCCTCCGGATATGTATAACCAGATGGGGCAGGACTGGTCGCAGCCGCCCTGGCGGCCGGATGCGCTCGCCGAGGCCGGGTTCCTGCCGTACCGCGACATGCTGCGCACTGTTCTTCGCAATGCCGGCGGTATGCGCATCGACCACGTCCTCGGGCTCTTCCGCCTGTGGTGGGTGCCGCGCGGCCGCCCGGCATCCGAGGGGACGTTCGTGAAACTTGATCACGATGCCATGCTCGGCATTTTATGCCTCGAGGCGCAGCGCGCCGGTGCAGTCATCGTCGGGGAGGATCTCGGAACCGTCGAGCCGTGGGTCCAAGAGGCCCTCGCCGACCGCGGGATTCTCGGCACGAGCATCCTCTGGTTCGAGCGACAGGATTCCGGCGCGGTCAAGCCGCCGTCGGCCTGGCGTCGTGAGGTGCTCGCGAGCGTGACCGTCCACGACCTTCCGCCGACTGCCGGCTACCTCCGCGACGAACATGTGCGAATCCGAGCTGAACTCGGCCTTCTCGCTCGCCCGGTCGAAGTCGAGCGGGCAGATGCCGCCCGCGAACGTCGGGACTGGGCCGGACTGCTCGTGTCCGAAGGCTGGCTTGACTCATCGGCTGACCTCGCGACCGATGAGGGGCTGGCGGCCACGGTTGTGGCTCTTCACCGGGCGCTCGCCGCGTCGCCGGCACGGTTGCTCGGCATCTCGCTGCCCGACGCCTTCGGCGACCGCAGGGCGCAGAACCAGCCCGGCACTGATCAGGAGTATCCGAACTGGCGGGTCCCAATGACTGATTCGAGTGGCCGCCCGGTGCTGCTTGACGATTTCTTCTCCGCGCCGGAGCGAGTCGAGCACCTCGTGGCGACCGTCCGACCAATGGTGAAGCGGGACAAGCCCTTAGGGTTATGACGTGACTTCAGGCCAGGCTCTCCTCATCTTCATCGGTATCCCAGCGGCGTTCGCCGTGTTTGTCGCCCTCCTCGTCTCTGCCGCATCATGGACGCGTTCTGGACGGGCCCCGGCGGCGTCTGAGTCAGGTGCGTCCGGTGGCAGGCTGTTCATCCAGACATCTGGCGCGCTGCCGGATCCGTCGCGACTCCCGCGCGAGATCGGCGCATCGTTATCGTCAGCGGTGGGAGGTGGAGCACATGGCACCTGGGCGTGAATTCTCCAGAGGGCAGGTGAGCGACCTTCAGCGGGTCATCGATCTTGGCCGCGAGATTAGTGGCCTATCCTTCGGCATCTTCGTCGGTGAGCTGCCGGACGGCCGTGATTCAGCGGTGGCTAGGCACGCTGAATTGGCTGATGCGCCGGGCGCCGTGCTCGTAGCGGTCGATCCAGATGCTCGGTCCATCGAGATCGTGACCGGCAGCCATGCTGTGCGCGCCCTCGATGATCGGTCCTGTGAGCTCGCGGTGCTCGCAATGAGATCCTCGTTCGAGGCAGGTGATCTCGTCGGCGGAATACGCGACGCGGTGAACCTCCTCGCCCAACGAGCCCGCGCCCCGCACGTCATCCACGAAGACGAGCCCGCCTAGCCCCAAGCCCCCCTCTTCATTTGACCCAGAATCTGGGCAGCCTGAACGTTTGAATCTGGATTTTGGGCTGATTCGTTCATTTGGCCCACGGGGCATTGTGAATCAGCTGGCACGTCGGCGCGAAATTTGCGACCCCGCAAGGATGCGCCTTGCGACGGCCTTCGGATCAGTCATAATCTCGTCCCATGTCCATCGAACGACGATGTGGCCGAGCGCCCGCAGCCTGTCCTCGCGGAGCTTCTCGTTGAAGATGTCCACACGCGTCTCGTACTTCATCCGACCATCAGCCTCGCCGATGACGCCGAGCGACTCCCAGAACATGTCGGCATATCCGATGAGGCCGACTTCATCGCGAAACTCGCGCTGCAACGCTGGATCCTCGAGACCAGCCCGTACTAGTCGCACTCGCGAGAGTGTCTCGAGGATCGTCTGGGCTCCCGGACGAGCGAGTTCTATCGCCCTACGGACCGTGCCGAT
>CAMAWO010000275.1 GCA_945861925.1 Bifidobacterium breve | reverse complement strand
TCGACGGTCTGCACTGTGTCCGGTACGGCGTTGACCGTGAAGGCGGCGGGGACATGCACGGTGACGGCAAAGCAGTCCGGTAGTGGCACGTGGAGGGCTGCTGCAGCCGTTGCAAAGAGCATCACCACCGTGAAGGTGGCGCAGACGATTGACTTCACGAGCCCAAGCAGCGTGGGAGGACTTCCTCCCAGCTACTCGCTCATTGCAACGGCAACGAGCGCGTTGGCGGTCAACTTCTCAGCGACACCCTCGACAGTCTGCACGGTATCGGGCACCACCCTTCGACTTGTGAGCTCAGGGGCCTGCTCAGTGACGGCGAGTCAGCCGGGGTCGACCTACTACGCCAGTGCCGCGTCCGTTACTCGATCGATTTCGATCGACAAGGTCGGTACGTCGACAGTCCTCGTCACGAGTGCTGGGTCGGTACGCATCGGGACGCGCGCGACGTTATCGGCAACGGTCGCTCCGGCCTCGGGAGTAAATATCGCCGGGATGACGGTGAAATTCTTCTCCCGCACTTCGACCACGAGCGCTTGGACTCAAATCGGTTCAGCGCTGACCGGGGCATCAGGCGTCGCACAGTTGAGGCCTTCATGGTCAACCGCAGCGAACTACTTGCTGATGGCGGAGGTGCAAGGATCTGGCCTCTACACGGCGTCACAGGGGACCTCCCAGATCACCGTCACAAAGTAGGAGCGGCTCATTACAAGGTCTGATCTGATCGCAGACTGCGAGACGGAACTCGTTGCCTGACTTACGCGCTCAGTGGGCAACCCTGGAAAGGCTCAGGTCTTGGTGTGCCGGGCTCGAGCCGTCTGGCGCCGGCGCCCTCAGTTGCCATCGCGTCGCCGGTGTTCACCAACTGGCAGCGAGCGAATGACAGGCATCCGCAGCCGATGCAGTTGGTGAGGTCCTCTCGCAGGCGGGTGAGCTGCTCGATCTGATCGTCTAGGCGCGTACGCCAGGCGGTGGAGAGCAGGAACCAGTCCGCTTCGCGGGGCGTGCGTCGCTTGGGCAGTGAATCGAGGGCGGTCCGGATCGCCGCAAGTGGGATGCCGACCCGCTGCGAGGCTCGAATGAATGCCAGACGGCGCAGCACGTCGCGGGTGTAGCGGCGCCGGTTACCGGCATCGCGGGTGCTGCGGATCAGCCCGCTGCGCTCGTAAAAGTGGAGGGCCGACACCGCGAGACCACTTCGTTCAGCGAGTTTGCCGACGGTAAGGGTCGGTTCCGTGCAGGCGTCGGCGGGCATGGGTCGAGGGTAGCATTTGACCTCAACCAATGTTGAGGTTTGATGATGGTGCAATTACTCATCCCTCTGATCAAAGGAACTCGCATGGAGTCATTCATGGTGGTCTGCACCTTCACACCCGAGACCGATATGGCCGAGGTCATGGCCCTGGTAGCCGAGGAGCAGGCGAAGGTAGCTGAGCTCAAGGAGCTCGGCCGCATTGGCGCCGTGTATCTGTCGACGCGTGAGCGTGGCACGGTGTTCCTGGAGGTCTTCGCCGACAGCAGTGAAGAGGCTCGCGAGACTGTGGTGTCGCTGCCGATGGCCAAGTGGTGGAATCTCGATATCTTCCCCATCAATGCGCCCGTGGCACGCGGTTCGGCTGCGGATCCGTCATGAGTGCCTTCACTCCGGCAGAGATTGAATACCTCCGCACTCAGCCGCTCATGCGATTCGCCACCGCGTCGCTGAATGGGCGGCCCGACGTCGCACCGGTCGTCTTCGAGCTCGATGGCGATGACATTGTCACGTCCGGCTTCGACATTGCCCGAACTGTGCGTTACCGCAACGTCGAGTCCAACCCGCAAGCCACGGTCGTCGTTGACGATCTCGCGTCCACGAACCCGTGGTCGCCGCGCGGCATAAAGGTCATCGGTTCCTGCATTGTCGAGAGCCATGGCGGTGGGGAGCGGTTCCGTATCTCGCCGGGAGTGATCATCAGCTGGGCGATCAATGACACAACTCCGGGGATCCCGGCAATGGAGCGACGCGTAGTCGAGCGCTGAGCGGATGGTCGGCAGGCGTCTGAGAAACTCGGTAGGTTTCTCCCAAACAATCCAAGGAGAGTCATGGCTATCGATCCCAGTACCGTTCCGAACATCGTCCTAAACGACGGCACCACGATCCCGCAAATCGGCTTCGGGCTATGGCAGGTGCCACCAGCCGAGGCTGAGGCGGCAACGCGGGAGGCACTCGCTGTCGGCTACCGGCATGTGGACAGCGCCGCGGTGTACGCGAACGAGGCCGGGGCTGGTCTGGCTGTGACGAATAGTGGGCTGGCTCGCGAGGACGTCTATGTGACGACGAAGCTCTGGAACCCCGATCATGGCTACGACGAGGCCATGCGTGCATTCGACCTGAGCATGAACAAACTGGGCTTCGAGTACCTCGATCTGTTCCTTATTCACTGGCAGTGCCAGCAGTTCGGGAAGTATGTCGACACCTGGCGGGCGCTCATTGATCTGCAGGCATCGGGGCGCGTCCGATCGATCGGCGTTTCCAATTTCAAGGAGTCGGCGCTGCGCGAGATTATCGACGTCACGGGTGTCGTTCCGGTGCTCAATCAGATCGAGCTGCATCCGTGGCTGCCGCAGCATGACATGCGAGCTGTGCATGCCGAGTACGGCATCGCGACAGAATCGTGGAGCCCGCTTGCATCGGGTCAGCTGATCAGCGACCCCTTGCTGGCCACGATCGCTGCCAAGCATGGAGTTTCGACGGCTCAGGTCATGATCCGCTGGCACCTTCAGCAGGGACTCATCGTGCTGCCGAAGTCGGTGACTCCCTCACGGATTGCGGAGAACATCGACGTGTTCGGCTTCGAGCTTGACGCTGAGGATCTCGCCGTGATCGCGACGCTCGAGAGCGGTCGACGCACCGGACCTGATCCGGCGGATTTCCTCATGCTGGGTTGGGAGTAACACTCTCTTGGGTACCGTGGGCGGCCAAATGCACGCTCGCTTGTGCGGGGCCGCCGCTTCCCTGTTGACGGCGATGGCGGCCCTCGGGATGGCTGGCTGCAGCGAACAAGCGGCATCCCTGCCTGCCGCGAGTGTGGTGAACTGTTCGCAGGATGTCTCGGCGTGTAAACCCGGCGACATCGGTGCCGGTGGCGGGACCGTGTTCCTCGTATTCGGTGACGTCACCCAGCGGGTTGTCGTTGAATACGCTCGAGCCGGCTGGTCAGGAGCCAGGGAAGACCCGCGACTTGATTGGCGGGCGGCCGCGTCAGCGGCGAGTGGGTACTCAGATGCCGACGCGCAATCGTGGCGGCTCCCCAGCCAAGATGAGCTCACTGAGTTGTACGCATTCTGGAAACGGTCGGGCAACGGGGGGTTTTCGCCTGCCCTCTACTGGAGTGCGACGCCGTGGGGTGACGGCAGCGCGTGGTACGTCAGCTTCGAGGATGGCTCTGGCTACCACAGTTTCAATGAGGCGACGAACCTCGTCCGACCGGTGTTGTCCTACTCGTGAGATAGCGCGAATCACCCGACAGGCTTGAGCGACTTGGCAACCGTGATGAGCTGCTGATACGAGAGCGGATTCTTCCCGATGGATTCAACGACGATCTGCGTATTGCGCAGGCCAGCTCCGGCCGGAAGCGTGACCCGCAGCTGTCCGCCATATTTACGAACGTCGCTCCTGGTGCACGGTGCGCTGCTGGCGGGATCGCAGTAGGCCTCGATCGTTGCCTTCTGACCGAGCACCGTCGTGGTTCCCACCGTCGCGCCCAAGGCGAAGTCGAAGCAGAAAGGATTGGCTTCGCTGACAGAGAATCCCGACGTGCCCTTGCCGGTGTATTCGGCATTGATGTTCTGCTCCGACGTGCTGCCGGCCGAGCACCAATTCGCGCCGATCGTTCCCTTCAGGGCCATGCCGAGGGTGCGCTGGGGTGCATACACGGTGTAGGTGACGCCAACCTGCATCTTCTCGAACTGGGGGTCCACGCTGTGGGCGGCTGATGCGGTGGGTGCCGCGGCGACAATTGCGGCGAGCAGAAGACCGGTGATCGATGCGGCTGCGAGTGATGAGGTCATGGATTCTGCTATGAACGTCGGTAGGCGGACGTGACTGTTGGGGATGGATCGATGCTAGTGCGAACCATCAGCGCGCAACGGCTATCTGGGGGATATCCATTATCCGAGACCTCTGATGAGGGCATTGATCATGGCGGTGAAGTTGGCAGCTCGATCCTGCGCGAAGTGCACACCTGCGATCTCGAGGCCCACAGCGCCATGCATCGCACTCCACAGCTCTTGGGCGACCTCGGTGCTGTCGCCGTTCGTGAGATCACCGGAATTCATCGCATCCTGCACCCTGTCGACGAGAATCGTGAAGGAGCGCTTCGCGGCCTCGCGCGACTCCGGCGACAGCTCCAAGAGCATCATCTGCTCAAACATCAGGTGGTAGAGCTGCGGGTTGTCGATGGCGAACTGCCGGTATCCCAAGCATCCGATGCTCAGC
>CAMAWO010000274.1 GCA_945861925.1 Bifidobacterium breve | reverse complement strand
GGCCTCCTCATCACCCTGCCGGTGGCTGGTGTGGTGGTCTTCGGTATTTCGGCACTCTCTGTCGCATACGCATACAAGACGATTTCTGGGGGTCCGGTCGCCTCCTGACCTCAGGGTGCATCGCTCAAGGGGTCGCTCGTGCCGATGGCGCGGGCGGCCCCTCTTGCTGATGCCCTGAAGGTGCCCGTGCGCAGAGTGCCGCCATCGCGTTTAAACCACGTCCATGATCCGTGCCGCTCGCCGTGTCGCATGCGGCCCACGACATTGAAGGTCGGGATGCCGTAGGAGATGACCTCGGCGCTGCTCCGGACCGAAACGCGCGAGGTGATCGTCGATCAGATTCATCGGAAGATCGTAAGGTTTATGACTAGTTGAACGTGTTGAGGGTCAGGCCCTCGGTAACCCGCATGACCTCGTCGTATGTGAGGCCCTTGGTCGCCATGCGAACCGTGGAGACGGTAGCGCCGGGCCCTGCGGGACGCATCTGGACCATGCCGCGCTTAGGGACACTCGACTTCGGGCAGGTCGCCTTTCCGCAGCGGGCGTAGATGTCGAACTTGAACCCGTGGGCGGTCGTCATCCCCACCTTTCCGTACCCCGCCATGGTCGTCTTGACACACGCAACACCATTGGGCTGTTCGACGACGTAGAACATCCTGCGAGCCTTCGGGGAGGCGTAACGAACTCGAATGGCCGAGCCCTTCTTGCCCTTGCACCGAGTTAGGTCGATTCCGAGTTCGGGGTCACGGGCGAGGCCGAGAGTGAGCCGAGGCTCCCACGGCGTCTGGCTCCCACCGAGGGCTGCGCTCACTGCGCCCCACGTGTCGTATGACTTGGCACTCGCTGGAGTGGCGGGACCGAAGAGGACGCCGCTGATCACGGCCGTGGCAGCTATCGCGATGATCCTGTACATAGTTTGAGGGTATGCCGGTTTTGGACCTATCGGACGGCCCGGGGGTTGGACACGCCGGATGGCTGTGAGCACCTCAGTTCAAGGGCTCATTTGCGGGTGGATGATGCTCACGCCCGGCGTCGGGTCGATGCCCATCCGCTCAAGTGCTGTTGGTGCCTCGTCAAGGCGAAGAGAGCGGGTGACGAGACGTTGCGGGTCGAGCCGGCCCGCTGCAACGAGCGCGAGCATCTCGGGGTAGCCCCGGGTGGACATCCCGTGGGACCCGAGTATCGAGAGCTCACGTCCGATGACCAGGTGCATCGGCACACTTGCCCGATCGCCCACCTCGGCGGGTGGGAGCAGCCCGACCTGCACATGGCGCCCGCGCGGACGTAGGGACTCGACCGCGGTTCGGCAGGTGTCGATACTCCCGAGGGCATCGAAGGTGACGTCGGCCCCGGCCGGGAGAAGGTCGCGGATGGCAGTCGTGACGTCGGCTTGGGCGTTGGCGTTCACGAGGCCTTCAGCACCGAATGACTCCGCGAGGTTCAGTGCGCCCGGATCGGTGTCTACGGCGATGACCCTGGCACCCTGCGCCACGGCGATCATGACGATCGACAGGCCGACCCCTCCGCAGCCGAGCACGACCACAGTCTCGCCGGCTTGAACGGCACCTACGTGGACAACCGCGCGGTATGCGGTTGCGAACCGGCATCCGAGCGCGGCCGCAGCGTCCATCGAGACTGCCTCCGGGAGAGCCACGAGATTGAAGTCTGCGCGTGGGATGGCGACGTACTCGGCGAATGAACCAGGGCCGCTGAAGCCGGGCTGCCACTGATCGGGGCACACCTGAGCGTCGCCGCTCGCACAGTATCGGCAGGTCCCGCAACCGCAGACGAACGGCACCGTAACCCTGTCGCCGACGCGAAAGGCGCGCACCCCCGGCCCAACCGAGGCAATGGTTCCGGCGAGTTCATGGCCGGGTACGTGGGGGAGCGTGGTGATGTCCGAGTCGTGTCCCTGCCAGCCGTGCCAGTCGCTGCGGCACAGGCCGGTCGACTCGACAACGATGACCACGCCGTCAATTGATGGAACTGGATCGGAACGATCGACCACGAGGACCGGGCCACCGAAGGACTCGAACTGCAGGGCGCGCACGTCCGCAGCATAGGTCGTTGTGAACCTCAGGGCCTGGGCTGGAGGCCCTCCGCGATGATGTTCTGGAGGCCTGCCTCGTCAACAGTGCGGCCCGTCGAGGTTGAGGCGAGCTCAAGGGCCTTCTTGCGGGCGGTGTCCTGCTTGGCCGGGGGCAGGTGGGGAATCTCAGCGAGGCTGCGGTAAAGCTCCCAGGCGAGCTCACGCTGCCGCAGTGCTGTGTTGATTCGCTCCATCTGGATGTCGGTAGCCGGGAGTTGCCACGTCTGGCTCAGGGCATCGGGGAGTACATGGCGGTAGTCGTGGCCGCCCTCGGCGAAGATGCCCGGGGTCGGCGTGAGCGCGTTGAGCATGTCGAGAAAGGTCATCATGAAGGTCGTGACCGGCAGCCAGTGCGTACCCTTCGGGGCGCCGATTGGCCTCGTTGCGTTGGGTCCAAGCCAGTCAGGTCGGCGCCAGACCACCTGAGACCCGAACTTCGGGATCGGATCATCGCCGTTCTGGAGGAGCAGGTACCGGACCTTCGCGCGCTCTTCAGCGGGCAGCCCGCGCCAGTCGGCGATGCTCCGGGGTAGGTAGGCAGCGGCCGGACCCACCGCGGGGGTTTCGGTGATCGTGCGCTGGCCCCAGATCTGGCGGCGCCAGACGGTGGCGGCTGGGGTGCCGATCCACAGGGCTGCGTGAATGCCGGTGCCCTCGAGGCCCAAGGTGCCGGTGCCCTTGAACATCTCCTCGCTCACCTGGGATCCCAGGCTCTCGCCGAATAGGTAGAACTTCGGCCGCTTGGCCTTGGGCATCGCCATCAGTCGCTGAACGACGCCGCTGACGACCATGGCGGTCTGGACACTGCCGGTCGGGACCTTGGTGAGGGACAGGGCCGAGGGCAGGACCGAGTATTGAATTGCGGCGGATGCGCAGTCGCCCAGGGTGAGGTATTCGAAGGTCTCAGTGGCGACGTAGTTGACGTACCCGGAGCCGGTTGGTGAGAAAATCGCGAAGGCCTTGCGCTCGAGTGCCTTTGTGCGATCGATTTCGGCGAGGAGTACCCGAGCCCGCTCCTCGTCGTTGGGGGCGACGTCGAGGGAGCCGTAGACGCGGATGGGCTGCTTGGCCGAATCGACGCCCATGACTGCCGCAATCGACTCCGGTGGTAGCGCCATGCTCAGCCAACGCGCTCCCTCACGGGTCTGCTTCAGCCAGTCGATCCCTGAGGCAGGGGAACCGGTGACCTCAGGGCTGGTGGGCGCGTTGATGAGCGCAGCGTCCAGGGAACCGCCGCCCTTGCTCAGCAGGGTCGAAGCCTTTGCGACGGCAAACCAACCAATGCCGAGGGTAATCCCTGCGCTGGTAATGCGGCCGATCATCCGATGGTCCTGTGGCTCACCACCGATGAGCGCGGTCGCGGCGCGGCTCGAGACGCTCGTCAGGGCGGATTCCGCGCGTGCGAGTCCGTAGGTCGCGAGACCCACGACCGCCCCGATCCCCACGGACTTCACGGGGGAAACCTCGCGCACTGCGTCCTCGAAAAAGTACTGGGATCCCTTGAGTGTTGAGCCCGCCACGCCCTCGTCGACGAGGGAGCCGGGCGCACTCTTCCATGGCCGAGCGCTCGCCCAGGCCGCCGCACCAATCGCAGCGGCGGTGCCGAGCACGATTCCGGTATCGCGGCGGCCGGGCTTCCCGGGGGCGGCGAGTGCGGCTACGTTCGCCGCGACGGTCGCGAGGGCCGTGTGAGCGGCGAGGCGACCGACGGCGCGGTGGGAGGACTCATGCTCGCGCCAGGCGAGGGCAACGGAGGCGCCCGCAGCGGCCGACCCCACCGCCCCGGCAACGAGCAGGCGTGCGATAACCGACGGAGACTCGGAGCGGGAGACGCGAGAGGCCACGGCGGTGAGGGCAGAACTGCCCGCACTCAGCACTCCGTAGGCGGCTGCCGCGGTCGTTCCGGTGACGATGGCCTGATCGACCGAACCACGGGTGAGGAGATTCGGCTGGTACGAGCGGCCGACCGCGAAAGCCGAACCGAACAGTCCTGCGCGAGCTGAATGGTCCATCGTGGCTCCCTCGGAACAACATTCTGATGACAGTGTGATCAGGATAGGGGCAACGCCGGGTGAGCGGTCAGGCACAATGCTGCCATGGGCCGCCAGTTCCGTCGCGCATCGTGGGTTACCTCGTGGGCGGGGGATCGTTCCGTGCAGGCGGGGGTCGCTGGCGCATCGTGGTCGATCGCCGGAACACTCGCCCGCGGACTGCTGCCACGCTCGCCTCTTCAGCAGGCGGTCGCCACTAGCGTGGTCGCAACGGCCCACTATCAACTGACCGCCACCGCATGGTCGGCACTTGAGGCTCTCGCCTCGAAGCCCGGCTCGCGGCCGAGCCTTCGCGCGAGCATGCTCGTTGCAGGAGCGGCGATCGCAGGCGGTGTCG
>CAMAWO010000273.1 GCA_945861925.1 Bifidobacterium breve | reverse complement strand
TGCTCGGGCACCTGGGACCCGGGCGGCGTCGATCCGGTGGTCACCTGGTCCGCCAGGACTCCCGGTTGCCGGAGTCGTTGCCACTCGCAGACGTTGACGTGTTCTTGTCCGACCTTCGCACCCACCGCGATCGGGCCGTGGTCTTGTTGATGCTCCTGGGTGGGCTGCGGTCGGCGGAGGTTCGCGGGCTACTGCTCCGTGACGTCGACATGGGGCGCCGCCGGATACGGGTCGTGGGCAAGGGCGCCAAGGAACGGGTCGTGCCCGTCGACGGCGTGTTCTTCGCCGAGGTGGGTGCCTACCTGCGGCTGGAACGCCCGCCCGCCCTGACCACCGCGCAGTGTTTCGTGGTGCTACGCGGACCGACCACGGGAACCCCGCTGTCGGAGGCGGGGCTGCGATCGCTGTTCCGTCGGCACCGGGACAGTTCCGGGCAGTTGCGGGTCCGGCCGCACCGGTTGCGCCATACCTACGGCACCGAACTTGCGGCGGCTGGGATCGACCTGCTGGTCCTTCGCGAGCTCATGGGTCATGCCAGTGCGGAGACGACGGCGCGTTATGTTCATCTGTCGACCGCACACCTTGCGGCCCAGTACGCCGCTGCCCGTCTTGTGATGGGCCAGCGGTGACCGCGGCGGTCGCCCGCACCGCGACCGAGCATGACCATCATTTGCTGCCGACCTACCTCGAGCACGTCGCCGCGTTGGGACTGTCTGACCGGTCGCTGCGCGATCGCTTACGGTCCGCTCGAGTCCTGTTCGCGGAACATCCGAACCTGGAAACCTGGATGGCGCGCCCGGTTCAGGAACGGCTGGCGACCTTGGACCGAACACACGCCTGGCCGCTGGTCGTGTTCGCGATCGGCACCGGCCATCTGCGCTTGGACGTCGAACTCATGGTCGCCAAAAACCTCACCGGCCTCGCCTCGATTGTCCAAGACCGGCACCGGGAGGATTTCATTCGGGCCCGCGAGGCTGGGCTGCGGCTGGGTTGGACGCCCGACTGGGTCCAGACCATCCTGCAGGAGTGCCTGGCGGTTCTGCTCGCCTGGCACGGCGGGACCCTGGACGATCTCGACGAGACCGTCTTGGACCACTTCGCGTCGGCGCTGAGCAGCACCGCAGACCTGCCGCCGACGTCGTTGCGGGCCTACCGGACCCGGCTCGCAAGCCTGCGACAGATCTTGTTCGAGCTACGGGTCATTGACACCGTCCCGCAACGCGGACGTCGCGGCGCGAGTCTGGAGCAGCGGTTCGCGGTCGTGCCGATGGCCGAGCAGATCCGGGTGAGCCTGCTGCGCTACGTGACGCTGCGCAGCACGGTGCTGCGCCCGAAGTCGATCGAGTCGCTCATCAATGATCTGCTGCCGTTCGCGGAGTTCCTCCACGCCCAACACCCCGAGGTCACCGCCCTGGCACTGCTCGAGCGGCGCCACCTCGAGGCGTTCTTGCTCCACAACCGAACCCGGCCCTGGCGCGGTCGGCGGGCCCACGGCAAGGGCGCCGGCCGGACCATCTCACCGGCCGTCATGCACTCCACCGTGCTCACCGTCCGGAACCTGCTCGACGACATCACCGCCTGGGACTGGACCGACGCACCCCGACGACGACTGCTGTTCGCCGCCGACGTCCCCAAGCTCGAGCAGCCCCTGCCGCGAGCACTGGCCCCCGATGTCGACAGCGCCTTGATGGCGGCGATCGCGGCCTGCCCTGATCCGTTCGTCCGCACTGGGCTGCAGGTCCTGCGCGGCGCCGGGCTGCGGGTTGGAGAACTGCTCGACCTCGAGCTAAGCGCGGTCGTGGACTACGGCGCTGCCGGGTCCTGGCTGAAGGTCCCGCTCGGCAAGCTCGCCACCGAACGGATGGTCCCCCTGGACGCCGCCACCATGACGGTCCTGGACACCTGGGCCGCCGAACGCGGGGCCCACCGCCCGCTCACGCACCCGCGGACGGGCAAGCAGACCGATTTCTTGTTCACCGCCCACGGCCGACGGCTCGGCGCGACCCGGCTCCGCGTTGGGCTGCTCACCGCCGCTAAGCAGGCCGGCCTGACCGGACCCGGCGGCGCGCCGTTGATCATCACCTGTCACCAACTACGGCACACCTACGCAACCAGCCTCGCGAACGCCGGGATGAGCCTGCAGGCCCTGATGGCGCTGCTGGGACACGTCACGCCGCAGATGACTATTCGCTACGCAACCTTGGCCTCCCCGACGCTGCGCACTGCCTACGACCAGGCCATCGGCTCGATCAGGACGCAACTCACCTTGACACCCGTGGGACGCCCGATCGTGCCGGACAAGGTCAATTGGCTGGCAGCGGAAATGCTCAAGACTCGCGTCGCGCACGGCTACTGCTCCCGGCACGCGGCCGGCGAAGCCTGCCCCTACGCCAACATCTGCGAGACCTGCGACAACTACACCCCCGCGGTCGAGTTCATCCCCGCACTCACCGACCAACTCGCCGACGTTCACGCCCTCCAGACCGATGCCCAACAGCGGGGCTGGAGCAGCGAGAACGACCGCCACGGCCGCGTCGCCGCAGCTCTACAAGGGCACCTCTTACGACTCGACAAGCAACCCGCCCAGCGCCCGCGCTAGACCCCGAGGCACAAGGCCGGTTAATCGAACGGGTCAATAAGGAGATCAAGAGGCGTACCGATGTCGTCGGAGTGTTCCCGAATCCCGAAGCCTTGCTGCGCCTCGCGGGAGCGGTCCTCGTCGAGCAGCATGATGAATGGGCCGCCGCTGACCGCCGCTACTTCTCCGAACAATCCATGGCTCAGCTCATGACCCCAACAACCCAGGAACAGGGGCAAGTGAAACCACCAGAACTCATGACGGCATGATCAAGACACTGACCTGAGCGCGAGAATCGAAAAACCACCACTCAGGGGCACGTGACCCAGCGGACAGGCCCAAGGACTGACCGAGGTTCTCATTCCCCCTATGATTAGTCCAAGAGTTCGAACGGCAGGCACCAAGATCTTGGTCCCTTCAAGGATCACCGATTGCGTTGGTTAAGAGGGTTGACTTTGGAAGGCACATCCAAGACCCAAGTAACCGGAGGCCCTTGGGGAGTCGTGTGGATCACGGGTGCTCCGAACGTTGGGAAGTCCTCGGTTTCAGACGCTCTCGCCCTAGCGATTCGCGAAACAGCGGGAGTCACACCAGTCTGTCTTGATGGCGATCTCATGCGACTCTTGACCGGCACTACAGATGTGGATACGGAGAGCGGACGGCGGGGTCTAAGTAGCGTCTATGCTCAACTCTGCGCAAGCATCGCGAAGCAGGGCCATTTGGTCATAGTGAGCGTAGTAGCCATGTATCGCGAAGCCTTCGCCGAGTTAGAACGTGCGCTCCTTGATAAGCACATTGTCATCATGCTTACTGCTAGCCCCGCGGATCTTCTTTCGCGAGACCATCGCGGGATCTACTTGGCCCGAAACACTGAGTCCCTTGGACAGGCACCCTCTGAAATGCCATCCAATGCCAGAGTCCTAGACACTAGCGGTAGATCGATTCTGTCAGTCGCTGAAGACGTCTTGCAGATTGCGCTGAACTGCTCGCTCCTTGCACCAAGCGCTTTCCACGAATCTGCCATAGTCGAGCAAGTAGCTGAACTCGGACGATCACGGTCGAGAGCTGCATCGCATTGGGGTTCCTACTATTCGACTAACCAAGTCCCAAATACGGAATCTAGTTTTGCGCAATTCGTGATTGACGAAGGCTACATCAATAGCGAAGATAGAGTCGTCGATTTCGGTTGTGGTAACGGACGTGACACCATCTACATTTCCGAAACCGCTTCAACTCTTGGCATTGATAGCTCGCCAGAAGCGATCTTGCGCTCTCGAGAGCTGGCTCGGCAACTAAGCAATGAGAGATCGCTCTCATTCTCTCTAGCACACCTTGAAGACTTGAAGAGTGTTCTTCGTGACTTCAGGCCCACAGTGATCTACTCGCGCTTCGTATTGCATGCGCTCACTTTTGATGAGGAATCCAAGTTCCTTGATCATTGCGCAGAGCTACTCCCAGTGGGAGGACGACTTCTCATAGAATGTCGGTCTATTCAAGATCCATTGGCATCCAAAGGCACACGTCTGTCATCAACGGAACGCGTCTTTGGTCACTACCGACGCTTCATTAGGTCCGAGGACCTTGAGGAGTCCTTGGTATACCGTGGGTTTCTGGTGGAATTCTCACAGACAGCCAGCGGTATCGCTCGGCATGGCCAGGATGATCCAGTAGTCACTCGCCTCGTCGCACGAAGGTAGTCAATGATCGGATGGAGACAAATCCAAACCGCCCGTGTCCACTGGTCGGTTTGCGCTGTCAAGCGCTCGTATCCGCTACCTGCCGTCTTGCCACCTCAAGTAGTTCAGCATCAGAAAGGCCGCCCACGTATCCACTTGACGACGGAGTCAAGACCTCCATCGACCCAACTGAAACCTCCCCTAGAGCGCCAGTGGGGACTCCGCTGGTAGCCTCCAGCCAATCGCTC
>CAMAWO010000272.1 GCA_945861925.1 Bifidobacterium breve | reverse complement strand
GGAGAAGGTCACCCACACTTCCGTTTTCGATCTGCGAGAAAGAGCAGTGAGTCCTGGCGCGCCCGGAACAGTTGCTGGCACGGTGACTGGCGACGATGCACCGGATTCGCCTGAGTCGCCTGCCGTGTTCTTCGCGACTGCCTTGACCGTGTAGGTGCTGCCTGCGGTGAGGGGGGTCACTTCGCAGAACCCGGACGAGCCCGTCACAGTGCAGGTCCCTGCTTCCGTACCGTTGACTGTGTAGGCCCTGACTGTGTACGAAGTCGGGGTGCCGCCCGAAGTCCCGGCGGCCACGGTCGCGGTGACCTTGGCGGTCCCCGCGACAACAGTGGGTGCTGGCGGGGTTCCGGGCGCTGACACAGTCGACGACGATGTTGCAGGTGTTGCAGTCACCGACGGCGGGGTGAAGATGTTTGAGTCAAAACTGTCATTCACCATGAAGTAGTACTTCCGTCCGGGGCTTACTGTGAAGGAGTAGGTGCCGGGGCTGGAAACATCCCTGGATTCAACGAGCTCCCAATATGTGGAAGCGCCGGTTCCCTCCATCTTCCGTACCAATTTCAGCTTGTAGGGACCCTTCACCGCTGGCGTGCCGTCCCGGTTAGAGATGGATTGGAATGACAAAGACCCGGACGTAGGACCCGTCGCGGTAGCCACGATGTCCTTCGGATCCCCCGCCCACCTCCATTGAGCGCTAAGCGTCACGTCGCTTTCGAACGAGTACATTCCCCTGTCCGTGTAATCAATTTTTCCGCCAACTAGTCCATTTTGAGCCACGACTGACCAGCCAATGAAGACGCGCTGATCACAGCAAGACTTGAAGTCGTTCGCGCTCAGCGCGACAGGTGTCGATGATTTCTGCGCTTGCATCACACCTGAACCTTCGCGAGTAGAGAACGTCACCGTCGCCACTTTCGACGTGACCGCCGCCGACGCGGGACTGAAGGGGAACGCGGCGGTCCCGGTCTGCGTCCCTTGGGTCGCGGTCACGGTGCACGTTCCGGCGGCAGTGGCGGTGAGCGATGAGGCGGTGACTGCGCATCCGGTGCTCGTTGTCGCGTAGGAGACCGGGCTAGCACTCGTGCCGCCCACGGTCGTCAGGACAATCGTTGTACCGACCACTGCGCTCGCTGGAATCCCGGTCACCGTCAACGTCGCGGCTACGTCACCTCGGATCACGGGCTCACCCGCTTCCGTCGCACTCCCACCAGAGCCACCGCATGCCGCGAGGAGCATCACCGCGCACAGGGCAGCGATGCCTGCCGCTTTCGTCGCATTTGAACCTGTCGCAAGGCTCGTGAAGCGCCTCGTCCGTGCACCCATCGCCAACACCATTCCTCTTGGGGACTTCGTCCCATTGCCATGCGAACCTGCCGAAGGCTATTGCCGTTCTGTTGGGTCCGCTACCGTGAAAACAGGGTGGTCTCGATGTGACGCCCGACACGTTCGACCCAACCGGCATGCACCGGTCAACTGATCACATACTGGTTCAGCTCCTCCTCGACCATCCGCACCTCTCCCACCGCGAGGAGCGCCGGTTCGCCCGGGCCGTAGGTGAGCTCGCGCTGCGACCCGGGAGCGTCGGAGAGCCGCCAGAAGCTAGGTTTCCCTTACGCCACAGGAGCCACGGCTTCGCTCGACAGGTCTCGCCGGCGGACCGACTGCCGCGGCCAGATTCCCATGAGGAATGTCAGTGCCACTCTCGCTGGATTCCGCAACCGGATGCCAGCGGGAGGGACGTACCCGGGCACAAGTCCTCGGTCGCTCGTTGAGTGAGCGACACGAGAATTGCGGCTGTTACACGGATACGACGTCGCCCTCAGCAACTGTGAATGCAGTGGCGCAGGGCCTGGCGACGCACCATCTCGTACACGCGGCTACCGGAGAACCACCGTCAACCACGACCCACCGACTTTGCCGATAGGGGGTCGCTCCACAGGGAGGCTGCGCATCGCCATTGGTCGTAAGGGTCGGCGGGCCAGGAGGGTCCTTGCTCGTCACGCCGGCAGTCGAGGCACACCAGGCCGTGGGGTTCTGGATTGCGCATGGGTGCGCGGCGGTGTCCGCCGCAGTGGGTGCATGGTGCGAGTCGGTATTTGCCCTGCTCGATTCGTGTCCATTGGGCGGAATGGATGCTTGACATGAGCGTGCTGATGGCGGAGTTGGATGATGCGCAGTGGGGAAGCAACGCCGTGACATCGGCGAGGCCGCCGCGCGTGGCCGCCTCGACATGCCAGCGGGTGACGAGCTCGTACACCTGCTGCAGCCACGTTGAGTCAGCGCGCGCGGGTGTGCTGTAGACCGCGCGGATGCGGGCGATGAAGGCTGTTGGTTCGTCGAGTGCGGCGGAGAGGTCGTGGTCCGTTCGCTGCGGCTCACGCAGGAGGTGGGCTGCGGTTCGGGTGATGCGCGGATCGAGGCAGGAGCCGAGGAGGAACCTGCGGGGTTCCTGCCCGAAGCGTTCGGCGACGCGGCCCTTGAGGACGGGCTTGCGCTCGGTCTGGCAGGCGGCGAACGGGATGCCATCGAGAAGGTCTTTCACGAGGGCGTCCACGCGCTCGTCGACTTTGGCTCCTGCCCCTTGCCGGCGACTTCCGGCGAAGCGGATGGCGTAGTTCTCGGTGAGGTCGCTGAAAACGATGCGCCCATCCCAGTCGATGATGTCGGTGATGTGTGCGTCGTGGTGTTCTTGGCGGACGGTGACGGTCAGGTCGCGGATGCAGGCACGCCACAGTTCGGCGAGGGATATGTCGTGCGGGTCGCGCAGTGAGGCCACCAGGCGCAGGAGGTCAGCGGCTTGCGTGGTGCTGGCATGCGATGCCCGGCTGATCCGCTGGACCTCGAGCTCCTGCTTGGCCTGGGCGAGCTGTCCGCTTGCTGCGGGGAGCTCGTGCTCGGCGAGTCGGGCGTACTCCCGGTTCAGGTCCTCCAGCAGCGCGCCGCATAGCCGCGGGTCACCGGCGTCGTCCACGGCTGTGACCTGCTTGAGGATCGCTCGCATCGCGGTCTGCGTCGATTCAGCAAGCATCTCCAGTCGGCTGATCGCGGCCAGCTGCGGGCCTTCGTGCGCATCGGGCGACTGCCACAGCGTCAGCGGGACGCTCCCTGCGTCTCGTATCGCATCGACGATGCTGCCGGCGAGGGCCGCGTGCGGGATGATCGGCTCGCGGGACTCCCGGGGCTGTCGCCCCGAGGGCCGCTCCCGCAACGTCACCGCGTACCCGGGCTCGGCGTGGTGGCGTGGGGCGGAGGACAGGAGCCGGGCCGGCTGCCCGGACAGGGTCGCCGGCACCGAGGTCAGCGACAGGCTCCGGTTGCGGTCGTGCCGCTCCTTGCCGGCGCGGAGCCATCGGCGGATCCGGGTGAAGTCCTCACTCGTTGCCCATGGGCCGTCGGTCGGCATGACGCCGGCGATCGCCAGGTCGTCGATTCCCTCGACGCTGAGCTTCAGCGTGAGCCTGCCGCTCTCGTACAGGTCGAGGTGGTTGAGGATCGAGTTCAGTATCGGGAAGACGGTCGCGTCCGCGGCCGGCAGCTGGACGGTCGCTGCGCTGTTAGTCGCTCCTCGGAGGTATCCGGTGGACGTCTGCCGGCGTGAGAGCTCGATGGCAATAGCGCGCCGCGACCACTGGGGCCGCCCGAAGACCGACAGTGCCCAGCGAACGTTCTCGACCTGGTCCGTTCGAGTGCCATCCGGGTTGAACACCTGTGGCAGGCCTGTCGCCACAGCGCTTTCCGGTGGTAGGTAGGCCGGTGAGTCCAAGACCAGCAGCGTCTCACCGCGTCCACCGCCCGGCGAGAGCATGCCCAGACGTGTTGTCCCAGGAGGCGGAGGCTGCGCCACGTGGTAGGCGACTCGCCCGTCGACCATTTGCGTACCAGTCCGCGACGCCATGCCGTGCCGGGTTTGGAGCGGCATCTTCTCCGCGAGCGTCTGGCCCCGAGACGCCGTCATGAAGACGTAGAAGCTGTTCATCTCGTCGGGCGGACGAAGCCCGTCCTCGTCGCCCATCCACGCTCCGGTGCTCTCCATGAGCTCCATCAGCGGGCCGAAGGCCCAGACCCTCCGCCCGATCCTGTCCATTCGCTTGGCGAACAGCAGCCCAGGCCGCAGTGCGCGGATGACCTCCGCGGTCCGGGCCAAGGCAGGCTGCAGCAGATTCTCGTCGACCTTGCGGCCGCTGCCGGCGGACACGAGTACGTGTATTCCACGCGGATGATCACTCCACTGCAGATACCTGTTGGTGAACCGGCGGCCGTCACCTGCCACGGAAGCGATTGCCGGAGCGCCGCGCAGCATTCTCTCCAGCACATCCCGAGCAGGCAGAACGGAGACCACCTGCAGGCCCGTCTTCTGCTCCAAGACGTCGGCTGCCTGCAGCAGGTCTTGGACGGCCGCTCGATAGGCGATCTTTCCCGACTCCATCGAACTGCGGCCGGTCAACAGCAGGCTGCCAGACCGTTCCAGCGCCTCCCGGCAGCCTGCGGGTCCGTGGAACGCCGACAGATCAATTGCCA
>CAMAWO010000271.1 GCA_945861925.1 Bifidobacterium breve | reverse complement strand
AGCGGGATTCGTTGATGGCACTCTCGGACGCCACGAAGCTGAAGACCCGCAGGGGATACTCCGGCTCGAGGAGTCTCACGGCGCAGGCGATGGCGCTGGAGTCGATGCCCCCGGAGAGCGCGACCCCCACCGGCACATCGGCTCGCAGGTTTCGCTCGACGCTTTGGAGGAGAATCGCGCGGACGCCATCAGCCGCCTGCGCCGCGGTGACCGTCTCGTCCGTTCGTATCGAGGGCCGCCACGCCACCTGCTCGTTTCGCTGGATTTCCCCGGTCCCAAGGTCGACCACAAGCGTGCGACCGGGCTCGAGGTGCTGCACCCCCTCGATGAAGGTTTCGGGCGAGTCGTCATATGCGCCGGCAGCAAGGTACGCCACGGCCGTGCGCCAGTTCAGCCGCGGAGTCGAAGGCAGAAGAGGGACGATGCTCGCAATCTCGCTGCCGAAGACCAGCCCCCGACCGGGCAGGTGGCTGTAGTAGAGCGGCTTGATGCCGAAGGGATCGCGGCAGAGGGTGAGAGTCGCCTGCTGCCGGTCAAGTACAGCGAACGCGAACATCCCCTCGAACCGCGAAAGACTGGCCTGACCCCAGTGCACCCACGCGGCCAGCAGCACCTCCGTATCGCCACTCGATGTGATCGACATGCCCTCAGACGCCAGAACCGCGCGCACCTCGACATAGTTCGTGATCTCACCGTTGTAGACGACCGTGAAGCGGCCATCAGGGGTCGTCATCGGCTGGCGGCCCGCCTCGGTCAGATCGAGCACGGCCAGCCGGGTCGAGCCGAGCGCCGCAACGGCACCACTCGGGGCGGCCCAGATCGCCTGACCAGACGAGCTCGGGCCCCGGTTGTGCATCGCGGCCACGGCGCGGGCGAGGTTCGATTCGATGCGTCCGTGGTCTGCCTCGGCGAACCAGCAGGCGCCGGCAATCCCGCACATGAATCCACCAATCACCACGAGGCCAACGACGACGTCTCACAGCGTAGGGCCGCCCCCGGTATCGTGGCCGCCATGACCCTGCCTGCCCCCAAGGTGACCGTCGGCATGGCCGTCTACCGGGGTGAGGCCTACATCGCTGAGGCCATCAAGAGCGTTCTCGCCGAGACCTTCCAGGACTGGGAGCTACTGCTCGTCAATGACGCCTCCCCAGACAACAGCGTCGAGGTCATCCGCTCATTCACCGACCCGCGAATCAGGCTGCTCGAGAATGAGACGAATCAGGGTTTGGTGGGGGTGCGCAATCGGATCATGGTCGAGGGCCGCGGCACCTACCTCGCCTGGCTCGATCAAGACGACCTCACGATGCCGAACCGCCTCGCCACTCAGGTGGCGTACCTCGAGGCGAACCCAGACATCGCCGTGTGCGGTTCGTGGACCCAGATGCGCTACGAGTCCCACGACGGCTCAGTGACGATGACCACCGAGCGCCTCCCCGTGACCAACAATCAGATTCGGGCAACGATGGTGTTTCTCAACCCCATCGCCTGCAACACAGTGATGATGCGTCGAAGCGCCCTCGCCGAGCGCCAACTGATGTTCCGAGAGCAGTTCGGCAACACCCTCGACTACGACATGTGGAGCAACGCCTCCGACACCATGAGGGTCTGCAACCTTCCGGTAGTCCTCGCTGCCTACCGTGTCCACGCATCGCAGACCTCGCAGGGCGCCGCCCTGGATCTGATGAACGACCAAGCCCTGCAGGTGCAGATTGACCTCATCGAGCGCGCGCTCGGCATTCAAATGAATGATGAGGATCGCAGAATCCATCGTTCAGCGACCATCGCGCCCTTGGTCATGAGCAACCTCGACCAACTCGAGGACATTGCACGTTGGTTCGGTCGGCTCAAGACGGCCAACGACTCAACCGGATCATTCGAACGCAGGGAGTTCGATCAGGCTTTGGCTCGGCAGTGGACGACCGTCGTTCTGGCGGCTCGCCGAGGCGGGCAATCAAAGGCCGCAATCACCAAGCGGGCGTTCGCGGGCGTTCGGCAGATCGGGTTGCCTGCCTCAGCCCTCATTGCGAGCGCAGGTGCTGGCACGACGAGGCGGCTGGCCCGCCGATGATGTGGCACGGAGGATGAGCCTCAGAAATCGAGGGACGACTGGACCGTAAGTCTCACTGTGTCAAGGAGCTTCGTGGAAACTTGACCAATCCTCAGAAGAACATCTCTCTGCTCCGCAGTCCAGACCCTCCGCGTGCGGATAACACTGGCCTTGGCAAGGCCAGCAGCCTGCCACTCCACTATCGCGATGTCTCCAGGCCCAGGAGTCTCAACTCTCTGAAGGCTTCCAGTGATCATGACTGTCCACACGACTTCATCTGGCACTGCCCCGAAGGTGCAGAGGACGAGAACTGGCCGCTTCTTGAACGACACCGAGGCCCGTCCGCTGAATGGGAAACCGACAAGTGCAACATCTCCCGCTGTCACCACGAGTCGTAGACGCTGTCTTCGGGGCTGTCCCAGTCCTCCGCCCACAAGTGGGACACGTAGGCGGATGCGAAGGAACGTGTGTCGTCGTGGCGATCATCCTTAACCGTGGCGGGTTTAGGCCCCTCAAAATCCGGGGGCGTAGATCGGTCAACAGTCATAACCCCTCCCCCTGCCACTGAATAATCGGACCCCCCTCCACCTTTTGGGGGGCGCAGCCGCTCACTCGGGGTCATGGAGATGTCCTTCCCTGTCAACGTCGGAGGACACCGGAACGGGCAAGGGACCGACGTTGCGCTCGTATGCTTCCATTTGCTCTGCCAAAGTACGAGAAAGCAACAGAGCAAGTTGCGGACTCATGTGAACGGTGAACGCCGCATTGGTCAATCCTTGATCAGGCAGATATTCCCTGCCGAACGACAGATCGAAGCCGTAGGCACTCCACTGCACGAGGAATGCATCCGCATACGCCTCGACATCCGGGTCAACCGGGACCAATTCGGCCATGGCCCCACTATGACACTCGACCACTGCAAACTCAATCGCTCGTCGCTCAACAGCACCGGTCTGGCCTTGTCATCCTGCAAACAGATTTCCTGAGCATCGCCCGCCAACTTCCATCGCGCGGAGAGCCTAATTTGATCAAAGGCGATCTGCGCGCCATGCGTCCTGCCAGGTCGGCAAGAGGTAGACGCCCGTCGCCAAGAACTTCTCGCAACTCAAGTCGACGTACTTTGGCCGCAGCGCCACGGTCGGATAGTCGGCGGAGGTCACCTGCACGATCCGAGAAGGGTCGAACCCCCCGGTACGCGCGATCTCTACGGCCCAGTCGAATTTCGTGACGGCACCGACGCAGCATGCGTGATAGACGCCCGGGTCGGGCGGGCTGGCGATAACCGCAAGCACCGCTTCGGCGAGAACCGCCGAGGGCGTAGCGTTGCCGACTACGTCTGTGACAACCGAGACTGGCCCGTCATGCGAGTTGAGTTGCTGGAGCAGCCGGGTGGGAAAGTTGACGCCGGAGTTGCTGGAATAGAGCCAGGAGGTGCGCAAGACGAACGACGACGGGTTGTAGAGACGAACCATCATCTCCCCGGCCAGCTTCGAGATTCCGTAGACCGCAACAGGGTTGCAGGCATCGTCCTCGGCGTAGGCAGATGTCCGCTCACCATCGAAGACAGCCTCGGTCGAGATCTGGATAACCCGCGCGCCCACCGATTCGGCGGCTCGCGCGATATTGGCTGGGCCAAGGGCATTGACGCCCATCGCAATCGCCGGGTTCTCGTGGGCTCCGTCGACATTCGTCATCGCAGCGCAGTTGATGACCCACTGCGGCCGCTCGCTTTCAACGCTTGCAGAGACCTTGGCGGCATCGGAGATGTCAACGCTTCGTGGCACGCAGGTGAGCTCAATGTCGGACGTCGCAGCGCAAGCTGCGGAGATCGCCGTTCCCAACTGACCACTCGCGCCAAACAGTAGGGCCTTCAAGCCAAGCCTTCCCATGCCAGAGTCGGAAGCCGCCAGCCTATTCCAGCCGGGCAGTTAGACTGCCCGAGTGGTCTCCGCCGAGCGGGTGAAACGGGCATTAGTGCTCGGGGCGAGTTCTGACATTGGCGTGGCCGTCTGCCAGAGATTCCTCGATGCCGGGCACCAGGTCACCGGCCACTCCCACGGAAATCCGTCCGCCTTCGAATCGCTCACGTCATCGAGTGGGTCCTTCGACACCATGCGCCTAGACCTCGCCGACCTCGATGCGGTCAGCGAGGCCGCCCGGAGCCAGCAGGTGGCGAACGCCGACGTCGTGATCTTTCTCGCGGCCGTCGCAAGCCCGACAACCCTCGAGGCAATCGACCCCGCGGAGCTCGTCAGGGCGATGAGTATCGGAGCCTTGGCGAACTACCTGATCATGGGTGCGGCCGGCCCGGTCATGGCAAGCCGCGGCTGGGGGCGAATCGTCATCGGGTCGAGCATCGGGGTCAAATTCGGCGGCGGCACCGACTCGTTCAACTACGCCCTCGCCAATCACGCCTCGGAGTTCATCCCCCGCACCGCTCGGGATTGGGCAGCGAGCGGGGTACTCACGAACGTCGTGCGGATCGGAGTCACCGACACCAAGGCCCACGACGCCTTTCCGGGCCGCGACC
>CAMAWO010000270.1 GCA_945861925.1 Bifidobacterium breve | reverse complement strand
GTTGACAACAATCACCGTGACGTCGGCCAGTGCTCGATTTGTCTGGCACCTCCTTCGTATGCCGGCTTGGTTCATGAGTCAGCGCGACCCAGCCCTGCTTGCGAATCGTGTTGCCCTCACCGAGTCCATTGCGCTCGTGATGTCCGGCCCCCTCGCCAGCGCGATTCTCTCGCAGGTCACGAGCTTGTTCTTCCTCATCATCATGTTCTTTCTCTCCCCCGCCCTCGCCGGGGTGGCGCTCATCGGCTACCTGATCCTCATCGCCCTCATTGTTCGCATCATCCCCAAGCGGCTAGAGGTTCGACAGCGCCAGTCGCGTGAGGCCTCCGTGACGTTATCTGAGATCAGCATGTCGATGCGAGTCCTTGAAACCCTTAAGGCCACCGGCAGTGAAAACGTCGCCTTCGATCGCATTTACGCTTCACTGGGTCGGCGCTTGAGTCTCGGCTACACGCACCTATGGGGCTGGCTCGGAATGCTTCCGATCGTTGCTGTGCCGATGATCGGCACCATGGTCGTGACGATCGGTGGATGGCTCGCGATCCGGGGGTCGTTGACCCTCGGGACATTCGCGGCCTTCTCCATCCTCCTCGCCGCCTTCGTCGCTCCCATCGCCGTGCTTGTCCCCAGCCTCGATGCCTTTCTTAGCCTCCGGGGCAAGCTTGAGCAGGCGAACGACGTCCTCGAACAGCGGGTTGACCCTCGTTTGCGCGACCCATATCTCGATGTCGATGAGCCGGTGACCGTGCCGCCTGGCCCCACCGACACGGCATCAACGACCACTATTGATCGGGTTTCTCCTGCGATCATCCCCGCGTCCGGCGTCATGATCGAGGATGATGCCAATCCCTTCCTCGAGGTTGCCCGCCTCGGCCGGCGCAACCGCGGCGGGTTGGCCATCGACCCCTGGGCCGCCACCCTGACAATCGACGATGTCACCTTCGGCTATTCCCCGACCGAGCCGCCCCTGTTCTCGCACGTGAGCCTCACCATCGAACCGGGGCGAGTCGTGGCGATCGTCGGCAGAAGCGGCAGCGGAAAGTCGACGATCGGCCGACTCGTTTCCGGCCTCTACCAGCCTTGGAGCGGTGTTATCCGGATCGATCGCACTGAGATAGATGAGTATCCCCGCGCGGCTCTCGCGCGCGAGGTTGGTTTCGTCGACCAGGACGCAGTCATCTATCAGGCAAGCGTGCTGAACAACCTCACGATGTTCGACCCAGAAATCTCCGACCGTGATGTGGTGAGCGCGGCCAAATCAGCCATGATCCACGATGACATCATCACCAGACCCGGAGGTTACGACGCGATCCTGAGTGAGGATGGACGCGACGTCTCCGGGGGACAACGCCAGCGCCTCGGCATTGCCAGAGCGCTGGTGCGCCAGCCGCGCCTGCTCATTCTCGATGAAGCAACGAGTGCCATGGACGCACGCACCGAGGCGCACATCGTCAGCCAACTACGGGATCGCGGCTGCACCACGCTTGTCGTCGCTCATCGTCTGTCCACCGTTCGCGACGCAGATGAAATCATCGTCCTGCATGGCGGATCCGTCGACGAGCGAGGCACTCATGCAGAGCTTGTTCGAAGTAACGGCCTCTATCGAGACCTGATGAACGCATGAATTCCCGGGCGGACAGGGCCGCGGAACGGGCCACGCTGCAACACGACCATGAGGCGGCCTTGGCTGCGGCCTACCTCCGGCGACCGCTCAATCCGCGCAGCCCTCTTCCACCTCGGCCGCATGCGGGCGGACGCGTGATCGACATCGTCAGTCACCTCGCGCGCGTGTGCCAGGTCGAGTACCGCCCAATCATCATCGACGAGGAGTCCTCGCCCCTCGAACAGGTCGCCAGTGCCCTCGAAGGCTGCCATATTCGCTCCCGAACCGTGCGCCTCGGCGAGCGCTGGTGGGAGAGCAATGTGCCGGTTCTCGCCGTTGAAGACGTCGCCGGTTTGGCCATCGTCATGCCAGGGCCGTTCTCGGCACCCATCCTGCATCGAGTCGGCGAGGCACCGGTTCGAGTCGATGCCGAAATCGGGCAGTCCATCTCACTACATGCCATTGAGGTCATTCGCCCGCTTGCCACACCCACATTGAAGCTTCGCGAACTGATTCGACTGTCGATGAAGGGCATGGGCCGAGACTTGACCGTCTCGATCACTGCAGCCGTCGCCGTGGGGACGATCAGTCTTGCCATGCCATTGGCGACCGACATCATCTTCAGCCAGATCGTTCCCACCGGTGACGCAGGGCGACTGTTCGCCATCGCCTTTGCGCTCATTCTTCTCACGCTCGCCGTTGGCGCGTTCACCTATACCCGGGTCTATGGATTCATCCGCATCGGGGACGCGACCGAAATGGCAACCGGGGGTGCCATCCTCGATCGTCTGATGCGTCTGCCCGCGCATGTCTTGGCCCAATGGCCATCTGCGGCCGTGGCCGGGCGTGTCATGGTCTGGCCGACCCTGCAATCTGCCCAGACCCACGTCAATACTGGATTGATCAGCAGCATCGTGGTCCTGCTCAACGGTGGCCTGCTCATCTGGCTCATTCCCAGCCTCGGCGCGGCTGCCGTCATCATCGGGTTCATCCTGCTCGTCGCCTCGTGGCTCATCATCCGAACTGAGCGCAAGCGGTGGCTCCTCGAGTATGAAAGTGAAAGCACGCTTCAGGTCATGACCACTGACGTGCTTCGGGGGTGGATCCCGCTCCGCGCAGCGAACGGCGAAATGCCCGCCTTCGTGCGTTGGGCTCGCCTTTACGGTCAATACCGCAGCGCCTTCAATGCCCGTTGGACCCTGCAATTCCGGGTTGATCTTCTCGTTGTCGCACTCCTCGGGGCGATGACCGTGAGTTTCGTCGTCATCGCGTATCGCCTGCCGGCTGGAACGATCGCAACCGGTCCCTTCCTTGCATTCCTCTCGGCCTTTGGGCAATTCAGTCTCGGACTCATCGGGATGATCGTCACGATCCGGGCCTTTCAGGCAATTGCGCCCAGCCTGGAGCGGCTCGCCGAACTCATCGACGTGAATATCGAGGCGACAGAACGCTCTGAGGATCCCGGCACTCTGGAAGGGACCTTGGAGGCCCGGCGGGTGAGCTTCCGGTATGCCGATCACCTCCCGTGGGTCCTTCGCGATGTGACGCTTCAAGCGCGGCCGGGCGAATTCATCGCGATCGTCGGGACGTCGGGTTCGGGAAAGTCAACGCTGCTGCGTCTCCTCCTCGGCTTCGAGGAACCGCGAACCGGGATCATCATGTACGACAATCGCGATCTCGCCGCCCTCAATCGCACCGCGGTGCGCCGTCAGTTCGGTGTCGTTCTTCAATCGAGTCTGCTGCTCTCGGGGACAATTCGAGAGAACGTGACAGTGTCGTCGGGCCCGCTCCCGGATTCGCGTGTGTGGGCGATCCTTGACCTCGTGAGCATGGGTGACACGGTGCGGGCGATGAGTGGAGGGCTCGACACCTGGATCGATGAGAACGCGACATTGATCTCCGGCGGCCAGCGGCAACGACTACTCCTCGCGCGAGCTCTCGCGCACCGTCCGACCTATCTCTTCCTCGATGAGGCAACGAGTGCGCTCGACAACATCACCCAAGAAGCACTGACCCGAAATATCGCGGACCTCAAGGTGACTCGAATCGTCATCGCTCACCGGCTCTCGACCATCCGCCATGCCGACCACATCATCGTGCTCGATGGCGGGCGCATGGTCGAGGAGGGAACCTTTGCTGAACTCACCGAACGAGGCGGATTGCTCGCCGAGCTCATCACACGACAGGAACTGTGACATGCCGGTGAATCGTAGGGAGTACCTCGTCAAGGGTGGCGCCGTCGCCTTGTGCCTCGCGGCACAACTGATGTTGGCAGCATGCGGCGGCCCGGTCGGATCATCGAAGGACGCGATCACCTCGTCGGCGCCGGCAACGGAGATCGTCGCCGGAGCAGGCACGACCGCACTCGAAAATCTCGTCACGCCAGGAGTCCTCACCGTCGCCGTCTTCGATCAATCACCGCCCTCCGCATATCAATCGCCCGACGGTCGCCTCGTCGGTTGGGAGGTCGACCTCGCCAAGGAGATCGCCCGCCGGCTCGGGCTTGAGGCGCGGTTCGAGTCGGTCGTATTCCCTTCCGTCCTGGACGACGTTGAAAGCGGCGTCGCCGACATCGGGATTGCCAGCATGTTCGACACACCGGCACGCCAGCAGCGAGTGGACTTCATCGACTACTACACAGGCGGTACCAACTGGATCACCTCTCGCGATTCAGCATTCGATGCTGAATCCCCCTGTGGCTTGCACGTCGGGGCAGTTTCCGGAAGCGCACAACTCAACGACTTCCTGCCGCGCATCTCGCAGGCGTGCATCGCAGAAGGCCAAGCTCCGCTCGAAATCACGGGATTTGAATCCCCAGCCGATGCAACTGATGCGATTATCGGCGGGCGCCTCGACGCCGCTGTGGCTGATGGTCCGGTCGCGAGTTTCGCGGTTGGTGCGAGTTTCGGACGACTCGCCTCAGTCGGCAATGCCGTGGAGATCCAGCCCTACGGCATCGCCGTTGGACATGAGAACGAGGCACTTCAGACGGCC
>CAMAWO010000269.1 GCA_945861925.1 Bifidobacterium breve | reverse complement strand
GGTTGCCGGCGATCGTGATGAGTCCGCGCAGGCGCGTCCCGTCCTGCGAGGGAGTGTCGATCTCCTCGGCCAGGGCTGCTGCCGGGAACTCGCCGAGGACGCTCGCTAGCCCCCGCACACGCGTGCGCTCGGCCCCCGGGATTCGAATTCCATGGCCCACCCCGGACTTGCCGGAGGTCGATGGTCCACCAGCGGCGGGCAGCGGCCACATGACCCCGCCCTCGCGGTCGAGATTTCCGGTGAGGATGTTCACGGCATTGATGAGCCATGACGCCGCAGTGCCGAAGGACTGGGGTGGGCGGCCTTCGACAGCGACCCCCGCCGTGGTCGTCCCCATGCGACCGTAGATCGCAGCGGTTGGTGCGGCCGACATCTCGCGGGCAAGCCGAATGATCGTTTCGGCCGGAATGCCGGTGAGGTGCGCCGCTGCATCCGGTGTGAAGGGCTCGACTGCCTTTACAAACTCCTCGACAGAGCCCTCGGAAAGATGACCCTCCGAAGACTGAAGGCAGGCGAGGCCCTCGTTGAGGATGGTTCGGGCCATCGCCGCCACGAGGAACGCATCTGTGCCCGGCCGGATGCGTAGGTGCTCATCGGCCACCTCGGCAGTTCGGGTGCGAATCGGATCGACGACGACGAGGCGACCCCCACGTGCCTTGAGGGCGCGAAAGCGTCCGGGGATATCGGGTGCCGTCCAGAGCGAGCCGTTGGAGACCATCGGGTTTGCGCCAAGGATGAGCATGAAGTCAGTGCGGTCGATGTCGGGGATCGGGATGGATAGACCGGTGCCGAACATGAGTCCGGCGGCGATCTGGGTGGGCATCTGGTCGACAGTGCTCGCGGTGAAGACGTTTCGAGTGCCGAGGGCGCGAATGAGGGCTGGTGCGTACAGCGTCGTTGATGAGTTGTGCACATTCGGATTGCCGAGGAAGAGGCCGATGGCGCTGTTTCCGTGCGCCTCCCGCACTGGGCGCAGCAGGCGGTCGATTTCGGCCCACGCCTGCGGCCAGGTGGCCCGGTGGTGGACACCGTCAGCCCCCCGGATGAGCGGGTACCGCAGTCGTGAGGAGTCGTTGTGGAATTCACCGAGGGCGATGCCCTTGGGGCATACGTACCCTTTCGAGAAGACGTCCGCATCATCCCCGCGGACGCGGGTGACGGTCATTCCGTCGAGGGTGATCTCCAGGCCGCACGTCGCTTCGCACAGTGGGCAGGTTCGAAATGTGGTGACCGTCATGGAGTCAGCGTAGGCGCGATAAACGGCGGTTGAATTCCCATGATCCATCTCACAGCAACCTGCCTCGAATCCCAGTGGGGGATGTGACCTATGACATACCAAAACCGGTCATTTCGGTCCTTTCGCGCGCAAATGTTGTGAAGCGAGGTTCGCGTTGCGAGCAATGTCTGCCTAGCCTTTCCGTGTAGTTCAACTCTTGTTCAGCGGTGCTGGGCAGGAAGCGTGACACCCCGATTGGTGCAGCATTCGGGAGCAGGATTGCCAACAGCGTCGAGGGCGTGCGAACCGCTCCGGCCGGCGCTCTTGCTGGTGAGTCGGGAGAGACAGACAGAGGTCTCCACCAGGCATCGACCCGTGTCGCGACCACGCACTGGCGATTGGTCGCCCAGTGCCGTCACAAGAGGTTTGATGTTTCCTTCAGCAACTGTCCGTCGCATTGCAATGATCAGCGTGATCCCCGGAAGTCTCGTTCTCGCCGGATCCCCGGCCCTAGCGGCCAACACGCCAGGCGCGGTCATCGCACCGGCCGCCGCACCTGCGTCGACGCCAGTCTCGGAGGCGGCGTCACTCACATCTCCCGCCCAGCGAATGCTCAGGCTCACGCTCGACTCGGCTCAGACTCGCGATATGCGAGGAGTCGAGCCGAGCATGTACCGGGGACGCTTTTTCCGGGCATCCGTAGAAACCAAGCGCCGTTGTATCGCTGAACGCGAGAGCGAGGGCCAGTACGACGTCGTCTCACACAATGGCTACCACGGTGCCTACCAGATGTCCCCGGCGTTGGCCCGTGGCGCAACGTGGATGATGTCGCGCGAGCACCGGGTCATTCTCGGAGACCAAGTAGCCGTCCGAGTGCTCGCAAAACTGCGCGGCACGCCATTGAGTAAGTGGCCGAGATACTGGCAGGACGCCGCGTTTAGCACGATCTACAACTGGCGGGGCACCGGCAGCGGTGCAGCGCACTGGCGCGGGGGCCGCTGGCACTGCTGAGCGGCTGACGATCGCCGGGTTTGGCAGCTATCGACGTGAGCGGCGACGTGAGGTGACGTAGTCGCTCACAACGTAGTCGCCGAGTTGGTCGCCCGTCGCGGCGAACACACGCCCCCGATTGCGGCGCGCCATGTCGTCGAGGAACACCTCGAGTCGGTGCTCGTCGCCAAGCCTGAACCACGAGATAGGGATGCGCCGAGCGGTCATTCGGTCGACTTCGGCGACGGTGCTGGCGACCGTCTCGCGTGATGGCGGCCAATCGAACCACCAGCCGCCGTCGCGTTCGAGGTGGGCCGTCGGCTCTCCGTCGGTGACGACCATGACGATCTGATCGGCGTCGCGGTGCCGGTCAAGGAACTGCCCGGCGAGCATGAGGGCATGCTGGAGGTTGGTCCCCTGGATGCTGCTCGCCTCGAGGTCGGGCAACTCATGCGGTGCCACGACCCGGGCGAGGTTCGCGAAGGCGATGATCTCGAGTGCATCGAGCGGAAAGGCGGACGAGGCGAGGGCGTGGAGCGCCATGGCGGTAGTCTTCGCCGGCCGCCAGGTGTCGTTCATGACCATGCTAAAGGACTGATCGACCAGCAGAGCCACGGCCGCGCGGGTCCGGGTCTCGGTCTCGCGCACCTCGAAGTCTTCGGCGAGCAGGCGGGTCGACCCCTCGCCGAGCAGCACCCGTCGTTGCACCGCATTGCCGACTGTGCGCACGACGTCGATTGCCTCCTCGTCACCGAACTGCCACGCGCGGGTGCTGCCGGTGAGCTCGCCCGCCGCCCCCGTACGCCGAACCTCGTGGTTGCCGCGGGTCGTCGCTTCGAGGGAGGAGAAGACCCGGTTGAGAGCCGCCTTGCCGAGCCGCCGCACCGCCTTGGGCGTGAGCTCGAGACGATCCCCCTTGCGGACGAGGTAGCCCTGCCGCTCCAACTCCCGCTGCATGGCCCGCAGCGCCTTGACGTCGTCGACGGCCTGACGTCCGAGTGCCCGCTCGACGGCCTCCTCATCGATGTCATCGAGTGAGGCTCCCGGGTAGTCCTGCCCCAGTTGCTCGCTCAGGGCATCGAGGTCGGAGAGTTCGGCGAGGGCTTGCGTGGCATCGGGCAGGCCCATCGGGTCGCCACCGGTCATGCGCCGGCGCCCGTTCCACGGCAGATCGGGACGAAGGGCGCGCAGGCTGTCATTGAGTCGGGCCATCTCGGACTGGAGGTCGAGGTCGCCGAGCGCGGCGTCCATGAGGCCTTGCATCTCCTGGCGCTGCTCGGGGGTGAGCGAGTCCATGAGGCGCTGCATTGCAGCGGCCTGCCGGGCGAGTTCGTCGAGAAGCTGCTCGAAGGTTTGGGGACGGTTCGGGAAGAGGTCACCGTGTTTGTCCATGAAGGCGTCGAAGTCCTCGGAGACGTCCTCCCCGCGACGATGCTTGTCGAGCATGTCGTTGAGGTCGCCGAGCATCTCCTTCATCGCCTGCTGGGCCTCGGGTGACCCCATGTCGCCGAGCGACTGGCTCATCTGCCGGAACTGCTGGTCCATGACATCGGTGCGCAGGCGCTCCTTGATCTGCTCGTAGACCTCGCGGGCCTCGGGCGATCGCCATTCATAGTTGGCCAGTTCGGGGATGGCGCGCGAGGGCTCGCTTGGCAGGTTGTCGAGCTGGGCCTCACGAAACCGGGCGTCGTCGGACGGGTCTGGGAAGAGCGCCGACCGTTCAAGCTCGACAGCCTTCTCGAGCATTTCGGCAATGTCGGTGAGCAGGCCGTCGAGACGCCCGGACTTCTGCAGTTGCCGCCTGCGTTGTTGGATGCGGTTGCGCAGCTCGTCGAGCCCACGGCGTCCGTCCGTCCCTCGCCTCATCAAGGAAGCGAGGGCCTCGGCCACGGGCTGACCGTCGAGAATCTCATCGCTCAGATCCTCGATCGCCTGACCGACATCGAGCGGGTCAGCAAGGGGGTCGGGCCCCCCGTGGAATCGCCCGTAGCGATACCTGCTCATGCCGGGGCGATTCCGTAGGTGATCGTGCCGTCGGCATCATCCTTGTCGATGCGCCGGGTGAGCCACAGGCCCTCAAGTGCGAACTCAAGGCAGGCAGCGGCCACGCCGGGTGACTCCCCGGCCGATCCCTCGAGCGCGGTCACGATTCGCCCGAGACCGTCGACCTCGCCGATGCCCGCGAGCACGTCGGCGGCGGTGACGATATCTCCGGTCTCGACCGCATTGCCCTCATCGAACCAGGCGGCGAGCGCGTTCATGACGTCCTTGAGATCGGATGAGCCGAGCCGGAACCGGAAGGTCTCGGCGGCTGCCCGGCGGGCGAGGGTCTGAAGGATCTCCTCCTCGCGACCCTCCTCGCTCACGTCAAACTCAACCTTGCCGCGCAGGGTGGGCACGATGCCGGGCAGATCGCCGATGCGGGCGACCGGGTCGGACTCGCCGCGAATC
>CAMAWO010000268.1 GCA_945861925.1 Bifidobacterium breve | reverse complement strand
CGAGGCCGTGAGCGGGCATATTCGTACTTCCTGTACGACCCGCAGCGACCCCTGACCGAAACGGCCCACGAGCGGCTTGCGACGATTGCCCAGCACACCGATCTTGGTTCGGGCATGCGCATCGCGCTGAAGGACCTCGAGATCCGTGGGGCGGGCAATCTCCTCGGCGGTGAGCAAAGTGGTCATATCGCCGATGTCGGGTTTGACCTCTACGTGCGGCTCGTCGGTGAGGCGCTGGCGGAGTACAAGGGGGAAAGCGAGCAGTCCTTCGCCGACGTCAGGGTGGAACTGCCCATCAATGCCCACATCCCCCATGAGTTCGTCCCGCACGAGCGGCTGCGCCTTGAGGCCTATAAGCGACTCGCTGATGCGGCCACCGATACTGCGGTCGATGAAGTCTCGGCAGAGCTCACCGACCGATACGGATCGCTGCCCGATCCGGTGGTCTCGCTCCTTGCCGTGGCCAGATTCCGCGTGCTGGCCCGTTCGGCGGGCCTCACCGAGGTCAATGCCCAGGGGTCGTTCATCAAGTTCCACCCCGTGGAACTTCCGGAGTCCGGGCAGATGCGCCTGACCCGGCTGCACCCGCGCACGCTCATCAAGGCGGCAGTCCGTACGATCATGGTGCCGAGACCGACCACCGCGCTCATGGGCGGCCAGCCGGTCGTCGACGCCGAGTTGCTGGAATGGGCGGCGGATTTCATTCGCACAGTCATTCCTCCGACGCAAGTACTTCCATCGCAGACATCACTTTCGACTACGAATGCGCAGGAGCCCTCGTGAACACGTCCCATCTGCCCAGACTCGCCGCTGTTATCGCCGTCGTGACACTCGCAATCGCGGGGTGCACCTCGCCGACCCCGGGAGCGGCAGCTGTCCTTGGCGATACGAGGATTTCAGAGACGGCGCTCACCACTTCGGTGCAGGCGGTGCTCACTGCCCAGGGCAAGGGTCTCGACAGCCCTGACGCAGCGCTCACCTCGCAGACCCTCGATCGCATGGTGAAGAGTGAGCTCGTCGACATGTTGGCGACCCAGGCGGGCATCGAGATCACCCAGGGCCAGATCGACGCCCAGATGACGGAGTACGACACCCAGGCGGGAAGTCGCGCCGAGGTGGAGAAAATCTTTCTCGAGCAAGGCATTGCTCCGAGCCAAATATCCGGCATCATCGTCCTGAATCTCCAAGCGAATGCACTCGGTGTCCAGCTCGCGCCCAACGCCGATGCCGCGGCCCAGGGTCAAGCGGTGGTAAAGGCAATTACCGTCCTCAGCGAATTGCTCGAAACCGAGGTTAGCCCGCGCTACGGAACGTGGGATGCGGCCATCTTGCAGGTAGGGCCAGCTCCCGACGATCTGTCGTCCCCGCCGGCTGAATAGTCGCGGGCTTGGTCGCCGACAGTAGAGATAGGAGCGCGAGACGTGGCAGACATGGCAGTTCAGGCCGGGCACGCGTTTCTTGACCTCGTGGCGGTCATGGACCGGTTGCGTTCGCCGGGCGGTTGCCCGTGGGATGCACGCCAGACCCACCGCAGTCTCGTCGAATACCTCGTGGAGGAGACCTACGAGACTGTCGAGGCTATTGAGACCGATGACCGAGATGGCCTGCGCGAGGAGCTGGGGGATCTGCTGTTGCAGGTGGTGTTCCATGCGCGATTGGCTCAGGAGGATGTTCGGGATCCCTGGGATATCGATGATGTGGCCGAGGGAATCGTCGCGAAGTTGGTCACGCGGCATCCGCATGTCTTTGCCGGTGAGGTCGTCGGTACTGCCGAAGAGGTCGAGGCTAATTGGCACGCGCGCAAGGCTGTTGAGAAGGGACGCTCCTCGGTCACCGACGGGATCCCGATGCAACTGCCGGCCCTCGTCCTCGCTGCGAAGGTACTCGCTAGATCCGTCGCGTTCACCGATGATCTTGGCGTGCCGTGCGGGATGGAGCCCGCGCTTGGCGCGGTCGGCGGGATCGTCGACGAGTCGGAATTCGGCGATCTCCTCCTCTCGCTGGTTGCGATCGGACGTGATGAGGGATGGGACGCGGAAGCAGCCCTGCGCGGCGCCACCCGGCGCCGGATGGAGTCGGTCCGGGCGCTCGAGGGCAGCGATGAGTGAGTCGGCGATTGCGCATTTCCGGGCTCTTGCCGGCGCGGTCGTTGATGAGCTGCTGTCGTGGGAGCCGATTGCGGCTACTTGGCTCGGCGATCATCGATTCGACAGCATGCTGCCTGACTTCTCCACCGCACACCTCACCCAATGCCGGATGCGGATCGAGGACTGGTTGACCCACCTCGACGCGCTCGACGACCTCAAACTCGATCCAGATGACCTCGTCGACCTCGACATCCTGCGAGCCCAACTCCTGCGCATCCACTTCGAGATCACCGAACTCCGGGCGACCACCTGGAATCCGATGCTGTGGAATCCCGGCACGGCACTCCACCTGCTGCTCATCCGCGACTTCGCGCCGATCGAGGTGCGTGCCGAGAGCCTCCGGGGCAGGCTGGCCGAAATCCCCAGGTTCATGGACGATGCGCGTGCCGAGTTGACCTCGATGCCGCGCATCCATGTCGAGACCGCAATGGCCCAACTCTCCGGCACGATCGCGCTCATCGAGGGCCAGGTAGCGGATGTCGTCGTTGATGAGGGGCTCGTCCGATCGGCGAGCGCAGCGGTGTCGAGCTTCATCGCATGGCTCACCGAGCGCCTGCCGGATGCTCATCGAAGTCCGCGGCTCGGCGAGCGACTGTATTCGGCGGTGCTGTGGCACTCCCTCGATGACGCCATCGCGGCGCCTGAACTGCTCGAGCAGGCGGAGCAGTCACTGGGGGCAATCGGCGCTCGCATGCGCGTGGTCGCAGGGGAATATCTCGGTGAGTCCCCCGAGGCTGACGGAGTCGTCGAACGCGCACTGGCGCGCGTGGCGAGCACAGCGTCCGTCAGCGATACCACCGTGCTTGGGATCGTCGAGGAGGCAATGGATAGGTCTCTCGCCTTCGTCCGCGAGCACGACCTCGTCTCGATTCCTGATACGGATGTGCGCATCATCGAGATGCCGGAGATCCACCGTGGAGTTGCGGTGGCGTATTGCGACGCTCCGGGGCCGCTGGAGCAGGCCGAAGTCGCCACCTTCGTGGCGGTGTCGCCGACTCCGTCCGATTGGTCACCTGAGCGCGTCGAATCCTTCTACCGTGAGTACAACGTTGTGCAACTCCACGACCTCACGATTCACGAGGCGTTCCCGGGCCACGTGCTGCAATTGGCACATGCGAGGAAGTTCGCTGGCTCGACCGATGTGCGACGGCTTGGCATGAGCGGTGTGTTCGTTGAGGGCTGGGCCGTCTACTCCGAGGAGCTCATGCTCGATCGAGGCTATTCGCCGGATGGCACCGCGGAGAGTTCCTTAGCACTGCGTATTCAGCAGCTGAAGATGCAGGCGCGAATGACAATCAACACGATCCTCGACATCAGGGTGCACGCCGGTGATCTCGAGGAGCAGGAGGCGATCGACCTCATGCGCACCAAAGGGTTTCAGGAGGAGGGGGAGGCCGTGGGCAAGTGGCGCAGAGCGCTGCTCACTGCTGGTCAACTGCCGACCTACTTCACCGGGTACTTGGCCGTGCGAAGCATCGCAGGTGACCTGCGGATCCTCCACCCCGACTGGAGTGATCGAGCGATTCATGACCTCATGCTGAGCCAGGGATCACCCGCGCCCCGTCACCTTCGAGCCCTGCTCGGCATCTAACGAGCAGGGCGGACCTACCTGAGTTACGGATTAACGGTAATCCTGACCTTCCGGATGACCTTGCCCTTGGCGTCGACTGGGCCGTCGTACACCTTCACGACTGCGGTGCCGGGTCCGAGGGCGCGGAATCCGACGGCCGTGCCGTTTCCGGCCGGGAGGATCTCGATGATCGCAGGGTCTGAGGAGACGGCCACGTAACCCGTCTTCTTGGAGTACTCGAAGTCAGGGAACACGGCAATTTGGGTTGGAATGAGCTCGATCTTCTTCTTTTTTTCCTTCACGATGACAGGCGACCAGGTGGCGGGATCCTGGCCGACCATGATGTCTTCCGTTGCCTCGACCGTGGGCTCCGTCAGAGCGGACATCGCAACTGAAGGGGTTACCGTGGGCACGGTTTCGGCGGAATCGCCACATGCGCCGAGTGTGGTTGCCGCGAGCAAGCCGAAGGCTGCGAAGGCCATGACCCTCGTTGACGGTCGTGTCATATCGAACCCCTTTGGTCGGGAAGGTCTACCGGTGATCAGAAAAGCGTAGGTGCAGGCTATGCCCCATAGGACTCATAGTTCGGAAATCAGGCCCGCGACACGACGAAATTCTTGTAGATTCCTGAAGGGATGCCGACTCAGCGCGGACGGCTACCACCGGACCGCTGCGCTGGAGGCCGACCTGAACGACGGGTGGTGGATGAGGCAGAACGTGACGTCGCAGTGCCCGCTGAGGATCGTGGTGCGGAAGCACGGGATCCTGCGGCAACCGCGATGCCCTCCCATCGAGCGGTGACCTCCGCCTTGCGAAGGAGGTCGCGTACCTCGCCCACCTGGTCGGGAGTCGCGATCGTCACGACCTGTCCGGCGGCGCCCGCTCGGGCGGTTCGGCCAGACCGGTGGGTGTATGCCTTGTGCTCAACCGGCGGGTCGGCATGGACGACGAGGGGCACGTCGTCGACA
>CAMAWO010000267.1 GCA_945861925.1 Bifidobacterium breve | reverse complement strand
CCAGCATCGTTGGATGCGAGCTTCTGGAGGACCGGGGACCAATCCTTCGTTCCGGCGGTGATGTCGATAACCTCGCCAAGCTCCCATGCACCCTCGCTGGCTGCGATCGCATCGATCGTCGCCTGCGCGATGTTCTGGTTGTAGGCGGTGTCGCCGCGGATGATGTCGACCTTGTTGTTCTTCGGGGTCCACTTGCCTGAATCCATCAACTGGGACAGGAAGGTGACGAATCCGGTGCCGTAGTAAGTCTCCGCCGGGTCAACGAAGTAGTTGCCGTACTTGGCGGGGTCACTAGCCCGGATGTTCTGAGCGTCGATGTTCGTGTCACCACTCATATACGGGGCACCGTATGCGGCGGCAACATCTAGCGCCGGGGGCGGGATGATGACGAACGGACTGACAACCGCGCTCACGCCATCGCCGGTGAGTTTCTGGAAGCCTGCCGTGATGCCCTCGGGGGTGAGGATGTCGATGTCGGTGACATTGAGGTCGATCGGTCGGCCGTTTACGCCACCGGCTGCGTTGATCGTCTCCTGAGCGAGGATCGCACCGTTCCAGCAATCCTTGTGGTCGGCGATACCTGCGGGCCCTGACTGCGCGATCGGCATGCCGATCACAATTGGCTCGCCGGTGGCGGCGCCGCCATCGGCCGGTGCGGCGGATGACGCTGCGGGTGCCGATGGTGCAGCGGAGTTACTAGCGGTTTCTGATCCGCCGCCGCATGCGGCCAGGAGAAGTGTTGCGGTTGCGACCGTGGCCGCGAGAGTGGTGATTCGAGCGCGTTGCATGGAGCCTCCAATCCTAGACGGAGCGCATGAGGGCGCTCTGGTACACACATGATCGCGATTCTGAAACGTCACCGCTATCGGTAGATCTACTGATTAATCAGGCACCACACGGTCATCGTGTATCTGTTTGGTTACGAACGATCGAATCGGGCATGTTCCGCTGCGAGAGGCACGAGCGAGGTGCCACGATGAGCAAGTGTCTGCGGTTGAGGTCGATTCCACCATCGGGGCGATGGGAACGATAGCCGCGATCGCCTCGGACTCTGGCCCGGTCACCGAGCGCGGAAGGGCAGTACTCGAGGAACTCAAGCGCATCATCCCGTTTGAGGCGGCCGAGATCTGTTCGATCAACCCCCTCACAGGGGAGTCGATACTCATCGCCTCTGAGGGGTATTCGCAGCAGGTACTGAACGAATTGCATAGCGTCGAGTTCCATGAGTTGATGGAAGACCTCGGCATCAAGTCCACTGGTCGACCAGTTCGAATGCGTGACCTGCCGGGGGATCCGCTGGACAACTGGGCCGTCGCTGACGTTCTCTACCCGGCCGGTTTCCGGGAGGGTCTCACCATGTGTCTTCGAACCCCCGACGGACGCGTGACCGGGGTCATCAATCTCTCGACCCTCTCCACAGAGCACCCGAGCGATATCGCTCGTGATGCGGTGGCGCATCTTTGCGCAACCCTTGGCAATCTCGCCGACCCGCTGCAGTCAGGTAAATGGATTGCGATGCTTCTCGGCGCTGGGAGCATGGCGATAGGTCTCGACGGTAACGGGACTGCGATCAGCATCCCGGGGCTCACCGGTCACAAACTCCTTGCTGAGGATACCGATTTGCTCAATGTTGCTAGGGGTGCAGCTGTGCATAACTCCTGGGGATCGTTCGTTTGGCCCGATGACGATGAGTGGTTTCGAGTCCGGGTTGTTCCGTGCCGAGGTGAGCAGCCGATCATGACCGTGGTA
The DNA here is from genome assembly GCA_945861925.1 of Bifidobacterium breve. GTDB lineage: Bacteria > Actinomycetota > Actinomycetes > S36-B12 > S36-B12 > WLND01. The sequence continues at coordinate 2,976 of CAMAWO010000267.1, read as the reverse complement.
AGCATGGACTCAATAGACATCGGGCCACTGAGCCGGCGTGAACTTGAGGTCCTCACCCTCGCCGCCGAAGGACTATCGAACCAAGAGATCGGCGACGCCCTCGTCATCAGTAATCGCACAGTCGCCACCCACGTCGAACACATCCTCGCCAAGTTGAGTGCGCCCAACCGTGCTGCCGCTGCCGCTTATGCTTTGCGTGAGGGCCTCATCATGGGACACGTTGCCCGTCACGACCATTGATCGCCAACCAACATTGGAGAAGGTTCAACATGACGAATACTCGGGCACGATGGGTCACCCTTGGGCTGTGTGCTGGACTCGTCCTCGCTGGTTGCTCTTCGTCTAGCGATAAGGGCTCACCGGCTGCATCTGACTTGCAGTTGCCTGTTGCATTTGGCCTCGTCCGTGACCAAGCCGGACTCGCCCAGCAGGTCCAACTGCTCAGCACTCCCGACTCTCCGAGTTTTGGGCAGTGGATGACCCCGGCTGACATCGCCTCGGCCTACGGAGCATCTGCAGCGGATGCCCAAGCAGCACTCAGTACGTTGAATGCCGCAGGCTTCACCGGTGAACTCGACCCCACCGGCAGCGTGCTCATCGGCACGATGAGTGTCGCTGATGCGCAAGCGTTCTTTGGCACAGATATCATCCAGACCTTCGCGGACAACGGCGAACTAGTGGCAGGCCCGGCCAAGCTAATCTCACCGCCGGCCTCGATATCGAGCATCGTTTCTCAGGTCGCCGGTCTCACCGCGCTCCTCCCGGCCGCTGGTGCCTCTAGCCCTGTTCCCGCACCGGCATCAGCGACTCCTGCATGCCCGACCACGGGGGGCCTCGCGGCATCACTCACGGATACCTACGGTCTCACCTCCCTTCATCAGGCAGGGAATGTCGGCAAGGGCGTCCGGATCGCCCTGCTTGAGGTCTCCCCAACGTCGCAGCAGGCCCTAGACCTGTACCAATCGTGCTTCAAGAACCCCGTTGCCCCCGTAACGGTGAATATGGTTGATTCCTCCCCCGCATCGGTCTTCGGTGACGTCGCCCAGGAGTCGACCCTCGATATCCTCGCCGCCAGTCTCATGGCTCCCGGCCTTGAAGGGATTGACGTCTATCAGTTCAACCCATACTCGCCAATCGTCTTCCCCTTAGCCGCAGCCCTTACCGGCACCTACGCCCCGGGCGGAGCCCGACTCATATCGACTAGTGTCGGCTACTGCGAAACCAGCCTCACCCAACAAACCATCGATCTGACGGAGTGGCTGCTCCTGTCGGCTGCCGCAACCGGGGTCACCGTCGTCGCCTCATCCGGGGACACCGGCTCATCCGCATGCGCTCCAGGCAGCACCGACCAAGCCCCCCAATACCCGTCATCATCATCGAATGTGGTGTCTGTCGGCGGCAGTGAGTCGAACACCCCCGGTAACCTCGCCTCGGGTATGCAGGTCTGGAATTCCAGCCCCACCAATGCTGGCGGTGGATCGACGGTCAGCTCCGTCCCGCAACCGGCCTACCAGACTCCACTCGGGATCACGGGGGGTCGAATTACCCCCGATGTCTCGTTTCTCTCATCACCGGACGACATCGGGCCGATCCCGGTCTGCACGACCACCGGGTCCTGCCAGTTCATCGTGGTCGGTGGCACATCAGCGACCGGCCCCGGCGTGGCAGGAGGTCTGGCATCAGTCCTTCAGTCGCTCAGCACAACTTCAAGTGCCCGAATCGGTCAGCCGAACTGGGTGCTCTACTCAGTACTGGCGACAGAAGCCTCCCCCTACTTCACTGACATCACCGTCGGCACAAATGACCTCTACGGGGTCGGCTGCTGCACCGCTACTACCGGATTCGATGCCGCAAGTGGTTGGGGATCGATGCAAGCCAATGTCGTCGCCAAATTCTACCAAAACCATTTGAACATCACATCACCGTGATCCATCCCAGCACCTAGTCCGGTGGTCTTGAAGGCCCATGGTCGCCCAGAGCAAGACAGCCCCGCTTCCTCACAAATCGTGAGGGAACGGGGCTTCTTGTGGAGGTTAGGAGAAGCCAACGAATTACGATTTTGTGAGGGATTAACGGGCTTCGAAATCACATTACAACACGACATTACGACAACGACAGGAGAAATCTGGCCACGGTCACCTGGTCTGGATGCCAGCGTGCCGTGGCGATGGAGCACCGGCAGGTGATCGTGCGGTGGCTACTGGGCTCCCAGAAATCTGCCATCGTTGGCTGCCTCGGGAACGGGACGCGGCCCGACCAGACGGGGGAGACTGGCGGGCCGCAGGCCCAAGAATGCCACGGGCCTTCGACAGTCACGCCATGACACTCCACCACCAAGCAGCCAGATGACAGTCCCCCTCGGTAGGTTCGACACACGAGAGTCATGAGTTCGCAGGGGGCACAGCGGTGGCAGTGAGTCTGGACGACCTGGAACGACGACTGTGGGACGCAGCAAACGCGCTGCGCGGGCCCGTCGACCCGGCGGACTTCAAGACGTACGTGTTCCCGATGCTGTTCTGGAAATGGATCAGCGACAACTACGACTGGGAACGAGCACGTGCCGTTGCCGACTACGGCGACGACGTCGACCCTGAAGTCGAGGCCGATTTCCACAAATTCGAACTCCCCGCAGGGACGCACTGGCGTGACGTCACCACGAAGACCGCGAACCTCGGCGCCCAGATCAACAAGGCCCTCGGGCAGATAGAGCAGGCGAACCCCGACAGCCTCGCCGGGATGTTCGGCGACGGGCGTCTGCTGAAGACGACCCTGTGCGCTCAGCCGACCTCTATGAACCAAGCAGCCAGCACGGACGTGGACATCAAACGAGCATGCCCGTCGCCCGAAGCGGGCCCCGTCGCCCCTTGGGATGTCACATACACACAGGTTTTGCGATGATGACGTGACCGTCTACTCCGCGAACCCAGTTCGCCCGAGTTGACCGTGAGCCAGCCGACCCTCGTGCGCATCGTCGGC
>CAMAWO010000266.1 GCA_945861925.1 Bifidobacterium breve | reverse complement strand
AAGCCTGACGCCATCGTCCTCTTCGGCCTCAGCGAGTCAACCACCGTGATCGGCGACCTCATCGAAGCGGGCATCGGGCCGCAGGACGTCACGCTCTACCTGTGGGACGGGAACATGGATAACTCCCTTGCCGATGGCCTCCCTGCAGGCGCCCTCGAAGGAGTCAAGGGCACGATTCCCGGCGCCTTGACCGACCGTCAGATGCAGGCGGCCTTCCTCGCGGTCAACCCCAGCTTGACCAATTTCGTCTACGCACCCGAGACGTACGACGCCGTGGTCATCACCGCACTCGCTGCCGAGGCAGCCGGATCCGTCGCGCCTGCCGACATCGCAGCCCAGATCCCGCTCGTGACGGCCATCGGCAACACCGCGTGCACCACCTATGCGGAATGCCTGGACCTGCTGAACGCGGGCAAGGCCATCAGCTACCGGGGACCCTCGGGGGCCCGCGCACTGCTGCCGAACGGCGACCCCTCGGTGGCCGCGATGGGCATCTGGCAGTTCGGGGCCGACGACCAGATCGCACCCGTCGACGAGGTGGACGGAGACGTTCCAAGGGCCTCCCTCGCATGACAGCCATTTTGCAGCCCCTCCGCGCAGCTGGAGGCAGAGGGTCACTCCAATCGTGAAGGTTGGCGGCGGTCATGCGTCAGGATGAACTCAGCAAATTCCAGCGATAGCCCTGCTAGGGCGTGTCTCCGAACTCAGGCGGTGAGCCACAGAATGGTTGCTGCGAGGACCATGCCGCCGCGGGAGTCCTTGTTCTGGGCTCTGAGGTTCTCGCGGTGGGCTTTGGCCGAGTAAGCCTTGTCCCCACGCAGTGCGTCCGGGGTTGTCCGAGGCCGGCCAGGGCCGCAGCGCAGGATCCGGAGCTGGTTCAGCAGCGCTGGCAGCGCAGGAGAATCACCCGCATTGCCGGTCGTCAGGATCAGGACAAGTGGCAGCCCACGGCCGTCGACCAGTGCATGGGTCTTGGTCGTCAGGCCACCGCGGGAACGACCGATGGCGTGATCGTCCGGTTCGTTCCCGCTACCCAGCGATTCTTTGTCATTCGACCGAGCCCCCTGTGTGAGCGGTCACCTCAACGCCAGACCTCGCAGCAGTCGCCCCGTGCTGGTGAACGTGGGTGATCGTGGAGTCGACCGACACATTCCAGTCGATCTCACCCTTGGCATCCGCCTCGGATTGGAGAGCGATCAGGACCGCGTCCCAAGCCCTGTCCTTGCAGAAGCGAGCGTGACGCCGCCAGAGCATCTGCCACGGCCCGAACTCCGCTGGCAGATCACGCCACGCGCACCCCGTTCCAAGACGCTAGATCGACCCCTCGATCAGCGTGCGATCACGACCGCATCGGCCTGCCCATCACCCCTTTCACTGGAGGCAGCGACGGCTCAATACGAGCCCACATCTCCTCAGAAAGAACAGCGGTACGTGACCTATCACCATGATCAGGCCTCACACCCGCTCAACATTGGAGACACGCCCTAGGCCCTTGCGTTACATCTGCCGGGGAGTCGTGACGTGGCGACGCCGGGATTGATCCGTTGGTGTGGACGATCAAGGCATCGAGGGCGGTGTCGCGGGGTGAGCACGAGCGACACCTTGATGGTACGGTTTGTCGTACCATTAAGGAGGCGTTATGGCTGTCACGGCAAGTGAGGCACGAGCACGGTTGTTCCCGCTCATCGAGCAGGTGAACGCCGATCAGGAGCCGGTGGAGATCGTGTCGAAGAAGGGCACGGCCTTCCTGGTGTCGGAGGCGCAGTACCGCTCGATGGCCGAGACCGTTTACCTGATGCGGTCGCCCGCGAATGCGGAGCGTCTGCTCAAGGGTGTCGCCCAGGCTTCCGCAGGCAAGGCATCCGAGCGGCCGCTCATCGCCGAATGAGGGTCACGTTCACCGGCGACGCGTGGGCCGACTACTGCTCGTGGAGCGACGATCGCAAAATGCTCGCTCGTATCAACCGGCTGATCGGCGAGGCGCTTCGCAAGCCCGGAGTCGGCATCGGCAAGCCGGAGCCACTCGGTCAGAACCTCTCTGGCTACTGGTCGCGGCGGATCACCGACCAGCATCGCCTCGTCTACACGGTCGCGGGGGACAGCCTCGTCATCATCCAGGCGCGCTACCACTACTGAGGTATAGCCGATATGCTCCGGCGCACTGGCGCTGGGATTGCATTCCATAGCTGACGCCGATCGAACCCGAGGCCCGCGCACGTGTTGCCTGATCGAACTCTCGATGCGAGCTGCCCGGGGCATCAATCGTGGGCGCAGTCCTTCGAGCAGTCGGTAGCTTGATCGATTTTCCCCCGTTTCCCCCAACGACAGGGGGCACGATCCACACGCCAAGTTGAGCAAGAGGAGGAGAAAACACGCTGCAAATATTGGTTTCTGGCATCAATTGGGAACGGGGGAGCGAATGATGGACGTCCTCGACGAAGAACGCTGATGGTGCGTGTGATCCTGAGATGCACCAGACAAAGAAGGGCAACCAGTGGTAGTTCGGGATGAAAGCCCACATGGGCGTCGACGCCGGCTACCAGGGAGCCGGCAAACGCCCGGACGTAGCCGATGATCCGCACCTATCGCAAGTGGAGTTCCGGATCGCGGCCCGCAAGTCGAAACTCGCTGCGATGGCCCTGCCGGATCGCGTGGCGGAGTCCCGGAAGGCGTCGGTGCGGGCCAAGGTCGAGCACCCCTTCCTCATCATCAAGCGGGACTTCGGATTCACCAAGACCCGCTACCGGGGAATCGCCAAGAACCTCAACCACCTGAACGTGTTGTTCGCCTCAGCGAACTGGGTCATGCGGGCTCGTGCCGTCGCCCTAATGGGGTGACGGCTAGCGCAAGCCTGCCCAAAACACGTCAGAACCACACCAAAGCACCACCGCAGAGACGGATTCAGCGCTCTCTCGGCTCATCATGCCTGCCCGGAAGCAACCTGCCCGGAAGCAACCTGCGCCGACGTTCGTCCAAGGAGCGTCGCCACATCTGCAGCCTTTTGCGGCGCGCTTCCAAGACCTGCCATTGCTCTGAGGTAGGCGCGTTGGAGCTCAGTCGTCCGATCGAGCCGCACTCGAAAGAAGGATGAGTTGAGCTTCGATTCGTAGATGGCTTCCGCGTCCTGGACGTCTTGCAGGACTATCTGATCTCCTTCCGCAACCGCCCAGGCCGCGTTGCCCAACTCTTGAATGAAGTAGGGGTATCCACCGGTGATTCCAACTGCAAGGTCAATCGCGCCTACGTCGAATGTCACGCCCTCCGAATTCACGGGGCCGTCAAATGCACGGCGTGCATCGGCGCCTTCCAAGTAGCCGATTTTCGGGAACTTGAAGAGAGGTTCCGCGTAGGAACGCGCATCCCCGGCCAGTGCCGCGATCTGGGGAAGTCCGGCACCGACCATCGTGATTGGCAGCCGTCGCTGGACCACTTTGTGCAGCGCCATGATCAGGGCTTCCAGTTGCCCCTTTTCCAAGAATTGAACTTCGTCGAGCAGGAATACAACACCCTTGCCTTCGCTCTGCGCGGCCTCACCGATGGCGACGAAGGCGTCGGTCATATCGAGGGTGAGGTTTCCGTGATCTGCGTACCCGCTCGCCGTGCCCACATCCAGTCCAGCCGTCACCTTGCCGCTCGGGTCGACCGTCAGGGAGAACGACTTCACAACAGCTGCGGCCTCACGAAGCTTGTCGCTCCACCGTGCTCGCGGTGAAAGCTCGAAGAGGACGGTTCGAAGTCGGGCGGCACATTCACTCGTGAACTGTCGTCGTCGTGCTTCCTGACTTCGATCTCGACCACCACCCAGCCCGCCCGTAAGGCCTTCGTTCTGAATTGACCGAGCAGGTGCCGTCCAGGCTCACCGGTTGGCAACCAATGGGCCGGACCGTTTTCGGCGCCTGCGCGACATGTTGCGCGTCGAGACCCCGGGAAGCCCTCCCACGCGCATCGGCACACAAAGCGACTCGCTCATGGTCAAATATCTTGCCCTTTAACACCTTGACCGTGTAGACGACCCGGTAATCGCCGACCCGAATACGCGACAGGTCTGGATATCCAACGAGAGGTCTGGAGCCGCTCGGACTCGGTTCGATGCCCAAGGTATCGACGGCCTTGACGATGCTGCGAGCTGCCGACTTGTCGAGCTTGGTCAGCTCTTTGAGGGCTTTGGGGCATATTGGACTGTGTATGACTCGGGTGCACTTACAGGCCAAATCAGACGAGCATTCTCACTAAGTCGACTGGCAATTCACCACCAGCGACGCCCGCATCAAACTCCGACATCTATACCCTGTGCCTTAGCGACGACGGTCTACTAGTCACCTGAGATACTTCGCCAATTCCGCGGGTGGCGTAAGACCCAGTTGGCTCAAAAATTGGTGTTCGCGAATTTTCAAACACTACTGCTTTAGAACAAAGTCAAGTAGCGCTTGATCTCCCAGTCGCTAACGAGTGCGTGATAGGCGCGGAATTCACTTTGCTTGATCTCGACAAAATAATCCAGGTAGTCACCACCATCACGTCCAGGACCAAATGCGGACCGCAACACCGCATCCTTTGCCAGTTCTTCAGTGGCGTGAAGCAAGGTCGGTGGCATGGTGGCAATACCCGCGGCCTGAATCTGAGCGCCGGTCAAGGCGTAAAGGTTGTCGGTATTCGGGTCACCGGGATCAAGAGCGTTATCAATGCCATCCAGACCTGAGGCCAAAACAGCGGTCAAGGCAAGATATGGATTTGCGGCCCCATC
>CAMAWO010000265.1 GCA_945861925.1 Bifidobacterium breve | reverse complement strand
GCGTGCGTGCGCGCCTCGGCGACCCGATTTGGCAGGTGGGGCACCAGTAGAGGTTTCGCGCCTGCATGCCGGTGACCTGCACATCATCGCCGCACAGGTAGCACGGCAACCCGGCCCGCCGGTAGACGTACACCTCGCCGCCATGCCGGTCCCGGCGCGCCTTCCGGCCCATGATCTCTGGCATGTGCTCTGGCCGAACCGTGTCGATCCGCCGGCGCTTCACCCCATCGGCCATGAGGACCGTGAGATCCGTCCAGATCGCATCGAAGTCGGCCCACGAGACCTGCACGCCTGGCCGAAATGGCGAGATTTCATGCCGAAAGAGCACCTCGGCGCGGTAGATGTTGCCGACCCCGGCGAAGAGCCGCTGATCCATGAGAAGGGCTCCGATAGCTACCCGACTGCGCGTCACCTTCTCCCAGGCACGCAGTGGATCGGCATCCGGTCGAATCGGGTCCGGGCCGATCCTCGAGACAGCCGCCGCCCGCTCGTTGTCGGTGAGCACCTCGCACGCAGTCGGCCCTCGCAACTCGGCATGGTGGGTGTCGTTGACCAGTCGCAGCCGGATAAGGCCGCGGACCGCCGGAGCCTCGCCCTTCGCGATGCGCCACTTGCCGAACAGCCCGAGGTGAACATGAACCCATCGGTCGGCGGCGAAGCCCAGAAACAGGTGCTTCCCGTAGGCCTGCGCTGACGTCATCGTCGCGCCGTCGAGCAGCGCCGCGCCCTCGTCGAAGCGACCCTGCGGGCTGTCGACCGCGACCGGCCGGCCAACGAACGCCCGCTTGAGTGTCCGAGCCTGGCTGTGGACGACGTGGCCTTCGGGCATGCGCACGATCCTGACAGGCTTGCCCAATGGCAGCGACCGCAGGACACCTCATCGGCGTCGACGGCTACCCCGGCGGCTGGGTAGGGGCCGTGTGGTCGGGCTCCGCAGTCACCTGGCGGACCGCACCGATCGGGGCGTTCGACACGCTCTGCGACGAGGCGTCCATCATCTGCGTTGATATTCCGGTCGGGCTCGCCAACCACGGATGGCGCTCGTGCGACCTGCGAGCCAGGGAACTCCTCGGCGCCGCGAGGTCACGCGTCTTCATGACACCCCCACGCGATGTCATCCTCCTTGGCCTGTCAGTGCCCAACGAGGAGGTGCAACGGGTCGCCCGTGAACTCACCGGCCAGGGCGTAAGCCGGCAGGCACTCGGCCTCGCGACCCGCGTCCTCGATGTCGATGCCGGGCTACCCGACCCTCGGATCCTCGAGGTTCATCCCGAGCTCTCATTCCAACGGATGGCCGGGGAGGTACTGCCCTCAAAGAAGTCGGCACGAGGGGTCGCGCGACGGATCTCCTCGCTTTCTTGGGCGATGACGGACGTCGACGTCGTGGCCGCGCTCGAAGGATGCCCAGTCGACGTGCCCATCGACGACACTCTTGATGCACTGGCGACCCTGTGGACCGCGAGGCGGTATGAAGACGGCCGCAGCGAGGGGATCCTCACCTCACCCGAGATCGATTCCCGCGGTACGGCGATGCAAATGACGGTCTGAGGTCACACGCCCCGGCAGGCCGCCGTCGAGCCCGGGAGACGATGCCGGTTTGCAGCGACGATCCGGTAGACGCCCTCTGTGAGCCACCCGATCGCCCGCCACCCGATCATGGCCCCGATGGCCCGCCACGGCTGGCGACAATGCCCAAGGGCGTCAGCGATCGCCGCTCCCCCGGACGAACGATGCCCACCCTCGACGAACCAGACCGCCTCCGCGCACTGCGCCGGAGTGATCCCGAGGGCCTTGATGTCGCTGCCCTGCCACGGTTCGACCGCCAGACCTTCGCGTGACCATCCGGCCAGCCGACTCGCAGCGGAGGTGCAAAAGCCGCAGTCCCCGTCAAATAACAGCGTCGCGCTCAAGCGAAGATCGGATCTTGAGTACGCGTACGCTTAAGCTCGTAGAACCCCGGAGTCCCGGCAACGAGAAGCACACCGTCCCAGAGACGTCCGGCCGCCTCCCCCTTCGGCGCCGGCGTCACGACCGGGCCGAAGAACCCGATCAACCGGCCATCTGACCCGGGCACCGCGATCACGGGCGTTCCGACATCAGTGCCGACGAGACCGATCCCCCGGCCGTGGCTCGCACGCAGTTCAACGTCAACACTGTCGCCGTCGCCTATCAACGCCAGTTCGGACGGAAGCCCAGCAACGTCGAGCGCCTCGGAGATCACCGCATCGACATCCTTGCGGCCGCCGGGATGAATGCGCTCCCCCATCGCCGTGTAAAGCGGGAGGACTACCTCATCGCCGCGCTGCTGCTGCGCGGCGATAATCACTCGAACCGGTTTCCAGGCTTGGCGCATGAGGTCGACATACTCCTCGGGAAGCTCGCGACCGTCATTGAGGACCGCCAATGACATGACGTTCCAGCGCACCTGGATATCGCGCACCCTCTCGACCTCGAGCATCCACCGGGACGCCATCCACGCCCACGGGCACACCGGATCGAACCAAAAGTCAGCCGTTGTCGTCATGTACTCCACGGTAGTGGAAGGATGCGCCCATGTCGGGCAACGAGAACATCACACGCGCTGAAGCCCAGGAACGCTCACAACTCATCGAGAGCCGGACCTATGACGTCCTACTCGATCTGACGACTGGGCCCACCACCTTTGCGACAACGACGACGGTGACCTTCGGGTGCCGCACCCCGGGTTCGTCCACGTGGATCGATCTCATCGCACCAACTGTCACGTCGGTTGTCCTCAACGGCGTCGCCCACGTCGTTGCCGACTGCTGTGAGGGGTCCCGGATCGCGCTCCAGGACCTCCTCGCAGAGAACACCCTCGTGGTCGAGGCTGTTGGCGCCTACATGAACACCGGCGAAGGCCTGCACCGCTTCGTCGATCCCGTCGATGACGAGGTCTACCTGTACACGCAGTTCGAATCCGCCGATGCCCGGCGCATGTACGCCTGCTTCGAGCAGCCCGATCTCAAGGCGACCTTCGCCCTGACGGTGACGGCGCCCGATCACTGGAAGGTCGTGAGCAACGCCCCGACTCCTGCGCCGGAGCCGGTGACCGCCGGGGTCGCCCGCTGGGCCTTCGCACCGACGCCGCGGATGTCGACCTACATCACCGCCCTCGTCGCCGGGCCGTATCACGAGGTTCGCGATGAGTACGTCGGCCCGCATGGCACATACCCGATGGGCGTCTTCTGCCGGGAGTCGCTCGCTCAATACCTCGACGCCGACGACATCTTCGAGCTGACGAAGCAGGGCTTTGCGTTCTTCGAGGAGCAGTTCAAAACCCCCTACGCATTCGGCAAGTACGACCAGCTCTTCGTGCCCGAGTTCAATGCCGGCGCGATGGAGAACGCAGGGTGCGTGACCTTCCTCGAGGACATGGTTTTCCGCTCCAGGGTGACCGACGCCGCCTACGAACAGCGCGCTAACACCATCCTCCACGAGCTCGCGCACATGTGGTTCGGCGACCTAGTGACCATGTCATGGTGGGACGATCTGTGGCTGAACGAGTCATTCGCCGAGTGGGCCTCCCACTACGCCAACGTCAACGCCACCCGCTACACCGATGCCTGGACAACATTCTCCAACCAGCGCAAGGCCTGGGCCTACCGTCAGGACCAACTGCCCTCGACCCATCCGATCGCGGCCGACATGGTCGACCTCGATTCAGTTCGCGTCAACTTCGATGGCATCACCTACGCGAAGGGCGCCTCAGCACTTCGCCAGCTCGTCGCGTGGGTCGGCGAAACCGAATTCCTTGCTGGAGTTACAACATATTTCGGCAAGCACGCGTGGGGAAACACTGAGCTTTCCGACCTGCTCTCCGAGCTCGAGGTGACCTCGGGCCGTGACCTCTCGACCTGGACCGAGGAGTGGTTGCGGACGAGCGGGGTGAACCTCATGCGCCCGGAACTTTCGACCGATGACGCTGGCAACTTCACCTCGTTCACCATCCTGCAGGAGCCGCCCGGCTCACCCGAGGGCATCGCACCAATCCTCCGCTCACACCGCATGGCAATTGGCCTCTACGACCTCGCCGACGGCGTCCTCACTCGTCGCGAGCGCATCGAACTCGATGTCGTCGGCGCGCGCACCGACGTACCTCAGCTCATCGGGACCCATCAGCCCGACCTCCTCCTGCTCAACGACGACGACCTCACCTTCACGAAGATCAGGCTCGACGAGCGTTCATGGGCCACGGCGGTCGACCACCTCGGTGGAGTCGACAGCTCGCTCGCGCGGGCGCTCATCTGGGGCGCGGCCTGGGACATGACCCGCGACGCGGAGGTCTCGACCGGCGACTACCTGTCCCTCGTGCTGAGCGGGGTCGGTGCCGAGTCGGACATCGGAGTCGTCCAAGTCATCCTCCGCCAACTGAAGACCGCGATCGACGTCTACGCGGATCCGGCGCACCGTGCGGCCTACCTCGAGCGCCTTGCCGATGGCATGCTCACGCTGGCCAAGGCTGCCGAGCCGGCAAGTGACCGCCAGCTTGCCTTCGCCCGAGCCTTCTTGGGCTCCGCGGTGACGAACGAGCACCTCGCCATCCTCAAGGGACTGCTCGATGGATCGGTCTCGTGGGAAGGCCTGGCCATCGACGCCGATCTGCGCTGGTCGCTGCTGCAGCGGCTCGTCTCGCAGGCACAGGCCGATGAGTCGCTCATCGAGGCGGAGCTCGCGAGCGACGACACCGCAACCGGGCGCCGTCAGGCCGCTATCGCAAGGGCTGCACGACCGACATCCGTCGCGAAGGAACTGGCGTGGGCCGACATCGTCGACCGTCTCG
>CAMAWO010000264.1 GCA_945861925.1 Bifidobacterium breve | reverse complement strand
GGTTGTGACCGACACCGGGAATGTATGCCGTTATCTCGACACCCGACGTCAGACGCACGCGGGCCACCTTGCGCAGCGCCGAGTTCGGCTTCTTTGGCGTGGTCGTGTAGACGCGAGTGCACACCCCACGCCGCTGCGGGCTGCCCTTGAGGGCGGGGGCCTTCGTCTTCGAGACCTTGTCCTGCCGGCCCTTACGGACCAACTGCTGGATCGTTGGCAACGTCGCCTCTTTCGCTTCAGTGTCGGGTCAAACTCGTGCTCAGCAGTGCTCGTTCCTTGCGGTACACCCACCGGATCTCCGACCCACGCGGTCGGGCGTGTCGCGTGGCATTTAAGGCCTTGCAATCGCCAGAACGTAGGGGTTCCTCGTGCGTTTCCGTAGCGGGATCGTGCACGGAATCGCAGTGAATGCGCCGCTCATGTGGAAGTTGCGCATGCGGGGTGTACCTGAGGGGTCAGGCACAAGGACGAAATCTACCCGTGAAGGCTTCCGTTAGTCAAAACGGGGTCCGAACGCGTGCCCGCAAGGGGGCTTTGCGCTCCTCAGACCTGCCCGGCCGGGGTGACCTGACTCCACGCGCCGGCGAGCACGACGATGATGAGGATGATCACCATGACAACGAGGATCGCGACATAGATGCCGATGTTGATCCACGAGAGGATCTTCGCGGCCGTGCTGAGGCCTCCGCCTTGCATCGCTCCACCCGCTGATGCGATCTCCCGATCCGCCTTCGAGGCAAAGACGAGGGCGATGATTGCGAGGACGAGTGGGCACACCGCCCAGGACGCAATCGCGAGCACGAGGGCGACGATGGCACTGCTCGAGGTCTGTGGACCCTGGGCAGCGCTCGAGGGTCGCTGGGACCCGGGCGCCACCTGGATTGCTTGCGCGGCAGCAACCTGAGCGCCCATCGAATAGCCAACCGGCCATGTCGAAGTCGTCGTCTGCGGAACGGGGACATCACCTGTCGGGGTGGAGTCCGATGCGTTGCTACCTAATGTGCTCGAATCACTCATGGGGTTACATTACGCCGGACATCGCTCCTAGACGCGACGGACATTGAGAACCGAGTCACATCGCCAAACCGTGCAAGGGACCACTCCCCCTGATGCTCGGCGCAGATCTCATCGAACAACTTCGATCCGAGGCCCCTTGTGAGCTCACCCGGTGGCCCCTCACCGTTGTCCTCGCAGGTGAGGGTCAGTCGACCTGTGTTGTCGCTCATCGCAACCACCATGACGCTGCCACCCCCATGCCGGCGGGCATTGATTGCACACTCCTCGATAACCAAACGGATGACCGGCGGGAGCGACGGCGCGGATTCGGTGAGTGCTGCCCAGTCAATGGCATCATCCACCCGGATGCCCAGCCCTCCTGGACTCAGGATCGGTGACAGGGGCCCACTGACCTGAGCGTCCGTGAGGAGTCGCTCCTCGACACTCGGGAGTGTCACATCACACAGGGTCCCTAGCTCGTTCATTGCCTCCTCACGCCGAAATAGGCGCAGGAGCAGTGAGATCGCCGCCAGACGGCCCTGCACCGTGCGATGGAGGGTTTCCGAGAGGAACCTGTCAGTCTCGTCAGCCATATCGAGCACGCCCGCGCGGTCTGCATTGGCGGCAGCAAGTCGCACACGCAGTGCGATCGCATCCGACGTCGCTTGAGCCGAGAGGCCGCGTGCCGTGACGATGAGCAGGCCCACGAGCGAGTACCGAAGCATCCCGCCGGCTAGACGCACTGGGACGGTCAGACCCGTCACCGACTCTGGGGTGATGAGGGACACGATGGCAATGTTTGTCAAGCCCGCTGCGAGCCCCAGCACGATCCATAGTCCGATGGCCGTGAATGTTCCCCGAGGCGTGCCAGGTGTCACCCAGACGCGCGTGAGCGGGATCGACAAAGCGACGGGTACGACGACGCTGAGGACTGCCGTGAGAAGGCGGGCCGGAGTGTCGGTGGTCCGAAGGATCGCGAACGAAAATGGCAGCGTCACGATTCCGACGAGAAGGACAAGCCGCACGTCCATTACCGGCGGCCGGGTAAGCAGCAGCCACTTATTGCGTGGCACGCGGGGGCGAGGTTCGCGTGGAACGCCGTGGTGGAGGTCAACGGACGCAGCAGTTCCGACCAGCGGAGCAGCAAGGAGTAGATCGCCATCCGATGAAACCGGGAGCAGGGTCAGGCCGGCGACCTTCTGGATCGGGTCCAACTCACGGGACCAATGCACACCGCGAGCGGCAAGATGGAGATGGTCGTCGCGGACGAACAGTGAGATCACGACCGATGTTCGGGCATCTTGATCCACCTCGTCGTTGGCAGACAGGTGCCTCACCCACCTGAACACCTGCAGTCGGACATTCTTGTCAAGGAGTTCGCCCCGTGAGTCGAGGTCGGTGAGTTCCGTGCTGGCAGTCACGGCAAAAGATGGACCGAGTGCTGCAATAGCCGGGATGAGACCCACCCGAACGCTTACCGGGTGCATCAGGTGTGCGAGCGGTCGCATGACGGTCGCCTGGAAATGATCGATCCAGTCCGCGAGCGCTTCATTCGGCATCTGCGCTGCCCACGCTCGGGTGGCAGCCAAGGGCCGACTGACCCGATTCCTGATGACGTCTTCGTAGCTGGCGAATCGCTCGCGCTCAGCGTCCGCGAGGAGGAGGTTGAGTCGCGAGGTCGTCGCGAGGGCGTCCTCGAGAGTCGCTCTCGCCACGTTCGCCTCGCGAGAGCGATCACCCGCATTTGCTGCCACCGCCACTATCCCGGCGAGAACACCAAAGACCGCCAAGAGGGAGGGCATGACGCCAGAGGTCGCACTCGGACTGAGTCGCCCTTCAGCGCTGAGCAAGACGAGGAACCACAGGGCTGGGGCGATCCCCGTGCAGTACTGCACGGCAAGTTGCAACCGACGTGTGGCCGGCTCGATGACCAAGGAGAGCAAGCGCAGGATGAGAACTGCGACGCCTGCTGCGCACATCCCCACCAGCACTGACCCGGTCACCTCAACGACCGTGGCACCGCCATTGCGGGCCCCGAAGACCAGCCCGCCGATGGCTGCCAATGCCACAATCCCGGTCGCAGTCCAGCGGAGAGAAGGTCGCCTGATGCGCATGCCGACCTCGGTCAGGGCCGGCTCGCTATCGCTCGCCCGCACGGTCTCTGTTCGCACCTGCACTTTCACTGTTCGCCCCCGAGTAGAGATCGATCGCCGCATGCTGCAGGTAAAGCAGCACGCTGCTCACGCGCGGATTGAGACCGTCCTCGCTTTCCCGTAGCCCGAGATTCGTGATGATGTCCGAGATGATCGACTCAATAGAACGGGTGGTGAGCTGGTGCTCGGTGGCTATACGCCGGTTCGACCATCCCCGCGCCATCCCTGCGAGAACCTCGAATTGTCGAGGCGTCAGTCTGTCTAACGGAGTGTTGGGCTTAGAGACGAGCAGCGCCACAAGTTGATCGTCGACGAGTACCTCACCCGCCGCCGCGCTCTCCATGGCCCGACCGACCTGCCCAACGTCGGACACGCTCGTCTTCAGCAGGTAGGACCATCCGCCGCGAACGTCGGTAGGCAGGGTGCTGAGGACCGTTGGCAGCGCCAGATTTGAAAGCAGCACGACTCCACGGACATCCGTCTGCCTACGCATCGCAATTCCGAGGTTGACGCCGTTCATCCCGGCACCCAAGTCAATGTCCGTGAGAAGAATGTCAGGGGCCAGATCGGGTGCAGCCGCTATGGCCTCCTCCGCCGTCCCGAAACTGCCGATCACCGTCGTCGCAGGGATTCGGGAGACGACACCGACGGCGAGCAGTTCGCGATACAGCGGCTCGTCTTCGACGATGAGCACCCGCATGTTCTCCACGGGGCCAGTATGGCAAGGCAGGCGATACGTGGCCACCGTGTTTTCACGGTAGTCATCCACTGCTGGTTCGCCTAGGGTTCCTTTCGTCTGCTCGTATTCATTTCCAATTTATGACCGAAGGAACGACATGCCAACGATTGATGAGGAGGCGTTTAACTCAAGGTTTCGTTCCGACACCGTGTTCGCAGCAGCGCTCGTTTCCGCCCCGAACATCGCCGCCGCGCGCGTCGCTGCAGCTTCGTACGGATACGTGATCGATGCCGCTTCCCTGGCCGTCGCCCTTGCAGATCACCCCGTCCCCCTTCGCCCGACTGAGGCTATGGAGTCCCCACCGATCCGAGGCCGAACGTCGATGCGCGATTTCGGTGACTTCTAAGCCGTCGTGAAGCCACATTGCCCATCAGATCCCAGTAATCGGGCAATTGCCGACCACGGCGCAACGCGTATGATCCCATCGATTGCCCTCCGCAATAACCCGCCCGCGCCGCCCCGTAACCGCTCAGAGCATCTGGAAGGCACATGACGACCTCACATTCGCGGCCCCGGGAGTCCTATGAGGGCCAGAGCAAGCGGACGTTCACCTCGATGGCCCGATGGTACTGGCCGTACCTCCGGCCGTTCTGGGCCAGACTGTTCCTAACATCCCTTGGTTTGGCCGTAGTGCTCGCATGTCAGGCGCTTATACCGCTCACCGTGGAGGAACTCCTTCATCACGCGGTCTGGGATCTGGCAGCCATGAGCACGCTTCTCGCCCTGATCGTGGTCCAGCTCGGCATCGGCCACCTCGCGCACATGAGCAGTCATCTCCTCGCGATCAAATCCTCGGGTCTGCTCCAGATACACGTATTCAATCGCCTGCTCGACGACCAGCGTCGGCACCTCGAAGGGCTCCATCGTGCCTCGCTCGTAAGCCGCCACACCACCGATGTCGACCACGTGGGCGACGCCTTCGAGAAGACCCTGGTCGACGGAA
>CAMAWO010000263.1 GCA_945861925.1 Bifidobacterium breve | reverse complement strand
CGACCGCAGCTCGGGGACGCTCAGGAGCAGGTGGACGAAGCCATCCGAGAGCTGCTACCCCGAGTCGACTTCGAGCAGGTGACGAAGCTAGCGGGCGAGCAACGAGCGCGGGCTGCCTTATCCAAGCTGCGCACACTCGCATCTACTGGGCGGCGTGGTCATGTCACCGCCTGACGCCCGGGCCGCGTTCGACGCGGCGGAGGACGGAGCCGGCGATTGGATGTCTGCTGCGACGGCGTTCGCTGCAACCCCAGAAGGACACAAGGAGCTCCTGGGATCGTTGGCAATCGCCCAACTGCTCGCAGACACGAGTCAGCAGGATCGACTTCATGCCGCTCTCCTACGTGGTGAGCTCGCCGCTGCGGAGCAAGCACGATCGTCCGCACGCGAACCGCGAACGTTGGCGGCAGTCAGTAACAAAGACCTTCAGGCCGTTGCGGACGACTTTGGCGTCGCGCTTGAGCAAGTCCGCCGTGATCACGCGGTCTCACACATCCTGAGTGCCCTATCGAGATCTGAAGCCGCAGCCCATTTCACCTTCTACGGTGGGACCGCACTGTCCCGAACGCTCCTGCCCCGCTTGCGCCTGAGCGAGGACATCGACCTCATAGCCGATACGGACCGAACCACGACCGCCCAAACCATCGAACATGCAATCGAGACACACCTCGCCCGGACCCATGGCGAGGTGACATGGGAACCACGACTCTCCGCCACGCGTGGTACAGAGTCCGCAGTGCTCCGGCTACGGTCCGGTGTCCTCATCAAGGTCCAGATGATGACCGCCCACGATGTCGCCGCCTGGCCGACCGCACGCACTCCGCTCGTACAGCGCTATCCAGACGCCCGGCCCGCCACACTGACGGTCTTCACTCCCGCGTCATTCGCCGCGGCAAAGACCGTGGCGTGGGCCGACCGCAAGGCCGCACGAGACTTGTACGACTTGTGGGGGCTAGCCCTGCTCGGCGTGATCGATAATGCTGCGGCCGAGGCCTTCCGTCGTCATGGCACGGGCGCGCAACCCGGCGACTGGATCTTCTCAGAGGCTCCGAGCGAGGACACGTGGACGACCGCGCTTGCGCATCAGGGGCGAATCCGAGTCGGTCCGAGGGATGCTCTGCGAGTCGTGAAGGATCACTGGAACGCTGCATCGCGGAACGACCGCTTGTGCTAGCTCAAGCTCGCGGGTGGTCCCGAGGGAAGTGGAGCAGTGCAACAGAAAGGCGCTGGGCCCTGCTCGTCCCGGACAGGCTGCCTGCCTCGACACATTCCCGTCTACCGGCTCAATGCCCCGAGCGCCTTGCTGTGCCGCTGAGTCGGGCCAGGCGTAGCGCCCCGGGTGTCCGTCGGCGCCTTCTGCCCTGTGAATAGCACACCCGATTCTGCCCACCATTCTGCCCAAACTCAGTATCTCTCGGTGCTTCTCAGTAGGTCTGGTGTCGCGACAGTTGTTTAATACCAACAGCTATAGAGTGATCTCGTGCAAGAAGAGGTCTGAAAATCGGACGGTCGGCGGTTCGACCCCGCCCCTGGCCACCATCAAGATCCCCTGCAGCGCAACGACTTTCGGTGCTTGGCAATTCCTACTGAACTAGCAGGGAAAGCGCTTTTGCCCTTTCTGTTGCCCTTTCACAAGCGCACGATCTGTGGATAACCTGTCAGATTGGTCCGTTTGAGGGAATGTGTTCGGGGATCGTCACGCTGAAGAGGCGAGGATCCGAAGGGTGTCCTGTCCTGCCGTCCGGTATGGCTCGTCAAGCCCGAGCCAGGCGGGATCACGTGGGTCGGACAGTGCATCTGCGAGGTGCCTGATTCGTTTCCGGTCGCTACCTGCCAACCGGCCAAGTTCGTCCGCATGATCAGTGATGCACGCGGCGAGAACGGCGGCATCCTGCAGGTGCCGCTCGCGATCCCGATTGTCCGCGAGATGAGCGGCGCCCTTGAGCACGAGCGCGGCGAGTTCGTCAGGAATGCTGATCTTGTAGGCATCTCCATCGCCGATGTCGATGACGTACGCAATAGTGCGGCGCAGCGCTTGCGTACCACCGTCCACGGTGAACATCGGGCGCCCTCGCAGTAATTGCCTGCTCCGTGGTGCCGCGTGGTCGGCCGCCATGACATCGATCTTCTCGGTGCCAAGCGAGGAGGCGCGCTCGTAGCGATAGTGCGGACTGCTCTTTCGACGCGGGTCGGCTGGCTCACGAAGTTGATAGCCGAGGGCCGTGATGTGCTCGTTGGCTTGAGCAGCTGCGGTTGTATCGATCTCGATGTGCAGCAGGACATCGACGTCGTCGGTCGGTCGAGTGAGCGTCACTCCGTGCGCGAGGGCATGTGCCTGGACCATCAAGCCACCGACCAGAGTCCACTTGTCGGTGGCCATCACTTGCGCGAGTTCGAACACGTTCGGCCACGGGTGCAGCCAGCCGCCCGGCGGAGAGGACAAGCTGACACGCCTGCGCTCCAAGGTCACTGCAGCAACTCCAACCGGCCTCGCAGCAGCGCCAACGCAGCTGCGCGCTCGCGCGAGTCAAGGGATTCCGCAAGGTCTAGGGCAACGATGACGGTGCCGGCTACCCGCCTGCCCCCTTGTTCGTTGTCCGCAACTCTCAACGTCACGTTGCCCCGGGCATCATCAACAAGGTGAAAGCGGGCAATGAGCTGCTGAGCGGTTGCCGAGTCGACGTATCCGTCAACCTCTACGCGCTGAGCCGCTGCAAGTCCAAACTGCCCGGCGATGGCTCCGTCGGCGTCGATCGCCGAGGACCCCGTTAGGGTGACCTCCTGCCTGATCCGGTCGATGAACGAGGTGGATGCGCGATAGCGCCGAACGCTGGCACGCCCCCAAATCGCCCGCACCAGATCCTCGGCTGACATGTGGCGTAGTCGCGATATCAGACGAGACCGTTCGGTAGACCCGAGCCGTCCGGTCTCCCCGGCGGTCAGCAGGTCGACCGCTGCGCTACTCGTCTCGGCAGACCATGGCCGACCACGCCGAACTCCTCGGGTGCCCAGCCGGTGCACCGACGCCGCATCGATGAGCGCCGCCCGGCCGACTGTCCCCACCCGCGTGAGGTCACCAGCCGCCAATAGTCTCTCGACTTGCCGCATGCCGACGCCCAGTCGCCGAGCCGCCTCGGAACTGGTCATCGTCTCGGTTGCTGAAACCATGACATAAATAGTCGCATGAGCGACGCATTATGTAAACCCGCAACGAGACTCATCTCCCGGGCGCGATCCAGCAGCATTGCCTCGCTCGACGATTCGAGACGGCCGAGTACATCATCGAAGTCATGGCCAAGCGGCGCACTGACCAGTCCAAACTAGGTTCCTAGGCGAGAGTGCCGAGTTTGCCAACCTTCGGCAGGCCGGCAGCACGCTCACCTGCCAGATCATGCGCCGTCTGCATCGCCAGCCATCCTCGGGCCGTGCCGACCCCGGCGGATTCGAGGCGCACAGCGAGGTTGGGTGAATTGCGTGCATGCTCATTGATGACCCGGCTCAGGGTCACTCGTGATACGCCGAGGCTCTCAGCCGCCGCCCGCCGCAGACACCGAGAAGCCAATTTCGCCCAAGACCTCCTCGCGCGGGATGGCGCCCGGGTGCACGGGATTCTTCACGCGGTCCACTCCTCCGTGATAGTCCTGATAGTCCACGAGTTCGACGTCACCACCTGAAAATCGGAAGGTCGGCGGTTCGACCACGCCCCTGGCCACTCGAAAACCCATCCAGCGCAACGACTTTCGGCGCCAGCCTTTCCTACTCAATCAGCAGGCAAGGAAGTTCTGCCCTATTCTCTGCCCTTTCACACACGCACAATCTGTGGATAACTGGCCGTGATTCGGCAAAGATCGGAAGGTCAAAACTCCCTCGGATCGCAAGGATTCTGCGTGAGCTTGGCGATGTCGGTCCGCCACTCGATACTTCGGCGATGGAAGAACGCATCGGCTTCGCCGGGGACTGGCACGGCAACGTCGCCTGCGCGACCTCGCGCCTCCAGGAATTCGGAGCCGCTGGCGTTTCGACCGTCTACCAAGTGGGCGACTTCGGCCTGTGGCCCGGGTCCGGTGGGAAGAGTTTCCTGCGGACCGTTGACGCAACGTGCGAGCAATCTGACGTGCAACTCTTCATCGTGCTCGGCAACCACGAGGACTACGGCCGCGTGAAGCTGATGCGTACCGATGACGCCGGATGGCTGTGCCTCAAGGACTACCCGCGCCTGCGCTTCGCCACGAGGGGGCACACGTGGGTCGATGCTGCCGGGACGCGCTTCGCTGCGCTCGGAGGTGCCGGATCAATCGATCGGAGCACCCGTCGCCCGGGCGTGAGTTGGTGGCCCGACGAGCAACTGACCGAGGACGATTGCGCGCGGCTGGTGACCAATGTCCACAGTCAGGGCTGGCAGCGGGTGGATGTGATGATCACGCACGAGGCCCCGGCCGGCCTCCGCCGACTCGGGATCACGGCAGCACCCGCCTGGCTGACGCCGGAGGTCGAGGCGTACTGCTACGCCCAGCGCGTCCGCCTACGGGAGGCGATGGACGAAGTCGCGCCGCGTTCGCTGGTTCATGGTCACTGGCATGAGTCGTTTTGGGATGAATGGGAGGGCCTCACCTCAACGGGCTTTCGGCCAGCCCAACGACCTCAGGCTAGTGCAGTGAAGTGCTCGGTCCCTGAGTCTGCCGCCAAGGGGTTGCCTGCAGATCTGCTTGGTCACTGGCGGTCTGTGGGTGTCCGTCATGCGTTGATCCACCTTGACCATCCACAGGCGAGTGCATAGTATCAAACAGTTCGAAAATACTTTCGCTCTTTTCGAATAGGAGACTGACATGAGCCAGA
>CAMAWO010000262.1 GCA_945861925.1 Bifidobacterium breve | reverse complement strand
ATCGCATCGGCTCCGGAGTCCCGTGCCTCGTTGACGTTCAGCCGGCGGGCCGCTACCTCATGGATGACCTGCACCGCGCTGGTGGCCTGCTCGCGGTGCTGCATGAAGTGCGCGACCTCCTCGATCCCACCGCGCTCACGGTCACCGGACGCCCACTCGTGTCCTACCTCGACGAAGCCTGCATCTGGGACTCCGAGGTCATCCGGCCACGCTCAGCGCCGCTCGTTGCCGATGCCGGCATAGCGGTGGTTCGCGGCAACCTCGCACCGGGAGGTGCCATCGTGAAGCCGTCCGCGGCGTCGCCACACCTGCTTGTGCACCGGGGTCGTGCGGTGGTCTTTGACTCGATCGAGGATTTCTATGATCGTTTCGACGATCCTGACCTCGATGTTGACGCCGACTCTGTTCTCGTCCTACGCGGATGTGGGCCCCGCGGCTATCCGGGAATGCCCGAAGTGGCCAACATGCCGCTGCCTACGAAGCTCCTCGATCAGGGGGTCCGCGACGTTGTCCGCGTATGCGACGGCCGCATGAGCGGCACGGCCTACGGGACAGTGGTGCTACATGTGACCCCCGAGGCTGCAGCCGGTGGCCCGCTGTCTCTCGTCGAAGACGGCGATTGGATCGAACTCGACGTGCCTGGACGCCGACTCGTGCTGGATGTCACAGACGATGAACTCTCCCGCAGGGCGCCCAGCGAGCGCATGACTGCCTCGTTCGCCGCACCTGCTCGCGGCTGGGAGAGGCTCTACGTCGACCACGTCTTGCAGGCCGACACCGGAGCCGATCTCGATTTCCTGCTTGGATCGAGTGGCTCCGATGTCAGTCGCGAGTCACACTGACGCGATTGACTCGAGCATCGACTCAGCGCTTGGTGAACGTGTCAGCGGCCTTTCCGATAACCGGCTGCTGCGCCAACTTCACGCCCATCTTTCGGATGCCGGGTCGGGACATGAGGCGATGCAGGAGCGGTGCCTTGCCCACGGCGCTACTGACACCCACCCGCGAGCGCTCCCAGCCACCGTTGGCCTCGTCTCGCAGCAGTGCGTGCGCCCCATTGTGACCCGGAGCGCCGATGACACCGCCGCCCGGATGCGTGCCCGCACCGCACAGGTACAGGCCCGCGACCGGAGTTCGATAGGAACCCCACCCCGGAAGGGGGCGACTGTCGAACATCTGTCCCAGGGTCATCGCGCCGTGGAAGATGTTGCCCCCGGGCAGCCCGTATTCGCGCTCAAGGTCGAGGGGCGTGATCGTGTGCGTCCCGATGATGGAATCGCGGAAGCCTGGCGAGTAGCTCTGTAGGACGTCGAGGACCTTTTCGGTGAACCGGTTCTTCTCGTCGTCCCAGGTTCGGCCGTTGAGCTCGAACGGGAGTTGCTGGATTCCGGTCGACAGAACGTGCTTGCCGGGCGGGGCCATCGTGTCGTCGTGCACCGATTGAATGATGAATTCGACCGGAAAGTCGTCCGGGTACTCGCCGTATCGCTGCGCATCCCCGACCCGCTGGAACGACTCCACTTCAGAGCCGAGGATGGTGAGTCCCCGGTGCTGGGGACCCTCCCCAGGCGGAAGCCCGATGAAGTCCGGCAGCCGATCGAGCGCGATCAGGACCCGCGCCATCGATCCGCGCTGGTCGAATCGCTGAGCGGCAGAGCGGTACTCGGTTGGCAGGTCGGCGCCATCGACCATTCTCAGCAGGGTCTGCTGTGGATCGGTCCCGGAGAGCACGAACGGCGCGTCGAAGACCCGTCCATCAGTCAGGGTGACGCCACAGACGCGGTCCTTGACGACGTTGATCCGGGCAACACAGGAGTCGGTCTCGATCGTGGCTCCGAGGGCGACCGCACGTCGTGCCAGCGATTCGGCGATCGATCCCATACCCCCGCGCGGGAAGGCGAACTGCCCCATCCGCCCGTCGTACTCACCGATCGCGTGGTGGCCGTATACGTATGACCAGCCGGGCGTCCTGGGCCCGCCCCACACGCTCACCATCGCGGTGAACATGAGGAGGCCCTTGAGAATGTCGCTCTCAAAGTATCGGTCGACCAGGTCAAGGCCGCTCAGGGTGAAGAACTCGGTGAAGAGTTCCTCTTCCCCGGAGTCGATGAACGTCGCGACGACCTGATCCAGCGACGGGGGCTCGTCGACCAGCAGCCACTGGTCGAGGATGGACGCCAGACGCTCCAGCCGCAGCCCGAAGGCCGTGAGTCGCTCGCCCTCCCCTGGCGCAACGGCCTCGACCCCCCGCAATGTCTTGCCGAGTTCGTTGTACAGAAACAGGCTTCGGCCATCCCGAAGGATGTTTCCTGCGCCGACATCAGTTTGGTACAGATGCAGGCCGTTCTTCTGCAGTTCTAGATCCTTGAGGATCTTCTTATGCAGAAGCCCAGACACATACGCGCACGACGACGCACGGAATCCCGTAAGGAACTCCTCGGTTACCGTTGCGCCGCCGATCCGGCTCCTGCGTTCGAGGACGAGCACTCGCTTGCCTGCGTCGAGCAGGTAGTTCGCGGCGATGAGGCCGTTATGGCCCGAACCTATGACGATTGCGTCGTACTGGCTCATGCGCGTGACCTCAGTAGCACTTGGAGAGCAGGCCGCCGTCGACCACCATCGCCGAGGCATTCACATAGGACGAGTCGTCAGAGATCAGAAAGACGATCATCTGTGCCACCTCGCGTGGATGCCCGATCTTCTTGGCCGGGTAGGCCGCTCCCATGTCGATCCTCGCCTGCTCCGGGTCACCGGTGGCCTCCCAGTACTTGATGATCATTGGGGTCTCCATGTCGCCTGGGCAGACGCAGTTGACCCTGATGCCATCGAGGGCGTAGGCCGCACCGGCCGCCCGAGTGAGACCGAGTACTCCGTGCTTCGTGGCCGTGTAGGCCGGAAGGAAGGGATCGCCGACAAGCGACAGCGCCGAGGCCGTGTTGACAATAGAGCCACCGCCTGTCTCCTTCATTGCGAGCACTGCATGCTTCATGCCCCAGAACACGGCCTTCAAGTTGACGTTGTTGATGTGGTCCCAGCCCTCATTCGTGGTCTCGTGCAGCGGGACTTCGAGTTGAGTACCGGCGTTGTTGTGCATGTAATTGAAGCCGCCCCAGCGGGAACGCACATCGGCGATTCCATCCATAATGTCCTGCTCAACGGTCACATCGACCTTCCGAAAGACCGCATCACCACCAGCCCCACGAATCTCCTCGGCCGCCTTCTCACCTCCCTCGACATCAATGTCGACAAGGAGCACCTTGGCGCCTTCGGCTGCCAGCAATTTGGCCGTCTCGTAGCCCAGCCCAGAGGCGGCTCCGGTTACGAGGCCCATCTTTCCCTCAACGCGCATCAGTGCTTCCTTCCGCTCGTGTCATGTGTATGAAATTCGTTTCGTGTGAATAAACAATCGCCTTGCTCAGATGGCGGTGGTTCCACCGTCAATCGACCATGCCGCGCCGGTCGCGAACTTCACGCTGGCCATATACACGACGGCGTCAGCAATCTCCTCGGGTTGCGCCCACCGCTTTAGCGGGACCCGATCAACGGCCATCTTTCGAACCTCGTCTGGGTTAGGGAACCAAGCGATCTCGGACTCCATCATGGGAGTATCCACCGGGCCTGGGCAGATGGCGTTTACGCGAATCTTCCGTTCAGCGAGTTCGGCGGCCATGGCCTGTGTGAGACCTATCAGCCCCGCTTTCGAGGCGCAATAGTCCACGAAGAGCCCCATGCCCATGAAGGAAAGTTCTGACCCAATGTTGATGATGCAGCTACCCTCCTTGAGCAGTCGCGCGGACTCGCGGCCGACGTAGAACGGCCCCGAGAGGTTCACCCCAATACTGCGCATCCACTTTTCATCGGTGATGTCCAGCAGAGCCGACGGTCCGTCGACCCCGGCTGCGTTCACGACGAGGTCAACGTCGCCCAACAATTCAAAGCATCGCGCGATGGCCACCTTGACCTGCACCGGATCAGATACGTCCACCGGAACAGCGAACGCCCGCTCACCAAGTTCGGCTGCAATTCCGTCGAGTACCGCCGCACGCGTTGCCAGCAGGGCCACGGTTCCGCCGTCGGCGTGGATGCGCCGCGCAGTGGCCAAGCCAATGCCCGACGAGGCGCCCGTGACAATGGCTCGATATGCGGGCATCAGTCCTCCTCAATGGACGAGTCGTGGAGGCTCACATCGTTGTCTGACTGAGCCGAGTCCTACTCGATTGCTTGCGTCTGTAATCGAAGTCTAATCGTGATCTCACTTGAACGTTCCAGCAAAATATAGGCCCCTACTGATCTGGCGTCAACCATTGATCGCCTCGGCGTGTGCTGGTGCTCCGTCCGACGTTGACGCCCCCACAGTTCAGACCTATAGTCGGGCTTTCTAGATCGTTCAAGAAGGGTTCAAAGACGTGGTCTCACCATCGGAACGTACTGGGGCGCAACTGTTTGAGCGTATGGCGCGGGTCGTACCAGGGGGAGTCAACTCCAATGTTCGGCTGGAAGTCGCCCAGCGCTACTTCTCCCACGGATCTGGCCCTTGGCTCTGGGATTCGGAGGGCCGGGACTACATCGACTACGTCCTAGGGCAGGGACCAGCCTTCCTTGGGCACGCGCATCCCCGGATGGTCGCCGGAGTAACAGAGTCGATCGCCGCCGGAATGACATTCGCCGCACAGACCGAGGTCGAGTTGGAGGCTGCAGAGGGTCTGGTCAATGCCCTGGGCTGGCCAGACATGGTCCGTATCGGGATGACATCGACAGAGTCTGTGCAAGCGGCTTTCAGACTGGCCCGTGCAGCAACGGGGCGACGACTGTTCCTACGGTTCCGCGGTCAATACCACGGCTGGCTCGACAACGTACTGGTCAACTCACAGGACCCATGGCCGCGGGTGGCCAGCAACGGCCAACTCGCAAGTAGCCTGGACGAGAGCATCACCATTG
>CAMAWO010000261.1 GCA_945861925.1 Bifidobacterium breve | reverse complement strand
GGTCAGCGTGACCTGAGGTACGCGAACCGGGTGGCTGCTTGGGCAGACGTTTGCGGTGGCGGATGCGAGGTGGGAGATGTGGTCGGCGCTGTCGAGGCTGGTGCCGTCCCAGCACTGCGGGAACGTGATCTGTGCAACGAGGCGTGAGCCGGGATCGCAGGTCGGCACGGTCGCGACGCTGGTGCCGAAGGTCGGCTGGGCGCCGCGGGTGGCGCAGCCCCAGGCGGCGCTCTGGTCGGTGCGGCCGGTCAGCGCCATGAAGCCTGCGGGGAACGCGGTGACATTGGCGCCGCGGCCCTCGTAGTGCACGCGTGCGGAGACCGGCGCAACGCGGGTGCCGTCCTGGTAGAGGGCGGGGACCCAGTAGGCGGAGAGGTTGTTGGAGTCGCTGCAGGTGGTGGATCCGGCGAGGAGTGAGGCTCCGGTTGAGTTCTCGTTCGTTGTGGTGTTGCCGAAGAACTCGTGAAGGTGGCTCATGCCGGTGTGGCCGGGCATGACGATCGGGTCGACGGACGCTGAGTGGCTGAAATCGCATTGAACGGTGAACCCGCCGCCGCCTTGACGGTTGGAAAAATTGACGTTGTC
This sequence comes from Bifidobacterium breve, assembly GCA_945861925.1. Lineage (GTDB taxonomy): Bacteria > Actinomycetota > Actinomycetes > S36-B12 > S36-B12 > WLND01. Next base: position 4,354 of record CAMAWO010000261.1, on the reverse strand, counting down.
CATTGGTGCGGCAGTCGCTGGGACTGAGGACATGATGAGGGCGCCGGCGATGCCAGCGGTGATCGAGACTGCCGCGATGGTGCTTCGGGTGATGCTCATGGTCACTCCTGCTGTCATAGGGTCCGGGCGCTTCCCGGATGACACGAAGCATTGGGCAACAACGTGATCAGGTCATGGGCATCATGTTCGCAACACGTAAGGATCCAAGAATGATGGAATTGTGAGGAGACGCAGGTCTACCTGTCGCGACCGGCGTTTTTGCGCCAAGCTGAGAAGGACCCGGCTGCCCCACCATGGGGCTTGACGAGCCAGGGCCAAGGGTGCACCGCGCTCGGCTTGATGAGGTCGGCGCGGCGACGCCAACCAGGCACTGGCGCATAGGTGGTGGCAACGCCACCGCCGCTCAGGACGTCGACCGGATCACCTCGCCAGATCTGCGTCTCACGGCGAGTCGCGAGATCGGCAAGGCACTCAGTCAAGAAGACCAGCCGTTTGCCCGTCAGCCTGAGACGTCCAAGAAGTGCCTCATCAAAGACGAAGGTCACGGGCGCATCAGAGTGAGCCGACATAGCGGGATCGTCATCACCGAGAGACTCTGCAGTGATCCACACGCGATTGACGGATTCAGTTGGTATCGCCTCGTCGGGGCCGGCAGTCGCGTTCGGGTCCGGGTCGCCGAGCACCCCGGCCGGCGCTGGTACGCGCTGCAACTCCGGGTCGTCTGGATACGACTGGATCGGGCACGCCGTGCGCAGGGCACAACTGCCGCATACCCCTGGTGCCCGACGCTCAACCTGCGCACGTGCGAAGCCGTAGGCCTTTCCAGTTCCCGCGCCGACCGTCCATTGCCAACCCAGTCGATTGGCAGCCCGAGACCCGTCAAGGAGATGACGAAAGAAGAGGTCTTCACCATCGCGCCACCCGTGACCATGACGTACCGACCAATGCGAGGCGAACCACATGCGCGATTGATTCACCATCCAGCCGTCCTGCTCCAGTTCTCCGACAACGAGGTCGAAGCAAGCCATGCCTTCAATCCAATTGGGATCTGGGGGCGCGCTCCGTGCGGTAACGGCGTATCGGATGCTCGAGGCCGTTCCACCCGTGCGGGCGTACATGTGGCGTGCGTACTCCTGCCACAGCAGTTCGTCACGGAATTTCGATACGTCTCTGGCAGGACCGTGGGCGACGCTGCTCCAAGCTCTCGGCAACGAGATGAGGCCATGACGGATGTAGGGGGAGAGACGCGATGCACCGCGGCGTCCGATCGGGTACACCTCACTGCGGTCGGCGGCATAGCCCGTCACGTCAAAGGCATTGAGCGCGGTATCGGCTGCTTCCTGCCCCCCGCGAATCGCGCCGCTGGCCTTCACTTCACCATCGACGAGGTCTGAAAGATGTTCACGAACCCACCCCTCTTCGTCACCGACTCGGGGAACAGGGAGTTGACGACTCATCCCAACATCATGAGGCAATGACCTGCGATACGCATTCGCATAACGTGATGTGCCCCCCATCTTCATGAGGTGTTCGACTCGACGTCATTGACGCGATCTCGCCCTGAGGGTGAAATGACGTGGTGCGCAGATTAGGTCGACGGGCATTCCTCGCTGCAGCGACATTCCTGGCTGTACCTGCCGCGAGTGCGGCCGCTTCCTCGGGACCGACGTCCCCTCCGCGTCGGGTCGGCGAGCGAATCGTGTTCGACGGCTATGAGTGGCGCGGAGTGCGTCGCGGAAAATCGCTGGTGTGGCGCCGCGGTGCTGCCGTGCCGGGGGTGCCACAGCAGCCACGGCCCTCCGCTAGCGCCACGCCCCCTGCGGCGGAGCCATCGGAAGCGAAAGTTACGCGAGCGATGGGTGAGCTAGGACCCATCTCTGCCATCCCCGACGGGGTCACGAGCGCATGGTCGGTTATCGACAGTCGCGGACTCTCGCGGGACCTGTACATCGTGCGGCGGGGATCCTCACTCATGGCCCTAGACGCCGCGTGCACCCACGCCGGATGCATCGTGGCGCTCTTCAGCGACGCTTTCCGCTGCGGATGTCACGGGGCCACATTTGACGCGGTGACGGGTGTTTCGCTCGGTGGCCCCGGCGGGCTTGCCCCTCTTGCGCGACTGAGTGTCGTGAGGCGCGGTGACACAGTGTTCATTGAGGGTGTGTAGGTCCCTGCCGTTCGGTGAAGTGCCATTGAGCAGTTGCCCCTTGCTGAAGTGAAAAACCGGGTCTCGGAGGTTGTCGAGCAGGTTGAGTCCCAACACGCTCGGGTCACGATCACCAGCTAGTCGCGATGAGCAGGCCGGGGCCACCAGGCTGCAGGCCCTGCTGCACAGGTCTGCCTCCAGATCAACGTATCGCGTGTCCGCGCTGGCGGATTCCAGTGAACATCGCAACTCTGGCTTGGCATGGCGTTACTGTCGTATCGCGGTGACCGTTGCGGGAGTCGACACGGTGGTCAGCGCACGTAAATCCTGCAGTTTCTGTAGCGTGAGGAAAGGCATTCAGTGACGAGGACTTTAAGGGCGGTTTCGGTAGGAGGTTCTCTCGCATTGATCGTCACGATCATGCTTGCCGGCTGCGGTGGCGTCTCGACTGCCGAGACGTCGCCGGCGGCAGGCACGACGGCGAGTGCCTCGGTATCCCAGTTCGATCCGCCCCGTCCGGGCGGCATTCCGGACACGGACTGGTCTGACATCGTCAGGGATAGCGACCCGTCGACCTACCGAGAGCGGTTCGCGGCACGGACCCCTGAGGTGAATGCAGAGCGCTGCAGGATTCTCTACGCGCCGCTGACGGATGACGAGCTTGCGGCAGAGGCCGCCGCTAGTGTGCGTCTCGCACCCGGCTCCACCGTTGATGAGTGGACGGCGTTGACGGAATATGTCATCGCAGCACAAGAGGCGAACGGATTCGGATCTATGAGGTCCGAGCTGTGCTCGGCGCTGCCGTCAGCCGCCGATTCCGAGGCGGCCGGCGCTGACGACGGATCTGCCCCCGCGGCAGTCGTTGAGGTCAAGGGATTATTCCAGCGGCAAGAGTACTGATGGCCGTAAGCGGAACTGCTGCATTGACGGATCGCGGCGAGTTGGTACGGGTGGCGGGATGAATCGCATCGATCATGGCTCAGATGTCTACCGAAGCGACTGACGTGGCCGGCCGAAACACCCCGGAAATGATCCGGAGCCCGGCATATCCCTGACGGCGGTACTCGATGAACTCCGGATCGTGATCTGAAGAATCCAGTCTCGTTGGACGATTCCGTGGACCCCGTGATTGCCAGGCGCAAGAGTGCTGCATTAACTGCGACGCGCTGTCCCGTCGCACCGGAGGGACCAAACGTTTCTAAGTCCCAGAAGTGATCCGTGCCCATCTCTAGGACTTGGAAGACAGGTACGCAGCCAACGAAGGAATGCGCGCCGTCGAGGATTGCGGGTGCAAGAGATGACCTTTCGGCGATCTCTTGGCCGATCTCGGTCTCACGGACAGCGCCCTCGGGGGACTTGACCCGCCGGTCCAAAGGCGCATCGCCGCGTATCCGCTGGATTTATCCGGACTGCCGGATCCGCGACTACGAGGTAGCGCGCTGAGGGTCGCAAAGCGCAGCGAGGCCTACTGAGCCGCTGCGCCAGCCGCCTCGTCACGCTGATGGAAATGCGGCGAGGGTCTCGGTGACGTCGATCTTGGTGCTTCGGTCCGGACGACACCGGTACTCGCAAGGGATCCGGCGACCGCGGCTAGGGTGAGGCCTGCCTCCACCGCTGCACCTCAATCCATCTTGCGGTGGAACTCCGGGGGCGCTGCCTTTCGGCCAATAGAAGAGGTACATGAAATGTCGAGCATCGCAAAGGCACCGTGGCAGGTCGCATTCTCCGCCTGCAGCGCAATTGTGGCAGGAATGGCGTACGCCTCAAGTTCCCTGCTCCAGATTTCCTACTCAGGCGACTTCGCGGCCATCGATACCCGAATCAGCGAATATCAAGCCGTTTCCGGACTTGAGTCGGCATCGAGCTTTGATGTCCACGAGTGGATGGCGCTGGCGACCTCCGTTTTCGCCGTTGTCGCCACGGTCTTCATTCTTCTCGGCATCCTTCTTTGGCAGGGGGCCCTTCGTCCGGGCGTTCGACTCACCCTCACCATCACGGCCGTGATCGCCTTCATTGGGTCGTTCATTCCGCTTCTCTCTGAAGGCGCGGGATCAGCCATTCAGGAAGACACTGTCCTGTTCATGGTGGTGGTTCAGGGCGCCGCGCTTGTAGGCGCCCTCCTGTTGTGGTCACGTCCCGTGAAGGCGTGGATTGCTGAGCCTGCGAGTTAGGTGAGCAGGTAGGCACCAGGGTTTGGATCGGTGAATC
>CAMAWO010000260.1 GCA_945861925.1 Bifidobacterium breve | reverse complement strand
GTCGATCAGCCGCGCAACCTGGCAAAGTCCGTCACCGTCGAGTAGGTGATGGAGCACCTGCCCACCTCGGTCGTCGGTATCGGGGTCGACATCGTCGATATCACGCGATTCGCCGCGGTTCTTGAACGGACTCCCAGCTTCGTCGATCGAATCTTCACGTCGGACGAGTCGCAAGGCGGCGATGGTCGCAGCCGAAGCGCTCAGTCGCTCGCCGCGCGATTCGCGGCCAAGGAGGCGGTGGCCAAGGTGCTCGTGCGCACCCATGGTCTGCAGTGGCATCACTGTGAGGTCACGACCGATGATCACGGCAATCCGAACCTGCGGATCACCGGAACTGTCGATGAGGCGGCCCGGGCGCTGGGCATCAGCAGGTGGCACCTCTCACTGAGCCACGACGGCGGCCATGCAATCGCCTACGTCGTGGCGGAGGGGGTCGTATCGTGATCAATGCCTACCGGGTCGCGGAGGTTATCGCCGCGGAGCATGTTCACGCTGACGAACTTGAGTCGGGCGTGCTGATGGACCGGGCCTCGGCCGGTCTCGCGTCTGAGATCCTGCGAATGCTCGCCGGATCGGTTGTCGGCACCCGCGTCGTGATCGCCGCTGGCTCCGGAAACAACGGTGGCGACGCCTTATTCGCCGGCGCCCTCCTTGCTCGCCGGGGTATGCGGGTCGATGCGCTCGGCACCACAGCGGCTGTTCACCTCGAGGGATTGGCGGCGATGAGGCGGGCGGGTGGTCGCTTCTCCGTTTGGGACGCAGCAGGCTCACGCTCGGTCATCGACGATGCAGGCGTCATCATTGACGGACTCGTCGGTATCGGGGCACGGGGAGCCCTGAGGGGACCTGCTGCGGAGATGGTCCCGTTCCTCAATGCGGCGAAGGCGATCCGGGTGTCAGTTGACCTAGCGAGCGGGGTCGATGCCGACACCGGTCAGGTTCTCGGCGTGGCCTTCGACGCAGACCTCACCGTGACGTTCGGAGCATTCAAGCCGGGGCATCTCATCGCTCCAGGTAAGGCGTTGTCGGGTGAGGTGCGGCTCATCGACATCGGTATCGCCGATTCCCTTGGCGTGCCGGCAATACGAGCCATGCGCCAGGGCGATGTCGAGGCTGAGATCCCGGGCCCGGACTTTGATGACCACAAGTACCGCCGAGGGGTCGTCGGAGTCGCTGCGGGCAGTGACGAATACCCGGGGGCGGCCCTGCTCTGCGTTGGGGCGGCGCTGCGCGGCCAGGTCGGCATGGTGCAGTACCTCGACCGGGTCGACGGGGTTGCTCGCATGGTTGTAGCGCAGCACCCGGAGGTTGTTGCCAGCGCGCGAGTTGATGCCCCGCGGGTCACCACGTGGGTATGCGGACCGGGGTTCGTCCCCGGGGATCGCGATCATGATGCAGTTGAGGCGTGTCTTCGAACAAGCGTGCCGGTCGTGCTCGATGCCGGGGCGCTCACGATCCTTGCTGAATGCGAAGGGCTGCAACAGCTCGTGCGCGAGCGGGGCGCCGTCACGATCCTCACGCCCCACGACGGGGAGTTCGCCCGCCTCGGAGGCGTTGTTGATGGGCGAGGACGCCTCGAGGCGGCCCGTGTAATGGCGAGGCAGCAAGGCGCTGTTGTCGTACTCAAGGGCCCGGGCACGGTCATCGCCGCCCCGGACGGTACCTGTTTCGTCGATGTCGAAGGCGGTCCCGTGCTCGCAACCGCGGGCAGCGGCGATGTGCTGAGCGGCATTATCGGCGCTCTCTTGGGACAGGCACAGGCCCGCGGGGGTATGAACGGGGTCGACGACGCTGCGCGAATAGCGGCAGCGGGGTGCTGGCTGCACGGACGGGCGGGAAATCTGGCAGGGGCGCAGGGTCAGCCGGTGACTGCCTCGTCGCTCATCGACTCACTGGGTCGGGCGATGAAGACTCGCGACTGATGCCGGATCCCCGTGGTAGGAGGAGCACGGCAAGAGCGGCGAGGATCGCAAGCGATGGGATCCGGTACATCTCGTGCGGGAACACCAGCGTTCGCCAGCCGAGGCTAGCCATCAAGATGACCTGCAGGATGAGAATGGTGTCGAGGGGAGATCGGACCCTGCGTGCGGCCCACAGTGCGGCGAGCAGGAGAACAGCAAGCGCAATGAGGTAGGGCGGGGCCGTGCTGCCGATCTGATGGTCGACAAGGTTGCCAGTGTTCTGACTTCCGTAGGCCACCCTGAAGGATTCGATCCAGCCCATTGGCGGGAGGCTGAGGTTGCCCGGGTCATCGGGCCTGGGCCAAGTGCCGAACTGCGCATGGGCGTAGAGCAGCCACGCGGCGAGAGCAGCTGGCCCGGCGAGTAGCGCTCCAGCACGCCGGATCTCGTCACGCCCTGGCCAGGTGCGGCTGCGGATTCGATCGATGACTTCGAAGAGGAGGAGCCCGATGATGACGAGGACGAGTTGCTCCCGATACAGGCTGAGCAGGATGGCAATGAGGGCAATTGACCACGTCGGCCACCGGCGTACCCAGGCAAGGACAAGGCAGATGGCTAGTGCTGCGCCCATGGTCTCGGTCGTTGAAACCGTTGCGGCGAAGAGCACGCCGGGGCTCATTGCGATGACGAGCCCGCCCCAGGGCGTCCGCCCGAAATGAACGCACAGACGGCTGGCAGCGAATGCGCCGAGTGCCAGGCCAATGAGCGAGAGGCAGAAAAAAGCCTCTGGAATGAGCGAGTGATTCCCAAAACTGAGCATCGACGCGAGCCAGCCGTGCATGGGCCGGCCGTAGCGGTAGCCCGCCATGTCGATCAGGTCATGGGCCGGCCCGAGCGCGAACGGGTCTAGGGCGATGGCATAGTAGTAGACCCCGTCGTAATGCTCCTGGCCACCACCGAGGTCGAACCCGGGGTCGATCGCCACGGCAAGGGGCGCGATCTGGTCGCTGAACGCCACCGTCACGAGTGTTGAGGCATCCGGCCACGACGCATCGTTGGCGGCCCAGATCGCGGTGACGCCCGCGATCATGGCGATGAGCGCGCAGGCGATCGATATCCGGATGGAGCGTTTGCTCCCATCATTCCCCACGATGGTGACTCTAAAGGGCACGTGCGCACGCAGCCTCGTCGGATCTGCTCACCTCAGCGGCGGCGTGGAGTCAACTGCTGTCATACCAACAACCTAGACTGTTGGTATGACAATCACGGTTGGGGTATTCGATGCGAAGACGCGCCTGTCCGAACTGCTCGACAAGGTGAGCGCAGGCGATGAGGTCATCATCACCAAGCGGGGTCATGCGATCGCACGGCTCGTCCCGATGGATGATGGCGGAAGTTCGGTCGAGGCGGCACTTGCGGCCCTGCTTGAGATACGGGGTCGATCATTGCCCGGCCCCGAGAGCATTCGAGACCTCATCGACGAGGGTAGGCGCTGGTGACCTTCGTTCTTGACGCTTCGGTTGCCCTTGCGTGCGTAATGCCGGACGAGACCTCGAAGCGTGCGGCGGCGATGCTGGGCCGGCTCACGAAAACCCATGCGATCGTTCCGAGCCTGTGGACCTACGAGGTCGCGTCGGCGCTCCACAACGCGACTCGGCGCGGGAGGATAACCGAGGCTGACGCCGTCGTCGCCCTTCGAAGCCTCGTTGGCCTCCCGCTCACGCACATCGAGCCCGAGCCAGTTCGTCTCATGGAGATCGCTCAAATGACCGGCCTGACCGTGTTCGACGGCAGCTACCTCGCTCTGAGCATGAGCCGCGGGCTGCCGCTCGCCACCTTCGATGACCGGCTTGCCGCGGCGGCCGTCAAGGCTGGAGTACAGATGCTGCCCTAGGCAACCGGTGGTTTGTCGACATGCTCGACTGAGGTAGGGCTCCGTATTGACCCGCGGGCTACCGGCATGCGGAGAGTCGGAAATGACTAAAGAACTCATCTTCGATCGCTTGGCGATCCTCAGCAATTCCAACGAACTTCCCATGGAGCCGCCTCGGGCCGCTGGACCCCGCCCATACGCGATACGAGTTCGTTCGAGAGGCAAAAAACATGACCAGAGGCCAAAACATCTATCTGAGTTTTTATGTGGGCGCACCCCCGGACACGGGCCGAAGGTCATCAGCCCACCAACGATGACGGGCTCCATCCATGAGGGCAGATTGGGCGAGGGCACCAAAGAGTTCCGCTTCAAGCAGCAGCTGGACCTACACCCTTAATTCCCTGAATCAAGAATGAGTTAAGCCGCCGGGCTAACCCAAAAACCTCTATGCGGCCCCAGAACTCCTCACGGAATTCGTGGGACCGCATAGAGGTTGTAGCCAGCCTGAGTGTTAACTCACCCAGAAGAACCGACTGTTGACGGTTGGTGCGTAGCGAGCGTCGCTGCCGGGAACCGTGGGCAAACCGTTCACCTGTGGAAAGGTGTTCAGGTAATCGAAGAGGGTCTGCTCATACGAGATTCCGAAGTTCACCTTTAGAGGGGCGCTTTCAAATGCTGCGTAGTTGTCGCCCCCAGATGCAGTGAACGAGTTCGTGACAACATCCACCACTGGTGCGGTAGCAATCGGAACACCGTTTTGAACTAATGCTGTTCCGTCGTCCAAGATAATCGAACGAACGCGCGTTCCCTCGGTAGTGATCGTGCCAGCGGTGGCATTACCCACTGGAGTTGAAATAACCTGGGCCGTTCCGCTTCGAGAACAGGTGACCTTCATTCCCGCGATCTGCAGGAACTGGCCTCCACCCGATGTGCTGATCGAGCAGGAGCGCTCGAAAATGCTTTTCAGTTGGGTGGCCGTCAGATCTTGCACAACCGTCAGACGGTTGTCGAAGGGCAGCAGGCTGAAGGTCATGGCGCGGGAGATAGAACCTGCAACGCCGGTGTCAGGCAATGAGTTGATGCGAATGCCACCACCGTTCGTCGCAGCCACCACACGATTGGTTGCTGAGATCCCGGGCAAACCGGCAGCCGCTGCCCGCTGGCCGTAG
>CAMAWO010000259.1 GCA_945861925.1 Bifidobacterium breve | reverse complement strand
GTCCATATTCCGGAGTACGTCATGGGAACCTGGACGAATCATGAGCCGCGACGTCCGAGAAAGTTACTGCTCCGCAAGGAGGAGGTCCGGCGTATTGCGGGCAAGACCAAGGAGACGGGCCTGACCCTCGTGCCCCTTTCGCTCTACTTCAAGGACGGTTACGCGAAGGTCGAAATCGCCCTGGCCCGCGGGCGTAAGAGTTACGACAAGCGGCAGGCGATTGCCGAGCGCGAGTCGAAGCGCGAGACCGACCGGGCAACCGGCCGCCGATCAAAGGGCCACGAGTAGGCGCTCCTTCGGCTTCCTGGGCCGGGTCAGGTAATTCCGTCCAGAGCCTCTATTGATGACGCCACCGAAATCGCGATCGGCTCGATATATTCGAGGCATGTCGGTGGCCGAGAGTCTGGTGCGGACGCGCGACCGACTCGGGATGACCCAGGCCGAGGCAGCAGGGCTCCTCGGGACCGGGCAGGCGACTGTGCGTGCCCTTGAATGTGGCCAATTGGCGATCGGCCAAGATATTCGCGATCGCATCGAATCCTTCACCTGCTTGCGAGCCCGTTCATCCTATGCCGAAGGGTGGCCGGCAACGTTGGCGAGCACGGCCGCAGCCCTGCACACAGATGTCTCGGTGCTCGCTGACGAGGTCGACATGCTTCGCCTGATCATCCAAGCCGCTGACGACTTCGCTCGACTGGTTGCCGTCGACGATCGCAGGTTCTTCCTTGCGTGCCCAGGTGCGACGGGGTCGGAGCGTTGGGACGCGCTCCTCGGTGCGTTGGCCGTCGAACTCTGTCGTCGATACGGTCTCGAGACCACCCCCAGTTGGACGCGCCAGCCGGACCGCTACCTCAAAGAGACGTGGTGGGTGGGTGCCGCAGGTGAAGTGGAATCCTTGAGAGCCCTCGCGTTCAGGGATAGTCCGCCGGCCTTCCGTGCGCGCGGAGTGATGATGGGCCGCCAGATCCTAGAGTCGACATGAATGGTTTCCTGGATCGTGAGCGGATTGTTGCCTTGCTCGGTGAGCTGGCCGGTCGCCTTGAGGCCCGCGGGCTCGAGGCCGATCTCTATGTTGTTGGTGGCACGGCCATGGCATTGGCATACGACCGGTTGCGAGTCACGCGGGATATCGACGCTGTGGGTGAGCCGATGGCGGCCATCGAAGCCGAAGCCCGGGAGATGGCCGCCATACATCGCGACCTCCCGGCCGACTGGCTCAGTGCCCGGGTGATGCCGTTGCTACCGCGGTCGTTCGACGCCGATCGCATTGAGGCGCTCGCCTGGCCGGGCCTGAGCGTGAATGTGGCATCGCCGCGCAGGCTCCTCGCGATGAAGGTGCGTGCTGGGCGCTATGACCGCGACCTACAGGACATCTGGATTCTGTGCCAGGTGCTCGAACTCGTCCGGCTTGAACAAGTCTGGGACATCGTGGACGAGGTCTGGGGGGCGGGGATGCTGCGCGAGGACGTGGCCCTCCTCGTCGGCGACTACCTGCGTGCCCGTGGGCTGTGCGACGAGCACTCGTGACTGACGTCGCGGGGAGTGGACGTGGGCATCGGGCCACGCAACTGGTTGTCAACTGGTTGGAACGGTAGTGTCTGGGTATGGCCCCCTCCAGCACCGTCGGCGCCTTTGAAGCCAAGACCTACCTCGCAGCACTCCTTGCTCGCGTCGAGGGAGGGGAGTCGATCACCATCACCAAGCATGGCCGTCCGGTTGCTCGTCTCGTGCCCGTGGATGACGTCCGGGGTCGCCGGGATTGGGGCGACTTCTGGGCCCGTGTCGATGAGCGCCGCGAAGTGTTGGGTGCGGGTGGTATCGCGTTTACTCAGGAGCAGATCAAGGACGAAGTTACCCAGGGTCGGGTGTGAAGGCGTTCATCCTCGACGCGTCGCTGGCGATCGCCTGGTTCTTCCCCGATCCGCAGGACGAGCCAACCGCGATGGGAAAGCGCAGCCTGTTTGACGAGCACGTCGCGCTGGTACCAACCATATGGCGGGCTGAGATCGTCAACTTCGTTGCGCGACAGCAGACGAACGGTCGGATGAGCGCGGCTCAGGCAGCTGAAATGCTGCACCACATCGTGCAGCTCCCGATGGGTGTTGTTGAAGATCCCACGCCCGCTGAACTCCTCGCTTTGTCGACCCGCTTTCAACTGACGGCCTATGACGCCCTCTATCTGAACGCAGCCATGGTTTCGGGGGAACCGTTGGCGACGCTGGATGCCGGCCTTGCTCGCGCTGCGGGCGTTGCAGGGGTCGAGCTCGTCTGAGGACCGCTGCGGTAAAAACGGCCGAGCGGCCGTGCAAAGGAGTCGGCTGACGTGCGCCGTCCCCTCGCGCGACCGCTCGGAGGGTCCACCCTCGGCCTCGAGGCCGATTCGGGAACAGTGTTCTAGCCGAAGAAGACCTTGGACTTCGCGGAGTACAGCAGGATCAGGACGATGATGCCGACGAGGATCTGGATGATGCCGCCGTTGAGGAAGTTGAAGACGCCCACGATGACGTTGATGACGCTGATGATCGCCACGATCAGTCGCGAGCCGTTGTTGCCATCGAAGATTCCCTTGGCGACCGCCAGGTAGATGAGTCCCAGGACCCCGGACACGAGGGCGGCGAAAATGGCCGACGTGAACCCGTCACCGATGCCGAGCAGCGCGACAACTGCCGCGAGGAGGGCGAGGATGCCTTCGATGATGATGATGATGCCTACGAGCGTGACGCCGAACGGACGTGCACCGATGCCTGCCATGGTTCCTCCGGGGAGATGATCCCGCGGCCCATTGCCACAGGATGACATTGTGACCTTAGAGGAACTCATCCCCGGTTTCGGTCTGATAGCAGAAAAAGGGGCAGCGCGCCGCGATTTTGGCCGTGCGGCAGTGGGGGCGTACCATCGCATGCGTTACGCATTTGAAAACTCAACAGGGGGTGAACGGTTTCGACGGACAGATGGTTTGACCGGAGAAGCGTGTCGAGAATCAAGGTGATCTCGTTAAGAATCCTTGACAAAAAATAACTGCCAAAAATACGCAGTCTGCTGAGTCCTACGCCCTCGCGGCGTAGTACATAGATCAGCCGTCAGCCCAATGCGTCCCCGAATTGGGGTCTGACGTCGCTAGGGGACTCACCAATCGCTCCGGTCACGGGAGCGGGCGGAAAGCTAAACAGTGACTGGGCCGCCCGGTGCAGTGCCGCACGAAGCACCGGGGCCGAGAAGCGATAGCGCGGCTACACACGTAGAAGAACGGAAGGATCCTGGACGGACCCGGGTTCGATTCCCGGCACCTCCACGAATGACCCCTTTTCCTCACAGGACGTGAGGGGAAGGGGTCTTTTCTTGCCTCACGATGTTGTAATGTGATGTTGTAATGTAATTTGCCTCCACGGAGGGGTTTCCAGATGGCGGCGAAGCGCACGGCAAGGGACGGCGGCCTGTCCGAGAAGGTTGGCTACTACGCCGACTCGGACGGCCAGCGGATCAAGTACCGCTACTGGCAGGCGAGCCGGGAAGTGCCCGCTGAACTGCTCCCCAGGGGCCTGAGCCGCAAGCGGGTGACGGGCAGCGGAAAGTCCAGGACGGAGGCACTGAAGCGGCTCGGGGAGAACTGGGAAGCGTTCGAGAAGGGCGAATCCAGGCGCGGGAAGACCCGCCTCTCCGGCAAGGCGACCGTTCGGACACTGTTCGCCGAATGGAACAGCAACAACAAGGCCGGCGCGGTCTCGGCGACGATGGCGTGGAAGTACGAGAGCATGTTCGAGCACCACGTCCTGCCGTACATCGGGGACCGCAGGCTGGATTCCCTGCGTGAAGAAGACCTTCTCACGCTCTTCAATCACACCCTCGCCCAGAAGACCGACGACCAGGGCAGGCTCGTCCTGCAGGCGAAGTCCCGGCGCAACATCTACATGGCCCTTTCGGGATGCCTGAAGTACGGAGTGCGCCAGCACTACGTCGCGGTCAATCCCCTGGAGGCCGTGAAGCCGCCCCGCAAGGAGGCGCCGAAGGACGACATCGACGCCGTGCTGGTCGAGGGCCGCAGGGTGATGAACGCGGTTCAGTCGGGCGACGACCCCGACGAGGCCCGCTGGCTTCTCGCCTTCCTGGGGCTGCGTCGCGGGGAGAGGCTTGGCCTGCCATGGAGGAACGTGCGCGGACTCGATGGCGACGATCCGAAACTGATCATCGACCAGCAGTTGGCGTGGGACAAGGGTCCGGGCCTGCATGTGAAGGCGTGGCCGAAGAACCGCAAGCCCCGGACGATTCCGCTGAGCGAACCCTGGGTGTCCGCCCTTCGCCGCCAGCGGGAGCGATGGAAGGCAATGACCGGCGAGCCTGGGTTTGAGTTCCGAAAGCCCGAATACTCGGACCTGATCTTCGTTCGCCCCAATGGCAACGTCGTCACGTTGAATGATGACAACGACGACTGGAATGCCCTGCTCACCGGTCTCGGCATCACTCCGTGGCGGGCGCATCTGACGCGCCACATCACGGCAATCCTGCTGGCGGAACTTGAGCCCGCCATCCCGATCAGCACCGTGATGGCGGTGCTCGGGCATTCGAGCGAGGCGATGAGCGTCTACTACGCCCACGTCAACCAGGGTCGTGTCCGCGCCCCGATGGAGGCGTACGGGCAGGTCGTCTCGATCACGGGACCGAGACTGGCGAAGAGGATCGCTACGCCGCGAGTGCCGCGAAAGCGCTGACCAGGACGGCGGCGGCCTGCTCGTCGTCTGCGTCGTCTGCGATGCCCAGCAGTCGGTCGGCAGCCGTGTCGAGTTCTGCGTGCGCCCACGCGAGTTGCTCCGGCAGATCGGCGTATAGGTCGGCGAGCGACCCAGCCATGAGGTGGGAGCGGGACACCAGGACGGTGCGGGCAGCCCCTTCGAGCGTCGCGCGATCCCTCTTGCCCAGCCTCGGTGCAGGGAACGTGTTGTATGCCTGCAAGGTGGTGGC
>CAMAWO010000258.1 GCA_945861925.1 Bifidobacterium breve | reverse complement strand
GCTGCTGCTCGCCAACGTGAGTTGCCCGAATGATGCACCGACCCAGCGATCGGGAATTGGGACGATGTACATTTCATCGCCGTCGAAGTCGAGCAGTTCCTGATACACCGCACCTAGACCTGACGTGCGCGAGACCTGCGCGGTGATCCTCGCGACGATGGATGACGGGATGATCGTGATGAGTCTTTTGCCGACGGACTCCTTGAGCGCCTCCGCCACCTCCACGTCGCTGGTCTCAGCGATGATCGTGGTCTCGCTCTCTGCCGGGATCAACTGATTCAGTCCGAGGACCACCTTCACGAGATAGGCCCCGGCGCTGGCATCATCAGGACTCAGGACGATGACTGACTTCGCGTCCTGCGGATTCATCTTCGCGAGGTCATTGACTCTGGTGGGGACTCCGCTGCGAATAACGAGTCTGCTGGATCCAAGATCCTGCACATCACGGCGGACTTCGTCGAGCACCTCAACCGGATCATCGGCAGTGAGGACCACGATCGCATGACCACGCTCACTTCGATTCGCCTCGACAAGCTCAGAGATGACGACACTGAGCTTGTCACTTCGGCCGACGATGAGGGTGTGACCGACCTCCACAACGGCCGATTTACCCCTGCGGAGGGTCTCGAGCCGGGAGTCGATGCCGCTCGAAATGATGCCGATGATCGTGGCGCCGAGGAAGATGCCGATGAGGGTGACCGCGAGCATTCCGAGACGGAACTTGTCGCCCTCGTCGCCGCTGAAGGTTCCCGGATCGAGCGAACGCGTGATCGCCAGCCAGATGCCTTCGGTCAACGAGGTGCTGCTGTCCGATGGGCCGATGCCGGTTATCTGGATGATGCCAGCAACGATGATGACGAATAGGGCAGTGAGGACCCCCAGCCATAGCAGCACCATGCCAACGCCGCGGGCGAGGATGTTGTCGATCCGGTAGCGCAGGCGCTGCTGCACCGTGAACTTGGTAGACATGCATTCCTCCAATGATTCGCACCGAGTGGTGCACAGGCTACGGCTTTTGGTTCAGGAGCCCTAGGCGTTCAAGGCAAGGTAGGAAGTGGCAAGGAGCACGAGGACCCCTCCGATTCGGTAGGGACTGGTCATGCGGGTTCGCTGGTACCACCTCGTGTCGCCCTCGTCCGGTTCGCGGCCGATCAATCCGAGCAGCGCAAGGAGGAATCCGGGAACGGCAAGAATGACGAACATCGTCTGCGCATACTCAGGTGATTCACCCAGTGCCCCAACGAGCAGCGCAGAAGCTACCCAGCCGACGATGAGCATGACCCCTACGAGCGGCACCCCCTCGGGAAGCACCTGCCAGAGGCGAGCCGAGTTCGGGAATTTATCCGCGATGATCTCGCAGAGCGCCGGGATGAGGAAGAGTAGCGAGGCCACCCACAACTGCCAGACGTTTCCGACGAAGGCAGCAGAGATGAAAGCGAATGTGCCAGCCCGCAGCAGGGCCGAGACGATCCGCTGGCCCGAGGGGGCTTCGTCACGTTCCCTCGGAGTGATCGATTCCAACCGCTCAGGGAACCACCTCGCGGCCGCGTCCTCCACGAGGATCTTCAGGACGAGGCCCACGAGCACCACAACGGCAAGGAGCCCGGCTTCGTCCGCGATCGGGAACGCACTGCCACCCAGCCCGGGCAGGGCTCCTGCGATGTTGAACGTGACCCATGCCCCGAGCAATGGCACGACGATGAGGTCGGTGAGCCTCTCCCACAATTCGACCGATCCCTGAACAGTTGCCCGCCGGATATCACGGAACGAGCCGCCGATGACTCCCGGCCCGACGATGAGGAGCGCCACGCCGGCCAGCGTTCGGACGCTGGCCGCGTCGATGATGCCTCCGGAGAACACGACGACCATCGAGAACATCAGTGCAGCGAGGAGCCCAGCGAAGGCATCGAGGATGCCAATCGCGATGAGGGCGATCATCAGTCCTACCGCCGCAGGCTGCGCGATGCCGTCGACGGAGAACCCTGCGACGAGTCCGAGGATGACTCCGGCGATCGGCACGACAAGGCTGATGCTTCCGAACATGGCGCGCAGCGGAGCAGCGTCACCGAAGCATCTTGCCGCCAGGGGGCTCTTGGATGACATCACGACAATGGATGCAAAGGAGAGTCGATCGACGAGCCCCAGCCCAGGGGTTCGATACAGGCGCGAGTTGTCACCCCGCGCCGGGCCGTTTGGTACGAACGACTGATTCTCCTCGCTACCGGCACCCTTCTCTTGGCCACGTAGGCCCTTTCGCCTTCGCACCTCGGCGTCGATTCCCCCGCCCTCAGACCCGCCACCATTCGAGCCACCGCCGCCAGAATTGCCGCCCTGGGACGACCCGCCAGCCACACCGATCACCGTTGCGACGGTGAGTCCAGCTATCGCAGTCGCTGCGACGGCGGCGGGATTGTCAAGGGGCGCGACGGGCGCGTACTTGGGTGCCTTCGGGTTGTCGGAGAGTTTCGGAACCACCAGCTGCGATGCGTCAACGCCTTGAACGACCCCTTGAAGCGTCCCGTCACCGCCAATCGTGATCCCGGTCGCCGACTTGAGGGCCTGTCCATCGGACCCGGTCGTCTCGAGGACCACGGTGTGATCGCCGGGCGTCAAGCTCGAGGGGAGCTGGGCGGACGCTGCGAATGAGCCCGCGGCATCAGCCGCACCGCTCGTGAGGAGCTGCGGCTGCGAGAACACCCAAAGGGAGTACTGAGCCCCGGGCGCGGCGCCACTGCCATCAACAACGATCCCCACATCGCCAGCGGGGGTGCCGATCGATCCACGGACAGTGAGGACGACCGACCCCGCCGAAGTATCGGGAGCTTCGACCTCCGGTTGCGTGGACTCGGGGACTTCAGCCTCGTCCGCAGACTCATCCGCAGCGGCATCCGTCTCGTCCGCAGCCTCATCCGCAGCCTGATCCGTCTCGTCCGCAGCCTCATCCGCAGCCTCATCCGTCTCGTCCGCAGCCTCATCCGCAGCCTCGTCCGCCTCATCCGCAGCCTCGTCCGCAGCCTCGTCCGCAGCGTCAGGATTCGGCTCCTGTTCCTGGTCAGCCGCAGGCTCATCGGCAGGCGCCCCCGGCTCATCGGCAGGCGCCCCCGGCTCATCCTCAGTGCTGATTGCGGTCGCTGGACTCATCCCCGCCGGAATCACGAGCGATAGACCAAGTGCCAAGGGCGTCGCTAGCAGTGCTATCGCCGCGACCATGATTCGATGCGAAGCCCGGGATCTCACGTGCAACACTCCTATGAAAAAAGGAACCGACAGAGCCTAAAGATAGAACCATCCCCTGAATGGGACAATTCACCACCATCAAATCGGGTCCTATCGTCGTGAAATGGGGTGCTAGCCCCCCATTTGGCGATCGTGATCATCCGACACTCGATCGTCATCGCTCAGACTCGTCGTCTGCCCTCGAAGGCCCGTCCAAGGGTCACCTCGTCGGCATACTCGAGATCGCCACCCACAGGCAATCCACTGGCAAGGCGCGACACGGCGATCCCGAGCGGGCTGATCATTCGCGCTAGGTAGGTGGCGGTCGCCTCACCCTCGAGATTTGGGTCGGTCGCAAGAATGACCTCGGTGACCGTGTTGTCGGCCAGCCGGGCCATGAGCTCACGAATCCTCAGGTCGTCAGGGCCGATGCCCTCGATCGGATTGATGGCGCCACCGAGCACGTGGTACCGCCCGCGGAATTCACGGGTGCGCTCGATCGCCACGACATCCTTGGACTCCTCGACAACGCATAGGCAGGTAAGGTCACGGCGCGGATCGCGGCAGATCCGGCACTGCTCCTCCTCCGAGACATTCCCGCAAATGCTGCAGAACCGAACCCTCTCCTTCACCTCGCGCAGTGCATCGGCCAGCCGCAGGATGTCGGCCGGGTCCGCGGCCAGGATGTGGAACGCGATGCGCTGCGCGCTCTTTGGCCCGATGCCCGGCAGTCGGCCGAGTTCATCGATGAGGTCTTGGACGATCCCTTCGTACATCAATTCGATATCTCACCGATCTGCGTTGCACCGAGGGTGCGCATGACGAGGTCGACACCGCTCTCGTCGACCGCATCCTCGTCGTCGATGCTCGGGGTATCCGCATCTACGGGAGAAACAACGACGGCGATTGGGGCCTCCTGGGTCGTCGCCGAGGCGGGAGCGGCGGACGCAGCAGCAGCCGCCGCCCCGCTCGCGTTGGGCGCAAGCACGACGTCGATATTGACGTCGCGGCGCATGACATCGAGGATCGCCTGGCGAAGCCTTTCATCATGGCCGCTCGACCGGATGTTGATGGCGGTACCAGCGCTGTCGATCGCCACCGCGAGCACACCGCTGGAGAGCGAGATCGGTGCTGAGTTCGCGAACGCCATCCAGGCCACCCTTGAGTAGGTCTTGAGGGCATCGAGCACCGCCGGCCACATCGACCGCATCTCAGCCAGCCCTCCCTCATCAGAAGCCGGAGTCTGGACGGCCGGTGGGGTGGCGACGACTGCGGGGGGCGCCTGCGCCTGCGGCACTGACTTCTCTGTCACCTCGGAGAGCTTGCGCGGCGCACGCCCGGGAGACGCTGGCTTGTCTTGCGAGACCTGCACCGGTGCAGGTGGCGCTTCTACGACGACGCCGGGGATCCCTGGGACGACAGGTGCCACCAGCAACGGCTGAGCCGTCATCCGCCGCTCAAGTTGATCGAGACGCGCGCGGGTGCCGCGCTCATCTGCGTCGGAGGCCGGTAGCAGCAATCGGGCCGCCATCAGTTCGAGATGGAGCCTCGGGGCAGTGGCACCTCGAAGGTCGCTCAGTGCCTCGCTTACGACATCGGCCGCACGAGCGAGTTCGGCGGCACCGAAGGCGGCTGCCTGCACCACCTCGCGTGCCACCTGATCCTCGGGCGCGTCAATGAGCTTCACCTCGACGGCGTGCGGAACATGCTGGAGCACGATGAGATCGCGGAGCCGCTCGAGCAG